>NZ_CP155073.1:2825676-3139640 GCF_039621805.1 Paraburkholderia sp. PREW-6R | reverse complement strand
ACCATGGACTGGATGGAGCAGGAGCAGGAGCGCGGCATCACGATCACGTCGGCTGCTACGACGGCGTTCTGGAAGGGCATGGCCGGCGACCGCGCTGAGCACCGCATCAACATCATCGACACCCCGGGCCACGTCGACTTCACGATTGAAGTTGAGCGCTCGATGCGCGTGCTCGACGGTGCATGCATGGTTTACTGCGCAGTGGGCGGTGTTCAGCCCCAGTCGGAAACCGTGTGGCGCCAGGCTAATAAGTACAAGGTTCCCCGTCTCGCGTTCATCAACAAGATGGACCGCACCGGCGCGAACTTCTTCAAGGTTTACGACCAGCTGAAGCTGCGTCTGAAGGCTAATCCGGTTCCGGTCGTGGTGCCTATCGGCGCCGAGGAAAACTTCACCGGTGTCGTCGACCTGATGAAGATGAAGGCGATCATTTGGGACGACGCGTCCCAAGGCACCAAGTTCTCGTACGAGGAGATCCCGGCGGAGCTGGTCGACTCGTGCAACGAATGGCGCGAGAAGATGATCGAAGCGGCCGCTGAGTCGAGCGAAGAGCTGATGAACAAGTACCTGGAAGAGGGCGAGCTCTCTGAAGCGGAAATCATCAAGGGCCTGCGCGACCGTACGATCGCTTGCGAAATCCAGCCGATGCTGTGCGGCACTGCGTTCAAGAACAAGGGCGTGCAGCGCATGCTCGACGCGGTTCTGGACTTCCTGCCGTCGCCGATCGACATTCCGCCGGTTACCGGCGAACTGGAAAACGGTGAGCAAGGTGAGCGCCGCGCCGCTGACGACGAGAAGTTCTCGGCGCTGGCGTTCAAGATCATGACCGACCCGTTCGTCGGCCAGCTGATCTTCTTCCGCGTATATTCGGGCGTTGTGAATTCGGGCGACACCGTGCTGAACGCGACCAAAGACAAGAAGGAACGTCTGGGTCGTATTCTGCAGATGCACGCAAACCAGCGCGAAGAAATCAAGGAAGTCCGTGCAGGCGACATCGCTGCAGCGGTTGGCCTGAAAGACGCAACGACCGGCGACACGCTGTGCGATCCGCAAAGCCCGATCGTCCTCGAGCGCATGATTTTCCCGGAACCGGTGATTTCGCAGGCTGTTGAGCCGAAGACGAAGCCCGACCAGGAAAAGATGGGTCTGGCTCTGAACCGTCTGGCTCAGGAAGATCCGTCGTTCCGCGTCCAAACGGACGAGGAATCGGGCCAAACCATCATTTCGGGCATGGGCGAGCTGCACCTCGAAATTCTGGTTGACCGTATGAAGCGCGAATTCGGCGTGGAAGCAACTGTCGGCAAGCCGCAGGTCGCATACCGCGAGACGATTCGCGGCAAGGCGGAAGACGTCGACGGCAAGTTCGTCAAGCAGTCGGGTGGTCGCGGCCAGTACGGTCACGCGGTCATCACGCTCGAGCCGAACGAACAAGGCAAGGGCTACGAGTTCTTGGACGAGATCAAGGGCGGTGTGATTCCGCGTGAATACATCCCGGCAGTCGACAAGGGTATCCAGGAAACGCTGAAGGCCGGCGTGCTGGCAGGCTTCCCGGTCGTTGACGTGAAGGTTCACCTGACGTTCGGTTCGTACCACGACGTCGACTCGAACGAAAATGCGTTCCGCATGGCCGGTTCGATGGCGTTCAAGGAAGCAATGCGCAAGGCTCAACCGGTCATCCTCGAACCGATGATGGCCGTGGAAGTCGAAACGCCTGAAGATTACATGGGCAACGTGATGGGCGATCTGTCGGGTCGTCGTGGCATCGTGCAGGGCATGGACGACATGGTGGGCGGCGGCAAGATCGTTCGCGCAGAAGTACCGCTGTCGGAAATGTTCGGCTACTCGACGTCGCTGCGTTCGCTGACCCAGGGTCGTGCAACGTACACGATGGAATTCAAGCATTACGCCGAAGCACCGCGTAACGTGTCCGAAGCGATCATCAACGCGAAGTCGAAGTAATCGCGCGGCAAGTCATTCAACGATTAACTTTTTGAAAGAAGAGAAACATGGCTAAAGGTAAATTCGAACGGACCAAGCCGCACGTGAACGTCGGCACGATCGGTCACGTTGACCACGGCAAGACCACGCTGACGGCAGCGATCACGACGGTTCTGACGCAGAAGTTTGGCGGCGAAGCGAAGGCATACGACCAGATCGACGCGGCGCCGGAAGAAAAGGCACGTGGTATCACGATCAACACGGCACACGTCGAGTACGAAACGGCTAACCGCCACTACGCACACGTCGACTGCCCGGGCCACGCTGACTATGTGAAGAACATGATCACGGGCGCAGCGCAGATGGACGGCGCGATTCTGGTGTGCTCGGCCGCAGACGGCCCGATGCCGCAAACGCGTGAGCACATCCTGCTGGCGCGTCAGGTCGGTGTGCCGTACATCATCGTGTTCCTGAACAAGTGCGACATGGTGGACGACGCTGAGCTGCTGGAGCTGGTCGAGATGGAAGTGCGCGAGCTTCTGTCGAAGTACGACTTCCCGGGCGACGACACGCCAATCATCAAGGGTTCGGCGAAGCTGGCGCTGGAAGGCGACAAGGGCGAGCTGGGCGAAGTGGCGATCATGAACCTGGCCGACGCACTGGACACGTACATTCCGACGCCGGAGCGCGCAGTGGACGGCGCATTCCTGATGCCGGTGGAAGACGTGTTCTCGATCTCGGGTCGCGGCACGGTGGTGACGGGTCGCGTTGAGCGCGGCGTGGTCAAGGTCGGCGAGGAAATCGAAATTGTCGGTATCAAGCCGACGGTGAAGACGACCTGCACGGGCGTGGAAATGTTCCGCAAGCTGCTCGACCAGGGTCAGGCGGGCGATAACGTAGGTATCCTGCTGCGCGGCACGAAGCGTGAAGACGTGGAGCGTGGCCAGGTGCTGGCCAAGCCGGGTACGATCAACCCGCACACGCACTTCACCGCTGAGGTGTACGTGCTGAGCAAGGACGAAGGCGGCCGTCACACGCCGTTCTTCAACAACTACCGTCCGCAGTTCTACTTCCGTACGACGGACGTGACGGGCTCGATCGAGCTGCCGAAGGACAAGGAAATGGTCATGCCAGGCGACAACGTGTCGATCACGGTGAAGCTGATCAACCCGATCGCGATGGAAGAAGGCCTGCGCTTCGCCATCCGTGAAGGTGGCCGTACGGTCGGCGCTGGTGTGGTTGCAAAGATCCTCGAGTAAAATCGCGGATTGACGCTTTTGTTGTAAGTGGTGCCCGGAGCCGGGCGCCCGCCCTCAGTGGGTTCCCGGCTCTACGCTCTTTTACTGTCTGGCGGCGCAATGCTGCCTCGCTCTTTCCAAGGAATTGTCATGCAGAACCAGAAAATCCGCATTCGCCTGAAGGCTTTCGACTATCGCTTGATCGACCAATCGGCGGCTGAAATCGTCGACACGGCAAAGCGGACTGGCGCAATCGTTCGTGGTCCGGTGCCCCTGCCGACCCGCATTCAACGTTTCGACATCCTGCGTTCGCCGCACGTGAACAAGACGTCGCGCGACCAGCTCGAAATCCGTACGCACCAACGCCTGATGGACATCGTCGATCCGACGGACAAGACCGTCGACGCGCTGATGAAGCTGGATTTGCCGGCTGGTGTGGACGTGGAAATCAAGCTGCAATAAGGCTCTCAAGGCTGCCTGGCTTGCCCGGCAGCGCTAAGTCATTGATTGCTTGCGGAAAACGGAAGGCCTCGCTATAATAGTGGGCTTTTCGCGCATTTGCGCAAAAAAGTCGGTGCGCTGGAGTGTCACTTTTTCTAAAGCGCACGCCCGAAACGGCACCGGCATTTTGTAAATTAGCCCCGACCAATCGCAGTCGGGAATGGAGAAAACGATGAGCCTTGGACTCGTAGGTCGCAAGGTTGGCATGACCCGTATCTTCACGGCAGAAGGGGATTCGATTCCCGTTACCGTGCTGGACGTGTCCGACAACCGCGTGACGCAGATCAAGACTGTTGAAACCGACGGCTACACGGCCGTGCAGGTTGCATTCGGTACGCGCCGTGCATCGCGCGTGACGAAGCCTTTGGCCGGTCATCTCGCCAAAGCCGGCGTTCAGGCCGGTGAAATCCTCAAAGAATTCCAGATCGATGCTGCCAAAGCCGCCGAGTTGTCGAACGGCGCTGTGGTCGGTCCCGATCTGTTCGAAGTAGGCCAAAAGGTCGACGTGCAAGGCGTGTCGATTGGTAAGGGCTACGCCGGTACCATCAAGCGTTATAACTTCGCATCTGGCCGTGCATCGCACGGTAACTCGCGCTCGCACAATGTGCCGGGCTCGATCGGTATGGCGCAGGATCCGGGTCGTGTTTTCCCGGGTAAGCGCATGACCGGTCACATGGGTGACGAAACGGTAACGGTGCAAAACCTCGAAATCGCTCGTATCGACGCTGACCGCAAGCTGTTGCTGGTCAAGGGCGCCGTTCCGGGTGCGAAGGGTGGCAAGGTATTCGTTACGCCGGCCGTGAAAACGCGTGCCGTGAAAGGAGCGAAATAATGGAACTTAAGCTCCTGAATGCCAATGGTCAGGAAGGTGCAGGCGTTAGCGCGTCGGACGTCGTGTTCGGCCGCGATTACAACGAAGCCCTGATTCACCAGGTGGTGGTCGCGTATCAAGCGAATGCCCGCAGCGGCAACCGCGCGCAGAAGGACCGTGAGCAAGTCAAGCACACGACCAAGAAGCCGTGGCGCCAGAAGGGTACGGGCCGCGCCCGTGCCGGTATGTCGTCGAGCCCGTTGTGGCGCGGCGGTGGCCGGATCTTCCCGAATTCGCCGGAAGAAAACTTTTCGCACAAGGTCAACAAGAAGATGCATCGCGCAGGTCTCTGCTCGATCTTCTCGCAGCTGGCCCGCGAAGGCCGCATTTCGGTGGTCGACGAGCTGACGCTCGAAGCGCCGAAGACGAAGCTGCTGGCCGAAAAATTCAAGGCGATGGGTCTCGAGTCCGTGCTGGTGATTACCGACACGGTTGACGAAAACCTGTACCTCGCGTCGCGCAACCTCGCCCATGTGGCAGTTGTCGAGCCGCGTTACGCCGACCCGCTGTCGCTGATCTACTTCAAGAAGATCCTGATCACGAAGGCTGCGGTCGCCCAGATCGAGGAGTTGCTGTCATGAGCGAGATTCGCAAGAACGATCATCGTTTGATGCAGGTCCTGCTCGCGCCGGTGATCTCCGAAAAGGCGACGCTGGTGGCCGACAAACACGAACAGGTTGTGTTCGAAGTCGCGCCCGATGCCACGAAGCAGGAAGTGAAAGCTGCAGTCGAGCTGCTGTTCAAGGTGGAAGTCAATTCCGTCAACGTGCTGGTCTCGAAGGGCAAAGCCAAGCGCTTTGGTCGCTTCATGGGCAAGCGCAAGGACGTGAAGAAGGCGTACGTCTGCCTGAAGCCCGGCCAAGAAATCAACTTTGAAGCGGAGGCCAAGTAATCATGGCAATCGTTAAAGTTAAGCCGACTTCGCCGGGCCGCCGTGCGATGGTCAAGGTGGTCAACAAGGATCTGCATAAGGGCAAGCCGTTCGCAGCGCTGCTCGACTCGCAATCCTCGACCGCCGGCCGTAATAACAACGGTCACATCACTACCCGTCATAAGGGCGGTGGTCACAAGCATCACTATCGTGTCGTCGATTTCCGTCGCACGAAGGATGGCATTCCGGCCAAGGTCGAACGTCTCGAGTACGATCCTAACCGTAGCGCGAACATCGCGCTGGTTCTGTACGCAGACGGCGAGCGCCGCTACATCATTGCTCCGAAAGGTATTACCGTCGGCCAGCAACTGATGTCGGGTTCGGAAGCGCCGATCCGCGCAGGTAACACGCTGCCGATCCGCAATATTCCGGTCGGTACGACGATCCACTGCATCGAAATGCTGCCGGGCAAGGGCGCGCAAATGGCGCGTTCGGCCGGTACGTCGGCGATGTTGCTGGCTCGTGAAGGCATCTACGCACAGGTCCGCCTGCGCTCCGGTGAAATCCGCCGCGTTCACGTTGAGTGCCGCGCGACGATCGGTGAAGTTGGCAACGAAGAGCATAGCCTCCGTCAAATCGGTAAGGCTGGCGCAAACCGCTGGCGCGGTATCCGCCCGACGGTGCGCGGCGTTGCAATGAACCCGGTCGATCACCCGCACGGTGGTGGTGAAGGCAAGACGGCTGCAGGTCGCGATCCGGTGAGCCCGTGGGGCACGCCTGCTAAGGGTTATCGCACCCGCAGCAACAAGCGCACGACGAGCATGATCGTCCAGCGCCGTCACAAGCGTTAAGGAGTAGGCAATGGCACGTTCTGTAAAAAAAGGTCCGTTCTGCGACGCCCATTTGCTGAAGAAAGTTGAGGCGGCAGCAGCTTCGCGGGATAAGAAGCCGATCAAAACCTGGTCGCGTCGCTCGACGATCCTCCCGGATTTCATCGGTCTGACGATCGCCGTTCACAACGGCCGTCAACACGTTCCGGTGTATATCTCGGAAAACATGGTCGGCCACAAGCTTGGCGAGTTTGCATTGACCCGTACGTTCAAGGGTCACGCAGCCGACAAGAAGGCTAAGAAATAAGGGGCTCATGATGGAAGTGAAAGCAATTCATCGCGGTGCCCGCATCTCGGCGCAGAAAACGCGCCTTGTGGCTGACCAGATCCGCGGTTTGCCGGTCGACAAGGCGCTGAACGTTCTGACGTTCTCGCCGAAGAAGGCTGCGGGAATCGTGAAAAAGGTCGTGCTGTCGGCGATCGCGAATGCGGAGCACAACGAAGGCGCCGATATCGATGAGCTCAAGATCACGAGCATCTACATCGACAAGGCTGCGTCGCTCAAGCGTTTCACCGCGCGCGCTAAAGGCCGCGGTAACCGCATCGAGAAGCAATCCTGTCACATCACTGTGACGGTCGGGAATTAAGGGGTCATACGATGGGACAGAAAATTCATCCGACTGGCTTCCGTTTGGCCGTCAGCCGCAATTGGGCGTCGCGTTGGTACGCGAACAACAACAATTTCGCGGCGATGTTGCAGGAAGACATCGGTGTTCGTGAATACCTGAAGAAGAAGCTGAAGAACGCTTCGGTTGGCCGCGTCGTTATCGAGCGTCCGGCGAAAAACGCGCGCATCACGATTTATAGCTCGCGTCCAGGTGTGGTGATCGGTAAGAAGGGTGAAGACATTGAACTGCTGAAGTCCGAGCTGCAAAAGCGCATGGGCGTTCCAGTTCACGTCAACATCGAAGAAATCCGCAAGCCGGAAACCGACGCGCAACTGATCGCCGATTCGATCACGCAGCAGCTCGAGCGCCGGATTATGTTCCGCCGCGCGATGAAGCGTGCGATGCAAAATGCAATGCGTCTGGGTGCTCAGGGCATCAAGATCATGAGCGCTGGCCGCCTGAACGGTATCGAAATCGCTCGTACGGAATGGTATCGCGAAGGTCGCGTGCCGCTTCATACGCTGCGTGCTGACATCGACTACGCAACTTCGGAAGCGAAGACGACGTACGGCATCATCGGCGTGAAGGTGTGGGTCTACAAGGGCGATACGCTCGGCCGCAACGACGCACCGGTGGTGGAAGAAGTCGCCGAAGAAAAGCGTCCGCGCCGTAACGCACGTCCGGGTGGCGATCGCCGTCCGCGTCGCGATGGTGAAGGTGGTGGCCCGGCAGGTGCACGCCGTGGCGCTCCCCGTCGCACGGGTGGTGCTGGTGGCGCCGGCGGTGACGGCAAGACTGGAGAATAACGATGCTGCAACCGAAACGCAGAAAGTATCGCAAAGAGCAGAAGGGTCGTAACACCGGTATCGCTACCCGCGGCAACGCAGTGTCGTTCGGTGAATTCGGCCTGAAGGCTATCGGTCGTGGTCGTTTGACCGCGCGCCAGATTGAAGCGGCGCGTCGTGCAATGACGCGTCACATCAAGCGTGGTGGCCGCATCTGGATCCGCATTTTCCCGGACAAGCCGATTTCGCATAAGCCGGCTGAAGTACGGATGGGTAACGGTAAAGGTAACCCTGAGTACTACGTCGCAGAGATTCAACCGGGCAAGATGCTGTACGAAATGGACGGCGTAACCGAAGAGCTGGCACGCGAAGCGTTCCGTCTGGCTGCAGCTAAGCTGCCGCTGAAGACGACGTTTATCGTGCGTCAGCTCGGCGCCTAAGGAGCAAATGATGAAGGCTTCCGAACTTCACCAGAAAGATCAGGCCGCGCTCAACAAGGAGCTGTCGGACCTGCTGAAGGCGCAATTCGGCCTGCGCATGCAACTCGCGACCCAGCAGCTCACGAATACGAGCCAGCTGAAGAAGGTTCGTCGCGACATCGCACGTGTGCGGACCGTCCTGACTGAGAAGGCGAACCAGAAATGAACGATAGCGTAAAAACCTCGCTCAAGCGGACGCTGGTCGGCAAGGTCGTCAGCAACAAGATGGACAAGACGGTCACCGTGCTGGTTGAGCACCGCGTGAAGCACCCGATTTACGGCAAGTACGTTGTGCGCTCGAAGAAGTACCACGCGCACGACGACGCGAACACGTACAACGAGGGTGATCTCGTTGAAATCCAGGAAACTCGTCCGATTTCGAAGACGAAGGCTTGGGTTGTGGCTCGGCTGGTCGAGGCTGCTCGCGTCATCTGACGCCGCAAAGTAGTAGAAGTTGTTGAAATCGCAGTAGATTTCGCTTGCAAGACCGAGATTATCAGTTATAATCTCGGTCTTCCCTCTTTTATGGGAGCCCCGTCGCGGGCGAAGTTGGTGGGGGAAGCGGATCGGGCGCCAGCCTGTTCCGAAGGATTCACCGGATTGCGATGGCGGGTTTCGTTTGCCGTCGCTGCTGTTCATACCCAAGCAGCCGATTGGCTGACGGGACCAAGACTGACCGGGTACGCCATGGTGGTGTGACCGGATTAAGTTGGGAAAGATAAACCATGATCCAGACCGAAACTCGGCTTGAAGTGGCCGACAACACGGGTGCGCGTGAAGTCATGTGCATCAAGGTGCTCGGCGGCTCGAAGCGTCGTTATGCCAGCATTGGCGACATCATCAAGGTGACCGTCAAAGAAGCAACGCCGCGCGGGCGCGTGAAGAAAGGCGAAATTTACAACGCCGTGGTGGTTCGCACCGCCAAGGGCGTGCGTCGTCAGGACGGTTCGCTGATCAAGTTCGACGGCAACGCCGCAGTGTTGTTGAATGCCAAGCTCGAACCTATTGGCACCCGTATTTTCGGGCCCGTCACGCGCGAACTGCGCAGCGAACGATTCATGAAGATCGTTTCGTTGGCGCCTGAAGTGCTGTAAGGAGTCGCGATGAACAAGATTCGCAAAGGTGACGAAGTTATCGTCATCACCGGCAAAGATAAAGGCAAGCGCGGTGTCGTGCTGTCCGTTGGCGAAGGCAAAGTGACTGTCGAGGGCATCAACCTCGTCAAGAAGCACGTCAAGCCGAACCCAATGAAGGGTACGACGGGCGGTGTGGAAGCCAAGACGATGCCGCTGCAAATTTCGAACGTCGCACTGGTCGACGCGAATGGCAAGGCGTCGCGTGTAGGCATCAAGGTCGAGGGAGACAAGAAAGTCCGTTTCCTTAAGACGACCGGTGCCGTGCTGAGCGCCTGACGCTGCGGAGTAAAAAAATGGCTCGTTTGCAAGAGTTTTACAAAGAGAAGGTTGTACCCGGCCTCATCGAGAAGTTCGGTTACAAGTCTGTGATGGAAGTGCCGCGTATCACCAAGATCACCCTGAACATGGGCCTTGGCGAAGCGGTTGCTGACAAGAAGATCATCGAAAACGCCGTTGGCGACCTGACGAAAATTGCTGGCCAGAAGCCGGTGATCACGAAGGCGCGCAAGGCAATCGCTGGCTTCAAGATCCGTCAGGGCTATCCGATCGGTGCAATGGTCACGTTGCGTGGTCAGGCAATGTACGAATTTCTGGACCGTTTCGTGACGGTTGCGCTCCCCCGTGTGCGCGACTTCCGTGGCGTGTCGGGTCGTGCGTTTGACGGTCGCGGCAACTACAACATCGGTGTGAAAGAGCAGATCATTTTCCCCGAAATCGATTACGACAAGATCGACGCATTGCGTGGGCTAAACATCAGCATCACGACGACTGCGAAGACCGACGACGAAGCAAAGGCTCTGCTCGCCAGCTTCAAGTTCCCGTTCAGAAACTGAGGTTACCGTGGCTAAACTGGCACTGATCGAACGTGAAAAGAAGCGTGCTCGCCTGGCCGCCAAGTACGCTCCCAAGCGTGCTGAACTGAAGGCGATCATTAGCGATATGAGCAAGTCGGACGAAGAGCACTACGCAGCACGTCTGGAATTGCAACAACTGCCGCGCAACTCTAATCCGACCCGTAAGCGCAACCGTTGCGCAATTACCGGTCGCCCGCGCGGCACGTTCCGTAAATTCGGGCTGGCGCGTAACAAGATTCGCGAAATCGCGTTCCGCGGCGAGATCCCTGGCCTGACCAAGGCGAGCTGGTAATAGGAGAAACATAAATGAGCATGAGTGATCCTATCGCCGATATGCTGACTCGCATCCGCAACGCGCAGATGGTTGAGAAGGTTTCGGTGACAATGCCCTCGTCGAAAGTCAAGGTTGCGATTGCGCAGGTCCTGAAGGACGAAGGCTATATCGATGATTTCGCAGTGAAGTCCGAAGGTGCGAAGTCTGAATTGAACATCGTGTTGAAGTACTACGCCGGCCGTCCGGTCATCGAACGCATTGAGCGCGTGTCGAAGCCTGGTCTGCGTGTGTACCGCGGCCGTAACGACATCCCCGTGGTCATGAATGGCCTCGGCGTGGCAATCGTGTCGACGCCCAAGGGCGTGATGACGGACCGCAAGGCGCGCGCAACGGGCGTTGGCGGCGAAGTCATCTGCTACGTCGCTTAAGGCCGAAAGGAGAGAAACATGTCTCGAGTAGGTAAAAGCCCGGTCGCGCTGCAAGGCGCAGAAGTGGCCCTGAGCGACGATCGCATTACCGTCAAGGGCCCGCTGGGTACGATTACGCAGGCGGCTAACCGCCTCGTGAAAGTGGTGAACGACAACGGCACGCTGAATTTCGAGCCGGTTGACGAAAGCCGCGAAGCGAATGCGATGTCGGGCACGATGCGCGCACTGGTTGCGAACATGGTGAACGGCGTGACGAAGGGTTTCGAGCGCAAGCTGACGCTGGTTGGCGTCGGTTACCGCGCACAGGCGCAAGGCGACAAGCTGAATCTGTCGCTGGGTTTCTCGCACCCCGTGGTGCACCAGATGCCGGAAGGCGTCAAGGCAGAAACCCCGTCGCAAACCGAAATCGTGATCAAGGGGATCGACAAGCAGAAAGTTGGCCAGGTCGCTGCAGAAGTGCGCGGCTATCGCCCGCCGGAGCCCTACAAGGGCAAAGGTGTGCGCTACGCCAACGAGGTCGTGATCCTCAAAGAAACGAAGAAGAAGTAAGGGTGCGCAATCATGGATAAGACTCAATCTCGCCTGCGCCGCGCTCGTCAGACGCGTATCAAGATCGCTGAGCTGCAGGTCGCGCGTCTCGCCGTGCATCGCACGAACACGCACATCTATGCGCAAGTGTTCTCGCCGTGCGGCACCAAGGTGCTCGCCAGCGCGTCGACGCTCGAGGCCGAAGTGCGTGCGCAACTGGCTGATCAGACCGGCAAGGGCGGCAACGTCGCTGCTGCGACCCTGATCGGTAAGCGCATTGCAGAAAAGGCTAAGGCTGCCGGCATCGAATCCGTCGCCTTCGACCGTTCGGGTTTCCGTTACCACGGCCGCGTGAAAGCGCTGGCTGATGCGGCGCGCGAAGCCGGACTCAAGTTCTAAGGGAAGAATTCGTCATGGCAAAGATGCAAGCGAAAGTTCAGGCTGACGAACGCGACGACGGCCTGCGCGAAAAGATGATTTCGGTCAACCGCGTGACCAAGGTTGTGAAGGGCGGCCGGATTCTCGGTTTTGCCGCACTGACCGTGGTCGGCGACGGCGATGGCCGCGTCGGTATGGGCAAGGGCAAGGCGAAGGAAGTGCCGGTCGCTGTTCAGAAGGCGATGGAACAAGCCCGCCGCAACATGTTCAAGGTGCCGCTTAAGAACGGTACTCTGCAACACGAAGTGCACGGTAAGCACGGCGCGTCGATGGTCCTCCTGGCTCCGGCCAAGGACGGTACCGGCGTGATCGCTGGCGGCCCGATGCGCGCAGTGTTCGACGTGATGGGCGTGCAGAACGTTGTGGCCAAGAGCCACGGTTCGACGAACCCGTACAACCTCGTTCGTGCAACGCTCGACGGTCTGCGCAAGCAGTCCACGCCGGGCGATATCGCGGCGAAGCGCGGCAAGTCCGTCGAAGATATTCTGGGCTAAGGTGGACACCATGTCTGATAAAACTGTCAAGGTCCAGCTCGTCAAGAGCCTGATCGGCACCCGTGAAACGCACCGTGCTACGGTGCGTGGCTTGGGCCTGCGCCGACTCAACTCGGTTAGCGAGTTGCAGGACACGCCGGCTGTGCGCGGCATGATCAACAAGGTTTCGTACCTCGTTAAGGTCATCAGCTAAGCGGCTGACCAGGACTCAAGGAGTTGATAATGGAATTGAATAACCTGAAGCCGGCTGAAGGCGCGAAGCACGCTAAGCGTCGCGTTGGTCGCGGCATTGGCTCTGGCCTCGGCAAGACCGCTGGCCGTGGTCACAAGGGTCAGAAGTCGCGTTCGGGCGGCTTTCACAAGGTTGGCTTCGAAGGCGGTCAAATGCCGCTGCAACGTCGCCTGCCGAAACGCGGCTTCACGTCGCTGACGAAGGAATTCGTTGGTGAAGTGCGTCTCTCGGATCTGGAAAAGCTGCCGGTCGACGAAATCGATCTGCTGGCTCTGAAGCAAGCCGGCCTGGTCGGCGAGTTGATCAAGAGCGCCAAGATCATCGCGACGGGCGAGCTCAAGCGCAAGATCGTTGTGAAGGGTCTGGGTGCGACGAAGGGTGCGCGCGCTGCTATTGAAGCAGCCGGCGGCTCCTTTGCCGAGTAACGCGCAAGTTCATTGCCGTCACTAGCATTTGCATCGGAGAAGGTACTTGGCTAACAGCCCGAGTCTCGCAAAACCCGGTCGCAGCGCGGCGAAGTTCGGCGATCTGCGTCGGCGAGCAGTGTTCCTGCTGCTGGCGTTGATCGTCTACCGTATCGGCGCGCACATTCCGGTGCCGGGTATCGACCCGGACCAGCTGGCGAAATTGTTTCAAAGCCAGTCGGGCGGCATCCTTGGCATGTTCAACATGTTCTCGGGTGGCGCACTTTCCCGGTTCACGATTTTCGCGCTTGGGATCATGCCGTACATTTCGGCGTCGATCATCATGCAGTTGCTGGCGATTGTTTCGCCGCAGCTGGAAGCGCTGAAGAAAGAGGGGCAGGCGGGTCAACGTAAGATTACGCAGTACACGCGTGTCTTCACGGTCCTGCTGGCAACGTTCCAGGCTTTCGGCATCGCCGTGGCTCTGGAAAATCAGCCGGCTCTCGTGATCGACCCGGGAATGGTGTTCCGTTTAACGACGGTCGTGACGCTGGTGACCGGCACGATGTTCCTGATGTGGCTGGGTGAGCAGATCACGGAGCGCGGGCTTGGCAACGGTATCTCGATCATCATTTTTGGCGGTATTGCGGCGGGTTTCCCGAACGCAATCGGTGGTCTTTTTGAACTGGTGCGAACCGGATCGATGAGCATCATCTCGGCGATTATCGTCGTCGCGCTGATTGCTGCTGTGACGTATCTGGTGGTGTTCATTGAACGCGGCCAGCGCAAGATTCTTGTGAACTACGCCAAGCGGCAAGTGGGTAACAAGATTTACGGCGGCCAGTCATCACATCTGCCGCTGAAGTTGAACATGTCGGGTGTGATTCCGCCGATCTTCGCGTCGTCGATCATTCTCTTCCCGGCAACTATCCTGAACTGGTTTAGTTCTGGATCGCGTACCAGCTGGTTCGCAGACACATTGCACAACGTGGCCGAAGCCCTCAAGCCCGGTCAGCCTGTGTACGTGTTGCTGTACGCGTTGGCGATCGTTTTCTTCTGCTTCTTCTACACCGCACTGGTGTTCAACAGCAGGGAAACGGCCGACAACCTGAAAAAGAGTGGCGCTTTCGTCCCGGGTATCCGCCCTGGCGATCAGACGGCGCGATATATCGACCGCATCCTCACGCGTCTGACGCTGGCCGGTGCGATCTACATCGTGTTTGTTTGTCTGCTGCCCGAATTTCTGGTGCTGCGCTGGAACGTGCCGTTTTATTTTGGTGGAACGTCGCTGCTGATCATTGTCGTCGTCACAATGGACTTCATGGCGCAGGTGCAGTCGTACGTTATGTCGCAACAGTATGAATCGCTGCTGAAGAAAGCTAATTTCAAAGGCGGCGGCGTCCCGATGCGTTGAAAGGACTTATGGCCAAAGACGATGTTATCCAGATGCAGGGTGAAGTCATCGAAAACCTGCCTAACGCTACCTTCAGGGTGAAGCTGGAAAACGGCCATGTCGTATTGGGACACATATCCGGCAAGATGCGGATGCATTACATCCGAATCCTGCCGGGCGACAAGGTGACGGTTGAATTGACGCCTTACGATCTGTCGCGTGCGCGGATCGTGTTCCGGGCGAAGTGATTTGAAAAAAGGGTATTATCATGAAAGTGATGGCATCGGTTAAGCGCATTTGCCGCAATTGCAAGATCATCAAGCGCAAAGGCGTTGTGCGCGTGATTTGCAGCTCTGATCCGCGCCACAAACAGCGTCAAGGCTGAACGCCGCGCTTTTGCTTGCGCTTTTTGTTTGAGGAAAAACAATGGCTCGTATCGCAGGGGTTAACATCCCGAATCACCAGCATACTGAAATCGGCCTGACGGCTATTTACGGTATCGGCCGCACGCGCTCGCGCGACATTTGCGTCGCTGCTGGTGTGGCATTTTCGAAGAAGGTCAAAGACCTGAACGACGCAGACCTCGAAAAGCTGCGTGAAGAAGTCGGCAAGTTCATCGTTGAAGGCGATCTGCGCCGTGAAACGACGATGAACATCAAGCGCCTGATGGATCTCGGCTGCTACCGTGGCGTTCGGCATCGTAAGGGCTTGCCCCTGCGCGGCCAGCGTACGCGTACGAATGCCCGTACGCGCAAGGGTCCGCGTCGTGCAGCGCAATCGCTGAAGAAGTAAGCGGAACTGACAGTTACAGGAAAACGTAATGGCTAAGGCTTCGAACAACTCCGCGGCGCAACGCGTTCGCAAGAAGGTCAAGAAGAACGTCGCCGAGGGCGTGGTTCACGTTCACGCGTCGTTCAACAACACCATCATCACGATCACCGATCGTCAAGGCAATGCACTTGCTTGGGCAACGTCGGGTGGTCAGGGCTTCAAGGGCTCGCGTAAATCGACTCCGTTTGCAGCTCAGGTGGCGGCCGAATCGGCTGGCCGCGTGGCGATGGAATACGGCGTGAAGAACCTCGAAGTGCGGATCAAGGGCCCCGGTCCTGGCCGTGAGTCGGCGGTGCGCGCGTTGCATGGTCTTGGTATCAAGATCACCGCGATCTCTGACGTGACCCCGGTCCCGCATAACGGCTGCCGTCCGCCGAAGCGTCGTCGTATCTAAGACGCTGTTTTCGCCAGCGCCTGTTTGCCGCCGGATGGTGTATCGGCGACAACAGGCCGCTTGCGTTATTGAATTGACTAAGCCCACCGTTCGACCCAAAGGGTTCGGACTAGCGCGGGTGCATACACTCGCGTGATCAATCAACGAAGGAATTAACGTGGCACGTTATATCGGCCCTAAGGCCAAGCTGTCCCGCCGTGAAGGCACTGACCTCTTCCTGAAGAGCGCCCGCCGTTCGCTCGCTGACAAGTGCAAGCTTGACAGCAAGCCGGGCCAACACGGCCGCACGTCGGGTGCGCGTACGTCCGACTACGGCACGCAGCTGCGCGAAAAGCAGAAAGTCAAGCGTATCTACGGCGTCCTCGAACGTCAATTCCGCCGTTACTTCGCTGAGGCCGACCGTCTCAAGGGCAACACGGGTGAGAACCTGCTGCAATTGCTCGAGTCGCGTCTGGACAACGTCGTGTATCGCATGGGCTTCGGCTCGACGCGCGCTGAAGCTCGTCAGCTGGTCAGCCACAAGGCGATCATGGTGAACGGCGTTGTGTCGAACATCCCGTCGATGCAAATTAAGGCAGGCGACGTCGTCGCAGTTCGCGAACAGTCGAAGAAGCAGGCGCGGATTCTCGAAGCGCTGTCGCTGGCTGAGCAAGGCGGTATGCCGAGCTGGGTTGCCGTCGATTCGAAGAAGTTCGAAGGTACGTTCAAGTCGAAGCCGGAACGCAGCGATATCGCTGGCGATATCAATGAAAGCCTGATCGTCGAATTGTATTCGCGGTAATCGGATTAACGGCCGGGGCGCCCTGATTGCGTTGTGCAAGGGGGTACCTCGGCTGTTTATTTTCAGGTTGTTACCGGTCAGCCTTATCGGTGTAACGAGCCGAGGGTATTGAAAAGGAAAACCTATGCAAACCAGTTTGTTGAAGCCCAAGATCATCGCAGTTGAATCGCTTGGCGAGAGCCATGCGAAAGTGGTCATGGAACCGTTTGAACGCGGTTACGGCCACACCTTGGGTAACGCGCTTCGGCGCGTACTGCTGTCGTCGATGATCGGCTACGCGCCGACCGAAGTGACGATCGCAGGCGTCGTGCATGAGTATTCGACGCTCGACGGTGTGCAAGAGGATGTGGTCAACCTGTTGTTGAACCTGAAGGGCGTGGTGTTCAAGCTGCATAACCGTGATGAAGTGACGGTTACGCTGCGCAAGGAAGGCGAAGGCGTCGTTACCGCTGGTGACATCGAACTCGCGCACGATTGCGAAGTGATCAATCCGGATCACGTGATTGCTCACCTGTCGAAGGGCGGTAAGCTCGACGTTCAGATCAAGGTTGAAAAAGGCCGCGGCTACGTGCCGGGCAACGTGCGTCGCTACGGCGAAGAATCGGCCAAGATCATCGGCCGTATCGTGCTGGACGCGTCGTTCTCGCCGGTTCGCCGTGTGAGCTACGCCGTGGAAAGCGCGCGTGTCGAACAGCGTACCGACCTCGACAAGCTTGTGATGAACATCGAAACCAACGGTGTGATTTCTCCGGAAGAAGCGATCCGTCAATCGGCGCGTATTCTGGTTGATCAACTGTCGGTGTTCGCGGCTCTGGAAGGCACCGAAGCAACGGCTGAAGCGCCGTCGCGCGCGCCGCAGATCGATCCGATCCTGCTGCGTCCGGTCGATGATCTCGAACTGACGGTCCGTTCCGCGAACTGCCTAAAGGCCGAGAACATTTACTACATCGGTGATCTGATCCAGCGCACGGAAAACGAACTGCTCAAGACCCCGAATCTGGGTCGCAAGTCGTTGAACGAAATCAAGGAAGTACTGGCGTCGCGCGGTTTGACGCTCGGCATGAAGCTCGAAAACTGGCCGCCGGCAGGTTTGGACAAGTAAGTCGAGCAGTCTACCGGGGCGAGAGCGCCGCTGCATTGGCAAAGACGCGGATTTTCCTTTAAAATCCGCGTCTTGTCTTTTTTCACTACCGGCCCGTGCACTCACACCTTCGGGTGAATCGAGCGCGATAGAAGAGCTGGACCAAAACTTTGAAATGAAGGAATTAACATGCGTCACCGTCATGGTTTGCGGAAACTGAACCGCACGAGCAGCCACCGTCTGGCAATGCTCCGTAATATGTCTAACTCGCTGATCGCGCACGAAGTCATCAAAACCACGCTGCCGAAGGCAAAAGAACTCCGTAAAGTCGTCGAGCCGCTGATCACGCTCGGCAAGAAGCCGTCGCTGGCAAATCGCCGTCTGGCGTTCAACCGCTTGCGCGATCGTGACTCGGTCACGAAGCTGTTCGAAGTGCTCGGCCCGCGTTACGCTACCCGTCCGGGCGGCTACCTGCGCGTGCTGAAGTTCGGTTTCCGCGTCGGCGACAACGCTCCGATGGCGCTGGTCGAATTGCTGGACCGTCCGGAAGTCGAAGAAACTGAAGTGCAAGAAGCTGAGTAAGCTTTTTAGCTTCAAAAAAAGCCAGGCAGAACGCCTGGCTTTTTTGTTTGTGGCGACGCATAAAGCAAGCACCCAGCGCGACCACATCAAAGCCCGGTATCACCCGTCGACGGCGGAAGCCGCCACCCAGGTGTTACGATATTGGCACCCGAATCGTGCCTTTTGCCGGAGCGTTTGTGAGCGTGAATGTGACCTTGATCTTGACCACGGTGCCCGATGCCGCCGTCGCTCAGAAGCTTGCGCAAGACGCTTTGGCCGCGCGCTTGTGCGCATGCGTCTCCCGTCTCGGTGTGGTCGAGTCCACTTATCACTGGCAAGGTGCGATTGAGGAAGCGCAGGAGATTCAACTGCTATTCAAGACAAGCGAGGCGCGGGCGCCCGAACTCGAGCAATTTATTCAAGCCCATCATCCGTATGACACGCCCGAAATCCTGTCGTGGCAGGCTAGCGCATCGACTGCGTATGGCCAGTGGATCACCGCTGAAACTCATCGTTCCCTCCATGTTTAACGGCCTTGACCGACGCGCGCGCTACGCGTTGCGCGCCGCTTTCCTCCTGATCAGCTGTCTGGTGCTCGCGCAGTTCACCACGCTTGCCCGAGCGGCGGACGATTTCCTCGATCCCAGCGTCGCTTTCAAATTCAGCGCCGCGGAAAAGCCGGGCGAAGTCGACGTCACCTACAAGATTGCGGACGGCTATTACATGTATCGCGAGCGCTTCGCGTTCGCGACCCGCAATGGCGCGGCGACGCTTGGTGAAGCGCAGTTGCCCGCTGGTCACGTCAAGTTCGACGAGACCTTCAATAAGAATGTCGAAACATATCGCAACGAGCTGACGATCCGCATACCGATCAAGCAGGCGTCCGGCCCGTTCGATCTGGCTGTGACATCGCAGGGCTGCGCCGACGCGGGTATCTGCTATCCGCCCATGGAGCGCGTCTACCGCGTGAGTGGCGCAGCGTTGCAGCCGGCCGGCAACTCGGGCGCGGCGACCGGCGCGGCGCAATCGGCACCGCAGCCTAACGCCGCGCCGTGGTACGAGCGCGCCACGAATGCCGACTACGCGCAGTCGCTGCTCCAGGGTGGTGGCTTTCTTGCGATCATCGGGCTCTATTTCGTGGCTGGCATGGTGCTGAGCCTGCTGCCTTGCTCGTATCCAATGATTCCGATCCTGTCGGCGATCATCATCGGCGAAGGCGCGCGCGTGACTCGAATGCGCGGGTTCTCGCTGTCGCTCGCCTACGTGGTTGGAATGGCGCTCGTGTACACGGCGCTCGGCATCGCAGCCGCGCTGGTCGGGCAGAGCCTCGGCGCCTGGCTGCAGAATCCCTGGGTGCTCGGCGCGTTCGGCGTTTTGCTGACGGCTTTCGCGATCACACTGATCGCTGGCGTCGACATCGCGCTGCCGCAGCGCTGGCAGCAGGGTGTGTCGCGGGCGTCGACCGGGCGCTCGGGCGGCAAATTTGCCGCCGTGGCCGCGATGGGCGCGTTGTCCGCGCTGGTCGTCGGCGCATGCATGACGGCACCGCTTTTCGCCGTGCTGGCGTTCATCGCGCACACCGGTGACGCCGTCCTCGGCGGCGCCGCGCTTTTCTCGATGGGGCTCGGGCTCGGCGTGCCGCTGCTGATCATCGGGCTCGGCGCCGGCACATTGCTGCCGCGGGCTGGCGCCTGGATGGACGGCGTAAAGGTGTTTTTCGGCGTCGTGTTGCTTGCTGCTGCGCTATGGATCGTGTGGCCCGTGCTCGGCGCCACCGCGACCATGCTTCTGAGCGCGCTTTGGCTGCTGGTCGCGGCGGCGTCGCTGGGCGTATTCTCGGCGCCCGTGGCGGGCGTGTCCGTGTGGCGCCGACTGAGCCGTGGGATCGGCGTGGGGTTCGCTGTATGGGCGGCGGTGTTGCTTGTCGGCCTCGCCGCGGGATCGAGCGATCCGCTGCGCCCGCTGGCGGTGCTGGCGGCGCGCGGGGCGAGTGGGGAAGCGGGGGATGTAACGGCCAGCGCCAGCCGCAACGGATCCGGTAAGCCCAATTCAGCCGCTCAGCGCGATCTGACCTTCGGGGCAGTTCGCTCATCGAGTGACCTCGACGAGGCCGTCAAAACGGCTGCACAGCCCGCTATGCTGGATTTTTATGCGGATTGGTGTGTGAGCTGCAAGGAGATGGAGAAATTCACGTTCAGTGATCCGCGCGTTCAGGCCAGGCTGAAGCAGATGAACCTGCTGCGCGCCGACGTCACCGCCAATAATCCGGACGATCAGACGCTCCTCAAGCGCTTCAGTCTGTTCGGGCCCCCGGGCATCATTTTTTTCGATCCGAGCGGCAAGGAGGTGCTGCGGGTCGTGGGCTATGAGTCGGCTGATACATTCCTTCACAGCCTGGATCGCGTGGCTACGCCCGGTGCCTAGCGTCGCCGCGGCGGGCAATTCCTCACCGCAACACGCAAAAAAATGGAGGCTGGACCACGAGTCCGCCTCCGTTTCTCATAAGCGAAAAGAGCGTCGCGGGCAGCCGGCAGCCCGTCCGCTTTGCGCTACTTCTGCGAGCGCAAAATCCGCGCTGCGTCCAGCGCGAAGTAGGTCAGCACGCCGTCGGCGCCTGCACGCTTGAACGCGAGCAGCGATTCCATCATCACTTTGTCGTGATCGAGCCAGCCGTTCTGCGCGGCGGCCTTCAACATCGCGTATTCACCGCTGACCTGGTAGACATAGGTCGGGAAGTTGAATTCGTCCTTCACGCGACGCACGATGTCCAGATACGGCATGCCCGGCTTGACCATGACCATATCGGCGCCTTCATCGATATCAGCGCGCACTTCGCGCAGCGCTTCGTTCGAATTGGCCGGGTCCATCTGGTATGTCATCTTGTTGCTCTTGCCCAGGTTCGTTGCCGAACCCACCGCATCGCGGAATGGGCCATAGAACGCGGATGCGAACTTGGCCGCATAAGCCATGATCCGCGTGTGGATGTGATCCTCGCTTTCCAGCATTTCGCGGATGGCGCCAATGCGGCCGTCCATCATGTCCGACGGCGCAAGAATGTCGACGCCGGCCTCAGCCTGCGCGCGCGCCTGCTCGATCAGGATTTCGACGGTGTCGTCGTTGATCACATAGCCGGCTTCATCGAGCACACCGTCCTGGCCGTGACTCGTATAAGGATCGAGGGCCACGTCGGTCAGGACACCAAGGTCGGGAAAGTGCTTCTTCAACTCGCGGACGGCGCGTGGCACGAGGCCCGCCGCGTTGGTCGCTTCCCGGCCGTCCGGCGTTTTCAGCGACGGCTCGATAGCCGGGAACAGCGAAAGCACGGGCACGCCGAGCTCGACGCATTGTTCGGCCACGCCCATCAGCAGATCGACCGACACGCGTTCGACGCCCGGCATCGACGGTACGGCTTGCCGCACGTTGGTGCCTTCGACGATAAACACGGGGTAGATCAGATCGTTGGTGGTGAGGATGTTTTCTCGCATCAGGCGGCGCGAGAAGTCGTCACGGCGCATGCGGCGCGGACGATGATGCGGATAGAAGCTCATATCGAATCGAAGATCGTGGATGTGTGGAGTGGACAAGTAACGCCTGCCTCCGCTCCCGGAAACTTTTCGAGACAATGGTATATCATACCGATCGAGCGAGGCGCCTTGCGCTGACCTCCCCGCTTCTCCTCCCTGAGCGGGTGCCTGTCGTTTTTTTCGATTAGGCTGTTTGACCCGCCGTTCAAGCGGCGGGTTTTTTTATGGGGCTGCGGAAGACGTTTTATCGGGTTTGCGAATAGTCAGCCGGCAGTGTGCCCGAAGTCAGCTGTTTCAGTGTGCGGCGTCCGCTTCGCCTTTTTCGGAAGGGATCAGCCAGCTTTCGATCAGCTCGTGCGCTTCGTCGATCCCCACTCGCTTCAGCGCCGAAAATAGCTGGGCGGTCAACTCGCCCTGATAGCCGTTCGCGCGATATTCGGCCAGACCTTTCTGCGTCGCGCGCAACGCGTTAATGCCTTCCTGTCGCGTCAATTTGTCGCATTTGGTGAGCAGCGTGTGGATCGGTTTGCCGGTCGGCGCAAACCATTCGATCATGCGGCGGTCCAGCTCGGTGAGCGGCCGGCGCGAATCCATCATCAGAATCATGCCGCGCAGTTGTGAGCGCGTTTGCAGATAGCTGGAGAGCAGCGCCTCCCAATGCGCTTTCGCCGCGCCCGGCACTTCCGCGTAGCCATAGCCAGGCAGATCGACCAGATTGGCCGTGGGTTCGTCTTGCTTGCCCACCGAAAAGTAATTGATGTGCTGCGTGCGCCCGGGCGTCTTACTGGCGAACGCGAGGCGCTTCTGGTTACACAGGATATTAATGGCTGTCGACTTGCCTGCGTTCGAGCGCCCCGCGAAAGCGATCTCGGGCTGCGACGTTGCCGGCAAATCACGCAAGTGATTGACCGTCGTAAAAAAGCGGGATTGGTGGAGCAGGAAGGACATGAGCGAGGCCGGTATTTCGAGACGCCGGGGAACCCGGAGCGGGGACGGGTCAAGCCCGACTGGCGTCTTAGCGATTAGCGAGTTATTGTACAATACGATGGTTTACTGAAAACCTGATGGGGGCCAGCCCGCGTGCCTTGGCGGCTTCCAGCGGTCGCTCGGTTGCCGTCGTAATTTGCAAAACCTTTAAGAAAACGCCGGGCCGTCCCAAGTTTTCCGCTCTGAGAGAAGTCCCCTTGGGGATGGCGACAGGAGGGGCTGGCGCGAGGCGCCGGGTTTGGGGCCTCTCTAAGAATCCCACAAGACGAGACAGGGTGTGCGAATGAATCGACTGAGCAAGACTCTGATGGTGCTTCATGTAGCGGCAGGTCTTTCAGGTTTGGCAATTCAGGCACGAGCAGCAGATCCGGCAAAGCCGGACGTCAATCGGGGGCAGGCAATCGCGGTGCAGGTGTGCGCGTCTTGTCATGGAGCAGACGGCAACAGCGCCGGCGGTGCGTATCCGAAGCTGGCCGGCCAGCATCCCGAGTATCTCGTCAAAGAACTCAAGGACTTCAAGATCCAGCCGGGCGCCAAGCAGCCCGCGCGCAACAATGCGATCATGATGGGCATGGCCGCAGCGTTGTCCGATCAGGACATGGTCAACGTGGCCGCCTATTTCGCGACGCAAACGCCGAAGCCCGGCTACGCGCATAACAAGGACACAGTGCCGCTCGGTCAGAAGATCTATCGCGGCGGCATTGCGGACAAAGGCGTGCCGGCCTGCGCAAGCTGCCACGGGCCGACCGGTCAGGGCATTCCTTCGCAGTATCCGCGTCTGTCGGGCCAGTGGGCGGAGTACACGGTCGCCCAGTTGACGGCCTTCACCCAGGGCCCCGGCGCACGTAACAACAATGAGGCCATGCACGCCATTGCCGCACGGCTGTCGGATAGCGAGATCAAGGCGGTAGCGGATTACATCGCGGGCCTGCATTAAAGGTCCGCACGCAGGTAACCGGCCCGACGAGGCCGGTACACAACAAGAAAAGGGTGAGGGCGTCGTGTGCACGGCAGCCCTTCACCCTTTTTTGCTGTTCAGTCGGAGTATGAATGAGCGTCACCACGTCGGGTTTGCAGTCGAAGTCGGGCAATCGCGTCATGCGCAGCGTCGTCGAAGTCATGAGCTCGATGCGTTTCGCCATTGCGCTGCTCGTGATCCTGTCGATCGCCAGCATCATTGGTACTGTCCTCACGCAGGACGATCCCTATCCGAATTACGTCAATCAGTTCGGCCCCTTCTGGGCAGACATCTTCCGCTCGCTGAGTCTGTACACGGTGTACAGCTCGTGGTGGTTCATGCTGATTCTCGGCTTTCTGATGGTGTCGGTATCGCTATGCGTGATCCGCAATGCGCCCAAGATGGTCGCCGACGCGAAGAGCTGGAAAGACAAGGTCCGCGAAGCCAGTCTGCGCGCGTTCCATCACAAGGGCGAATTCGCGGTAGAGGGCACGCGCGCACAGACGTCCGCGGTGCTCGCCCGACTGTCCGGCAGGCTGGGCTACAAGTTCGTCACGCGTGAATCCGAGGGCGCCACGCTGATTGCCGCCAAGCGCGGCGCACTTACGAAATTCGGCTACATTTCCGCGCACCTTGCGATCGTGGTGATCTGCCTTGGCGGCCTGCTCGACAGCAATCTCCCCATCAAGCTGCAAATGTGGCTGTTCGACAAATCGCCGATCCGCGCGAACACGGTAATCAACGACATCACGCCGGACCATCGTCTGTCGCAATCCAATCCCACGTTCCGCGGGTACGCATGGGTGCCGGAGGGGCAGCATGTGTCCACCGCGATTCTGAACCAGCCAGACGGCTCGCTGATCCAGGACCTGCCGTTCTCGATCGAACTGAACAAATTCATCGTCGACTACTACTCGACCGGCATGCCGAAGCTGTTCGCGAGCGACATCGTCGTGGTCGATCATAAGACCGGCGCGCGGGTCCCGGCTCGCGTCGAAGTGAACAAGCCATTCACGTACGACGGCGTTTCCATCTACCAGTCGAGCTTCCAGGACGGCGGCTCGCAAATGCAGATGACCGCTTTCCCGATGACCGGCCCAACCGCGAAGAGCGCGCCGTTCGGCGGCACGATCGGCGGTAACGCGCCGTTGAGCACGGCCACGCCGCTGGCGGACGGGCAGACCGTCGAATTTACGGACTTCCGTGCGATCAACGTCGAAAACATTTCGAACGGCAGCGGCCAGAACGACGCGCGCGGCGTGGCCGCGCATCGCTCGCTGAAAGAGGCGTTCGACGAGCGTCTTGGCTCCGGCGCAAAAACGTCGAAGCCGCTTGACCTGCACAACGTCGGTCCGTCGGTTCAGTACAAGGTGCGTGACAAGGACGGGCAGGCGCGCGAGTACAACAACTACATGCTGCCGGTCGACGTGAACGGGGAAAAAATGTTCCTCGCCGGCATGCGTGTGAATCCGGATGATCCGTTCCGCTACTTGCGCATTCCCGCCGACACCGGTGGCACGGTCAAGGAGTGGATGAACCTGCGCGCCACACTCGAAAATCCCGCGATGCGGGCCAGCGCGGCCCACCGTTTCGCGCTGCGCTCGGTGCCGGGCTCGAATCCGGAGCTTCAGCAACATCTCGAAGAAAGCGCGTTGCGCGTGCTGACCCTGTTTGCCGGTGCGGACGACAGCGTCAAGACGCCGAACGGCCAGACCGTGGGCGGATTTCAGGCAATCGCCGGTTTTATTGACCGTTCGGTGCCGAAGGGCGAGCAGGAAAAGGCCGCCGGCCTGCTGCTGCGCATGCTGGAAGGCGCAACGTGGGACTTGTGGCAGTTGTCCCGCGAGCAACTCGGCGAGCCGGACGCCGTCGCCAACGCCGACGCGAGCCGTTTCATCCAGAGTTCGATCAACGCAATATCCGACAGCTTTCTGTATGGATCTCCGGTCTATTTACAGCTTGACTCATTCAGGCAGGTGCAAGCTTCGGTATTTCAGTTGACGCGCGCGCCCGGCAAAAAAGTCGTGTATCTTGGCAGCCTGCTCCTCGTGTTAGGCATCTTTTCGATGTTCTACGTCCGTGAACGGCGCCTTTGGTTCTGGCTCAAAGATACTGATCACGGCACGAATGTCGTGATGGCAATGTCGAGCGCACGTAAAACGCTCGACTTCGAAAAAGAGTTCGTCCAGACACGCGACGCGGTAGGCGCCGCACTGGGCGCGAGGCTCACCGAAGCAGCCGACGCAAACGCACCCGGTCATTCCGGCGCGCCGTCTGCCAGCTCACAAGATTCGACCCGGTAAGATCATGGACTTGACTCAGGTTTCCTCCTCCCCCGCACCGTCGCGGCCCCAAAAGGGTCTGGTCGGCGAGACGCTCAATGTTGCGCAGTACGATGAACGGCCGTTCCTGAAACGCCTCGGCGTCGTCGACTGGCTGTTCGCCGTGGCCATGGTGGCGGGCGCGGGCTTTGCGCTGACGCGCTATCACCCGTTCATGAATTACTACGACAAGCTGGTGCTCTGCTGCGCCGTGCCGGTTTTCGTGGTGCTCGGCTGGCGCTGGAAACCGGTGCGTCCGCTCATGGTCGGCATTGCAGCGCTCTCGCTGCTGGCCATCCAGATCTATCACGGCGACCTGAGCCGCGCAGACAACGCGTTTTTCCTCAAATATTTTCTGTCGAGCCAGTCCGCCATTCTGTGGATGAGCGCGCTCTTCGTCTTTGCGACCGTGTTCTACTGGATCGGCCTGTTGTCGCGGTCGCCCACCGGCGCCGCGATCGGTTCCAAGATGACGTGGGCGGCCGTGTTGATGGGTTTTGTCGGCTTGATGGTGCGCTGGTACGAGTCGTACCTGATCGGCGCGGACGTCGGCCATATCCCCATCTCGAATCTGTATGAAGTGTTCGTGCTGTTCAGCCTGATTACCGCTTTGTTCTATCTGTACTACGAGCAGCACTACAACACGCGCGCGCTCGGCGCGTTCGTCCTGCTCGTGATCAGCGCCGCAGTCGGCTTTCTCATGTGGTATTCGGTCGCACGCGACGCACAGCAGATCCAGCCGCTCGTGCCGGCACTGCAAAGCTGGTGGATGAAGATTCACGTACCGGCGAACTTCATCGGCTACGGCAGCTTCGCGTTGTCGGCCATGGTGGGCGTTGCCTATCTGATGAAAGAGCGCGGCGTGCTGGCCGACCGTCTGCCGCAACTAGAAGTGCTCGACGACGTCATGTACAAGTCGATCGCCGTCGGCTTTGCGTTCTTCACCATTGCGACGATTCTCGGCGCGCTGTGGGCAGCCGAGGCATGGGGCGGTTACTGGAGCTGGGACCCGAAGGAAACGTGGGCGCTGATCGTCTGGTTGAATTACGCGGCATGGCTGCATATGCGCCTGATGAAAGGACTGCGCGGCGCGGTTGCCGCATGGTGGGCGCTTACCGGTCTGCTCGTGACGACCTTTGCGTTCCTCGGCGTCAACATGTTCCTGTCGGGCTTGCACAGCTACGGCAAACTGTAAGTCTGCCGCCTGTGCCGGACCAAGAACCGCCGTGTGCGTCGCGCACCGGCGGTTTTTTTACGGCTGACGGAATATTCGATGCATCCAGAGTGTTCGCCGTGACAGTACCTATGAATGGCTGAACGAAACACCCGGATAGGTGATCGCACAATCCGGTCCCCAAGGGACACAGTACCGGGCCACCAAGGAGCAGCACCATGTGGATCAAGCGTAGCGAAAACATTCAACTGACAGGCGATGACATTGCGCGCAGCGAAATCACGCCTCGCCATGTCTTCGAGAACCGGCGGCGAGTCTTGCAGGCGGCGGGCGCGGTGGCGTTGGGCAGCCTGGTCGGCGTGAACGGCGAAGCACTGGCAGCCTACACGTCGCCGGACCCGAAGGCGCAGAAGCTGAGCGCGAAAACCAACGCGAAATTCGTCGCGCTCGACAAGATCACGCCGTTCAAAGACATCACCACGTATAACAACTTCTACGAGTTCGGCACCGACAAGGCCGATCCCGCGCACAACGCCGGCACGTTGCGGCCGCATCCGTGGAAGGTGAGCGTCGAAGGCGAGATCAAAAATCCGAAGGTGTATGACATCGACGAACTGCTGAAACTCGCGCCGCTCGAGGAGCGCGTGTACCGGATGCGCTGCGTCGAAGGCTGGTCGATGGTGATCCCGTGGATCGGCGTGCCGTTTGCCGAGCTGATCAAGCGCGTGCAGCCGAACGGCAATGCGAAATACGTGCAGTTCATTACGCTGGCGGACCCGTCGCAGATGCCTGGACTCTCGACGCCCGTGCTCGACTGGCCCTACTCCGAAGGGCTGCGCATGGATGAAGCGATGAATCCGCTCACACTGTTGACGGTGGGTTTGTACGGTCAGGTTTTGCCCAACCAGAACGGTGCACCGGTGCGCATCGTGGTGCCGTGGAAATACGGCTTCAAGAGCGCGAAGTCGCTCGTGAAAATCCGCTTTATCGACAGGCAGCCGCCGACCAGCTGGAATACGTATGCGTCGAACGAGTACGGCTTTTACTCAAACGTGAATCCGAACGTCGATCACCCGCGCTGGAGTCAGGCAACCGAACGGCGCATCGGAGAGGACGGTTTCTTTACGCCCAAGCGCAAGACGCTGATGTTCAACGGTTACGGCGACCAGGTCGCATCGCTGTATCAGGGTATGGATCTGAAGAAGAATTTCTGAGCGAACGGCGCGACTATGGCTATCGACACGCAACCTTCTTCTGGCGCCACGCGCGAAAAAATGGCGGCGCGTTCGCCGTCCGGGCCCGCGTCCGCAGCGGCCAAGCGGCCGGCTTCCGGCGCGCGCTGGGTCGTACCGGCGAAGATCGCGGTGTTTATCGCGGCGTGGTATCCGCTCGCTCGCATCGTACTGTTCGGCATGACCGACCGGCTCGGTGCGAATCCGATCGAATTCATCACGCGCTCAACCGGGCTCTGGACGCTCGTCTTTCTGTGCATCACGCTAGCGGTGACGCCGCTGCGCCGTCTCACCGGCGTCGCGGCGTTCGTGCGTTTTCGCCGCATGCTCGGGCTGTACGCATTCTTTTACGCGACGCTGCATTTCGCCACTTACATCTGGTTCGACAAGTGGTTCGACGTCGCAGCGATCCTGAAAGACATCGGCAAGCGGCCGTTCATCACGGTCGGTTTTGCTGCGTTCGTGCTGCTGGTCGCGCTCGCTGCAACGTCGCCACGCGCGATGGTGCGCAAGCTCGGGCGACGCTGGCAGACCCTGCATCGCGCGATTTACGCAGCGGGTGCGCTCGCCATTCTGCATTTCTGGTGGATGAAGGCCGGCAAGCATGATCTGATTTTGCCGAAGATTTACGGCGCAATCATGGTTGCGTTGTTGGGATGGCGCTTGCTGGCATGGCTGCGCGATCGGCATATCAGGGCGGCGCGATCGCGAACGCGTTAAGGGGCATGGGGCTGATGGCGCCAGACATGTGGCGTATGAGGCGTGGTACGCGCGAGAAGCGTAGGCCCTGAAAAAGCAAAAGGCGGTGCCTTATCCGGCATCGCCTTTTGATTTTTTGCGCAGCAAAGCGCTGTCGGTGATAGTTACTCAGGCAGGATCGATTCGCCGGCAAACAGTTGCTGAACCTCTTCGCGCGCGCGAACCACATGTACCTGTGTACCATCCACCATTACCTCGGCGGCGCGCGGACGAGTGTTGTAGTTGGAACTCATCGCGAAACCATAAGCACCCGCCGAACGGATGGCGAGGAGATCGCCTGGTTCAATGGAGAGCAGACGCTCGCGGCCGAGCCAGTCGCCGCTTTCGCAAACCGGACCCACTACGTCGTAGATATGCGCGGTCGTTTCGCGCTGAACGACCGGTTCAATCGCGTGATACGCCTCGTACATGGCGGGACGCGCGAGATCGTTCATTGCCGCGTCGACGATCGCAAAGTTCTTTTCCGCGCCCGGCTTCAGGAATTCGACGCGCGTGAGCAGCATGCCCGCATTGCCGACCAGCGAACGGCCCGGCTCGAAATACACTTCGCGATGACCGTGACCGCGCGCTTCGATACGGTCGAGCACAGTGCGCACGAACGCGCCGATTTCCGGCGGCGTTTCGTTGTCATAGGTAATGCCGAGACCGCCGCCCACGTCGATGTGACGAATCGTGACGCCGTCCTGCTCGATCTGGTCGACGAGTTCGAGCAGCTTGTCCACGGCGTCGAGATAAGGCGCGACTTCGGTGATCTGTGAGCCGATGTGGCAGTCGATGCCGACCACATCCAGGTTCGTCATGGCAGCAGCCGCGCGATAGGTTGCGCGCGCGTCTTCGAAAGCGACCCCGAATTTGTTCGACTTGAGCCCGGTCGAGATATACGGATGCGTCTTCGCGTCGACGTCCGGATTCACGCGCAGCGACACTGGCGCCTGTTTTCCCATCTCGGCGGCGACCGCGTTCAGGCGATCAAGCTCGGGAATCGACTCGACATTGAAGCACTTCACGCCAGCTGCCAGCGCCTCGCGCATTTCGCCGGCGCTCTTGCCCACGCCGGAAAACACCGTGTTTTCCGCTTTGCCGCCGGCGGCCAGCACGCGGGCCAGTTCGCCGCCCGACACGATGTCGAAACCGGCGCCGAGACGAGCGAACACGTTCAGCACGGCGAGATTGCTGTTCGCCTTCACGGCCACGTGGATGCTCGCGCGACGGCCGACGCATGCGCCCGCATATGCGTTCCATGCTTCAGTCAGTGCGGCGCGCGAGTAGACGTACAGCGGCGTGCCGAACTGGTCGGCGAGAGAGGCGGCGGACACGCGTTCGGCGTGCAACACGCCGTCGACGTATTCAAAAGCGGATCGAGTCATGCGAGAGTCTTATTGAACGGGAGTAACGGCGGAAGCAGGCAGCGGCGCCGACGTGCCAGAAGCCGCCGAAGCAGCCGAGCCAGGCGGCGTGGCCAGATCATTTTCAGGCGCGAGCGAGAGCGGTGTGCCGGACGTATCGGGCACCGTGCCGGTCTCGGCTGCATTATCCGGAACGGGTTTCGCGTCGTCAGGCGAAGGCGGCTGTGTGCGGTCGACCGGCTTGGCGGGTAGCGGCGGCACAGTGGGCAGATAGAGCGCACCGCGTTGCCCGCAGCCAGCGAGCGCGCAACCTGCGAGAATGGCTAAAACCGCTACAATCGCGCGGCCGGGCGCTGCCGCGCGCATCCGAGTGACGACTCGCATGACTGTCCCTGTATAAATAATCGATGGAGTTTAGCATGTCCGATACTGATTACCTGACCCGTGCGGAAGCCGCTCTAGCCGCCATCGAACGCGCGCTCGACGACACCGATGCCGACATCGAACTCGAGCGCAGCGGCAATGTTTTGACGCTCGAATTCGAGAACCGCTCGAAGATCATCGTCAACCTCCAGCCGCCCATGAGCGAGATCTGGATCGCCGCTAAAGCGGGCGGTTTCCATTTCCGTTTTGTCGATGGCGAATGGCGCGACACGCGCAGCGGGACCGAATTTTTCGCGGCGCTTTCCGATTACGCGACACAACAGGCAGGCGAGCCGGTTCACTTCAAAGCTTGAGCTTCATTGCGGTGACAAACACCGTTGAATAAAAGCGAGTGAGTCGCCCAAATGAAAATCGCCGCGCATCGAGCGCGGCGATTTTTTTAGGCGCAGCAGAGACGACTCAGTGTCCGCGGAACAGATTCATGATGTCCTGTTTCTCCTGTTCGCCGACCTGTTCGGGCGCAGCCGCAGCGGCGGCGCTTGCCTCGGCATCCAGTGTTGCCTGGCTCACACCCACCGTCGCAACGAAACCGTTGCCGGGCGTGTAGTCGTCGAAATACAGTTCCGAGCCAAGTTCGACAATGCCGTCAGGCCGCGGCATCTTGTAGTCGGGCACGCCTTTGAGCGCCTGTCCCATGTAGTCGACCCATACCGGCAGCGCGAGACCGCCGCCTGTTTCCTTGTCACCGAGACTGCGCGGATTGTCGTAGCCGATCCACGCAATCGCCGTGAGCGTGTGCTGATAGCCGGCGAACCATGCGTCGCGCGAGTCGTTGGTCGTGCCCGTCTTGCCGCCGAGGTCAGTGCGCTTGAGTATGTTGGTCTTCGAACCCGTGCCGCGTTGCGCGACGCTTTGCAACAGGCTGTTCATCACATACGCGTTGCGCGGCTCGATCGCATGCGGTGCGCTCTGCGCGGCGACGAGCGGTTGTGCATGCGCGACGACGAGGCCGCGCTGATCGGTGACTTCGGCGATCAGATACGGATTGATCCGATAGCCGCCGTTCGCAAACACCGAGTAGGCGCCCGCCATCTGCAACGGCGTAACGAGACCGGCCCCAAGCGCCATGGGCAGATAAGCCGGATGACGGTCCGCATCGAAGCCGAAGCGCGTGATGTACTGCTGCGCGTACTTCGTGCCGATCTGGTTGAGGATGCGGATCGACACAAGATTCTTCGACCGTTGCAGCGCGGTACGCATGGTCATCGGGCCGTCAAAACCGCCGCCATAGTTTTTCGGCTCCCACGCCTGGCCGCCGGTTTCCGCTGCGGTGAAAAAGAGCGGTGCGTCATTGATTACCGTGGCCGGTCCCAGCCCCTTTTCGAGCGAAGCCGAATAGATGAACGGCTTGAAGCTCGAACCTGGCTGGCGCCATGCCTGGGTGACGTGATTGAACTTGTTCTTGTTGAAGTCGAAGCCGCCTACCAGCGCGCGGATGGCGCCGTCCTGCGGCACGACCGAGACGAACGCGCCTTCCACTTGCGGCAATTGCGTGATCGACCAGTTGCCGTCCTCGTTCTTCACGAGACGGATGATCGCGCCCGGCCGCACGCGCTGGTTCGGCTGTGCGTGCGTGCCGAGCGCCGCCTGGGCGTAGCGCAAACCGTCGCCCTGAATCGTCGCCACATTGCCGTCGATGAACGTAGCCTGGACCTGCCTGGGACTCGCCGCGGTCACGACGGCCGCGATGAATTCGCCGTTGTCCGGATGCTCGAGCAGTGCGTCGTCGATGGCCTGCTCGCGGTCTTCTGCATCGCCCGGCAGATTGATGAATGCTTCCGGGCCACGATAACCATGACGCCGTTCGTAGTCCATCAGACCTTTGCGCAGCGCGCGATAAGCGACGTCCTGATCAGCCGAGTCGATCGTGGTCAACACGTTCAGGCCGCGCGTGTAGGCTTCTTCGCGGTACTGCGCATACATCATCTGCCGCACCATTTCCGCGACGTACTCGGCGTGCACGCTGAATTCCTTGCCGGCGCCCTTGACCACGAGCGGCTGCCTCGCGGCCTCGTCGTACTGTTCCTGCGTGATGTAGTGAAGCTCGTACATGCGCTGAAGAATGTACTCCTGCCGCACTTTGGCGCGCTTCGGATTCACCACCGGGTTATAGGCGGACGGCGCTTTCGGCAGACCTGCCAGCATTGCCGACTCGGCAAGCGTGAGATCTTTCAGATCTTTGCCGAAGTACACCCGTGCCGCGCTCGCGAAACCATAGGCACGCTGACCCAGATAGATCTGATTCATGTACACCTCGAGAATCTGATCCTTCGTCAGTTTCGATTCGATCTTGTACGCGAGCAACATCTCATAAATCTTGCGCGTGTAGGTCTTTTCGCTTGAAAGGAAGAAGTTGCGCGCTACCTGCATGGTGATCGTGCTTGCGCCTTGCGTGGCGTGACCGTTGGTCAGCGCGACCATGCCCGCGCGCGCGATACCGGTGAGATCGACGCCGCCGTGATCGTAGAAGCGCGCATCTTCAATGGCCAGAATCGCCTTTTTCAGGCTGTCGGGTACGTCCTGAATATGGACGATGTCGCGGCGCTCTTCACCAAATTCGCCGATCAGCACGTGGTCAGCGGTGTAGATGCGTAACGGCACTTTCGGCCGGTAATCAGTCAGCGCATCGAGCGAGGGCAGATTCGGTGTGGCGACGACCAGTGCATAGCCAAGCACGAGCGCCACACACAGAATGCCCGCGACGATCAAGCCCAGAAAGCCGACGATGAGCTTCTGCCATAGCGGGCGTTTGCGCTTTTGCGGCGCGGGCGGCGGGGACGGAGGAGACGTTGATTGCATAGGGGCACCAAAAAACAGTCCCGCGATTATAGCCGCCTCGCTTCTCAGCTTTCGGCATGCTTACTGACAGGTTGAATGGTTCTGCGCGCCACGCAGGAATGACTTCACTGTAGTCGTTTTAGTGTCGCGGCGGGCGTGCGCCAGGCAACGTTGGCCGTTTGGCCGAATGTCCCTAAGGCGTGCGTCTACGGACAATTCTTCCTCGTTATCCGCGTTCGAATCATTCGTCGCGTGAGTCAGAGGGAGGGCGTTATGGCGTTCAGAAGTTCGTGGCTGCAAGCCATGCAGGCAGGGGGGCAGCGTTTCGCTGCGGGAATCGACGTGGGGTCGCAGGCTGTACGTCTCGTCGTGTTGAGTCGACGAACGCGCGCACGCGCCGCAGTAAGTATCGAATATGCGAGCACCGTCGCGCTGGCGCCCGGCGCGATGGCCGGCACCGACATCGCGGATCGTCATGCAGTGGCGCGCGCGTTGCGCGATGCGTTCGCCGGTCTGCCGCGCGCGTGTGCGACGCATGCATTGCGCTGCTCGATGGCGTTGCCCGCGTCGGCGACGCTGACCACTACCGTCCCCCTTACGCAACTCACCCTGCACGGCGGCTGTGTCGACGACGGCGGTCATGCATCTGCCGCACTCGAGCCCGCGGTGATGAGCGAAGTCGAGCGCATTGCGGGCCTCGAGCGGCACGCACTCGCGGTCGACTGGTTCGTTGACGACAAGCCCGCCCCCGTTCGCTCGGTGACGATTGCGGCGACTGCGCGCCAGCATCTGGAAGCGCGGATCGAATCGGCGGCGGCTGCGGGCATTTCGCTGAGTACCGTCGACGGCGAGCCGCATGCTGCGCTGCGCGCGATGCGCTACGCGGCGAGTCACGAACTCGATCCGCAGGAGGCGTATGCGGCTTTGTGGATTGGCACGGACGGCGTGTACGCATGGCGAATGGTCGATGACGCCGTAGTCGGCGAGATGCACTATCCCGCGCCCGAGCACGCCGATCTTGCCGACGCGCTGCGCGATCTCGTGCAGGGTCCCGCGCTCGACTGCGCGCTGGTGAGCGGTGAGATCGATTTGCTCGACGGCGTCGGCTTCACGATGGCGGACATCGCCGACGTGCTGGGCTGCACGGTACTGCCCTTCGAATGCGCCGCGCTCGGCAGTCTGGCGCGTGAGTTGCATGATCCGTTGCTGCATGAACCGTCCGGCGCCGTTGCGTTCGGGCTTGCGTTGCGCGGGGTGCTCGAATGAGCGGCGCGGGGTTTATTCGTTTGCAGTCTGCCGGCCTGGCGAATCCTCGGGCCGCCTCGCACAGTACGCGTTCTGCACGGACCTGGCTTGGCGGCTTCAACCTGCTGCCTTACCGGCAGCGTAACGCGCGACGTGCGCGTCGGCAGCGCTTGCTCGAATGGCTCGGCGCGGTGCTCGCAGGGTGTTCCGCCGTGCTCGTTTTCGCCGGATGGCAGACGTGGAGTAGCGCTCGGCTCGATGCGCAGCGCGCCGTCATCGAGCGCTCGCTGTCGCAGTTGCGCGCGCCGGTTGCGGAGCACGCAGCGTTGCTGAAAGCAGCCGACGAGGAGCGCAGAGCCGAAGCTCTCGCCAAGGGGCTTTCGGAACCGCTGACTCATCTGCGTGATCTGCTCGAAGCATTGAGTTTCGAACCGGGCGAGGGCGTGGTGCTGCAACGGTTGCGACAGCGCAATGATGCGACCGAGCTGCTGGCGACTTCGCCCGGACATGCGGCTTCCGCTGAATGGCTCAAACGCCTGAGTGCGGTTCGCGGCGTGAAGGATGTCGAAATGAATGAACTGCATCCGGTGACGGCACGCGGCGCCGGTGCTCCAAATACTTTTTCGGGCGCGGCTAAAAGCGCGGCTGCAAGCACGGTGGCAAGCACGACCACAAGCGCGGCTGCGAGGACAAGCCCAGCGCCAGCAGGCTCAATTGAATTTGGTGCCCACCTGCGCTGGCGCGACCCCGCGCAGAAACCGCCGGCTGCTGCCGAGTCGCGCGCCGTCAAAAACAGACTATCAGGAGATCACTGATGAGTACGACTTTTGCCGCGTCAGGCGGCGTATTCGACATGCGTCAATCCATGTCGCAATGGGCGCGTCGGCTGCGTGTTCCACTTGATGCGTGGAGTCGGCGTCGTCGCTGCGTGGTGGCGCTGCTGATCGCCGCGCTGATATTCGCACTTGGCGCGTATGCCTCGACGAGAGCGGATCTGAGTGGCGTCGAGGCGAGTCGCGCGGCATTGAGCGCGACTGCCCGGCGATTCGCCGACGCAAAACGCGCGTTGGCGCAACTGCCTGCGTTGCGCGTAGAGGCTACTGCTTCGCCCGCGCACGCCCCTGCTTCGTGGGCTTCAGCGGACGACGTGCGTGTCGTGTCCCAACTGGCGGCGGAAAACGGCTTCACCTTGCTCGCTGTCGAGCCGGGTGCGTCGAGCGGTACGGGCATCGAGAGGATGCGGCCGCTGCAAATCACGGCGCACACGGACTTCATTCATCTGATGGCGTTTATGCATGGCTTGTCGGACCTGGCAGTGCTCGTCGCGCCAGTGGACATCACCGTCAGACGTGATGGCGGCGCGCTTTCGGTCAGCGCGACCTTGAACGTGTACAGCGCGTTGCGACCGGCAACCGCGACGACGTCCGCGGTATTGTCTGCGAACGATAACCTCGATCTGGACGATGACGAAGACGTGGTGTTTTTCGATCCGTTTGCGCTGCCGCAGATGCTGGCGTCGGACGCCGTGTCGGACGCGTTGCAACTGCGCCTGATGGGCATGCTGCGGGACTCGGCGCGTGCGTTGGCGCTGCTGGACACGCCCGAGGGTGCGACTACGGCGGTGGCCGGGCAGCAGATCGGCGCCGAGCACGTAACGCGGCTGGACGCGCTCGGCATGACGCTCGCGGGCCGAGGCGGCGCGACTCGCACGCTGGCATTCGCGGAGGCTTCGTGAGCGAATCGATGAGCGACAGGCTTTCGTTGAACACGGCGCATGCAAAGAACGACGAAGCGCGCGGCGCGATGCGCAAGCGTGCGCGGCAAAATTCGCTGTTCCCGGCGCGCCACGCCATTGCCGCGGTTCGTGCTGCAGAAGTCGATATACGCGCGACCCGAAGCGTCCTGTCGAGCCCAGCCGCGCCGCGTCGTCACGTCTTGCCTCGCGTGTGCATGAGCGTGTGCATGAGCGTGTGCTTGAGCGTGTGCTTGAGCGTGTGCCTGAGTGTGGCGCTGAGCGCGGCCGCGGCGGCGCACGCGTCGACGCCGCCGTTACCGTTATTGCCTCCGCTTCCCACGTCGATGGCTGCCGACGACGTGGGGGTATCGTCGGGCACGTCGTTTCAGTCACGCGGCGTGACCGGTGACATTCCGAATCCGTTTCGCGACGAGACGACGCGCGAGCCGTCTTCATCGGGCGCGGGGACACCAGGCGAGACCATGTCCGACGACCCGTTCGACGGCTCCGTCCCCTTGGCGAGGCACGCGGCGCCCTCGCGCGACGATACGCAAAGCACCGCGCTCGAAGGACCGCCCGTACCGTTGCCGGCGCTCGCCCGCCTGAGCGGCGCGCCGAAAACCGCAGCGGACGCGAATCTCGCTCCCGACGACAAGCCGATCTCGCTGAACTTCCAGCGAGCCGAACTCGGCGCCGTGCTGAATGCGTTCGCGCAGTTCACGGGCTTGAACATCGTCGCGAGCGAGCGCGTTCGCGGAGCCGTATCGCTGCGGCTCGACAAGGTGCCGTGGCGCACGGCGTTCGACACACTGCTCGACGTCAACGGGCTCGCTATGGAGCGGCATGGCAACGTAATCTGGGTCGCGCCGATGGCGGACCTCGCGGCGCGCGAGCGTCAGCGCTTCGAGGCGCACGCGCGGGCTGCGGACCTCGAACCTCTCGCGAGCCGCACATTCGAGCTGCACTATGCGCGAGCAGAGGACGTGCGACGGCTGCTGGCCGGCTCGGGTGCGCAGCGCGTGCTGTCCAGACGGGGCGCCGCGACCGCCGATCCGCGCACCAACCTGCTGTTCGTGACCGACCTCGCCGGGCGTCTTGCGCAGATCGCCGAATTGCTCACGAGCATCGACCGGCCGACCCGCCAGGTGCTGATCGAGGCGCGAATCGTCGAGGGCGAACATGGGTTTTCGCGCAATCTCGGCGTCAAGCTCTCGATGGCAGGTTCGAATGCCAACGATACCGGGCGTGGCTGGACCAGCAGCGCCTATGACCTGTCTGCGCGGCCGATTGCCGGCTTCGACGCGGCGACTGCGGGCCTCACGCTGTTCGCCGCCGGTGCAACGCGCCTCCTGAACATCGAATTGAGCGCGCTCGAAGCGGACGGACGCGGCGAAATCGTCTCCAGCCCGCGCGTGGTGACTGCGGACCGGATGAAGGCCGTCGTCGAGCAGGGCACCGAACTGCCGTACCAGGCCAAGGTGGGACAGGGTGTGTCTGGCGTGCAGTTCCGGCGCGCCACGCTCAAGCTCGAAGTCGAGCCGCAAATCACGCCGGACGGCCGCATCGTGCTCGATCTCGACGTCGCCAAGGACAGCGTCGGCGAACAAACCGACGCCGGGCCGGCGATCAACACCAAACACGTGCAAACGCGCGTAGAAGTGGAAGATGGTGGTACGGTGTCGATCGGCGGGATTTACGCGACTGACGACCGGGATGATGTGACCGGCGTGCCGCTCCTGGGCAAAATACCGGTTTTGGGCGCGCTTTTCCGCCATCGGGCCCATCGGGACCAGCGCAGCGAACTGGCGGTTTTCATCACGCCGCGCGTCGTTCAGACAAATTAGGGGCATGTGCCCGCAGCCGACGAGCGGCGGCCCGCATGCTCGACAAGGCAGCCGCTTTGCCAGTAAGCTGCGGCACGAACCATACCGGATTAGCCAGAGGACACCGTTGCAAGCGCGGGACGCACACGCCAATGTATTTTTTGTAGGGCTCATGGGGGCAGGAAAGACCACCGTGGGCCGGGCCATTGCGCGCCGTCTCGACCGCCCGTTCTTCGATTCCGACCACGAAATCGAATCCCGCACGGGCGCGCGCATTCCGGTGATCTTCGAGCTGGAAGGCGAAGCCGGTTTTCGCGAGCGCGAGGCCAACGTGATTTCCGACCTCACGGGGCGCGACAACATCGTGCTCGCAACGGGCGGCGGCGCCGTGCTTCGGCCGGAGAACCGCGAAGCGCTGCAGAGTCGGGGTGTCGTGATCTATCTGCGCGCCAATCCTCACGACCTGTGGTTGCGCACGCGGCGCGACAAGAACCGCCCGCTTCTGCAGACCGACGACCCCAAAGCGCGTCTCGAAGCGCTCTACGAAGCGCGCGATCCGTTATACCGGGAATGCGCGCATTTCGTGATCGAAACCGGCCGGCCGTCGGTCAATGGACTCGTCAATATGGTTCTGATGCAGCTCGAGATGGCCGGCGTCGCCAAACATCCTGCGTCATAATGGACCGTATGATTACCGTCAATGTCGAACTGGGCGAGCGTGCCTACCCCATCCATATCGGTGCCGATCTGATCGGCCAGACCGCGTTGTTCGCGCCGCATATCGCCGGTAGCGCGGTCACCATCGTCACGAATAACACGGTCGACCCGCTTTACGGCGACAAGCTGCGCGCCGCGTTGGCGCCGCTTGGCAAGCAGGTCTCCACCGTCGTGTTGCCGGACGGCGAGGCTCACAAGAATCTTGACACGCTCAACCTGATTTTCGACGCGCTGCTGGGCGCGCGTGCAGATCGCAAGACCACGTTGATCGCGCTCGGCGGCGGCGTGATCGGCGACATGACGGGTTTTGCCGCAGCCTGCTACATGCGCGGCGTTCCGTTCATTCAGGTGCCAACCACGCTGCTCTCGCAGGTCGATTCGTCGGTAGGCGGCAAGACGGGGATCAACCATCCGCTCGGCAAAAACATGATCGGCGCGTTTTACCAACCGCAGGCCGTGATCGCCGACATCGGCGCGTTGCGCACGTTACCGGCGCGCGAACTGGCGGCGGGCATTGCCGAGGTCATCAAGACGGGCGCCATTGCAGATGCCGGCTTTTTCGACTGGATCGAAGCCAACGTCGAGGCGCTCAACCGCTGCGAGCCCGGCGCGCTGGCCGAAGCGGTCAAGCGTTCGTGCGAGATCAAGGCATCCGTAGTCGCGCAGGACGAACGCGAAGGCGGGTTGCGCGCCATACTCAATTTCGGTCACACGTTCGGCCATGCAATCGAGGCCGGACTCGGCTACGGCGAGTGGCTGCACGGCGAGGCGGTCGGCTGCGGCATGGTCATGGCGGCCGATCTGTCCGTGCGCCTCGGCTATCTCGACGAGGCGGTGCGCAAGCGCCTCGTCGACGTGATCGTGGCCGCGCATTTGCCCACGCGCGCGCCCGCGCTCGGCGACGAGCGTTACGTCGAACTGATGCGCGTCGACAAGAAGGCGGAGGCCGGCGCAATCAAATTCATCCTGCTGAAGCGTTTCGGTGAGACGCTGATCACCCAGGCGCCCGACGACGCAGTGCACGCCACGTTGACCGCCGCTGTCTGACTTTCGCGAACCGCAACGGCTGAGCGGCCTCAACGGTTTAGCCGCCTCGACGGGTTGAGCGGCCTGGGCGGCTTGGGGCCGTTCTCCATCCAACTGCGTTCAGACGATGATCAAGCGGTCAGCCAGGATGCACTCGCATCTAGAGGCGCCGCTCATGTTTTGGAGAGTCCGGTGACAAATACGCGCGGTGACGAAGTGAAGCATGAACCGGCAGGCGCGGCGTCGATGGTCGTGCTCACGCAGGAAACCCTGGAAGCACATCTGGCGCCCTATGCGGCCCGCTCGTCGCAGTCGCGCGGGCGCCGCTTTGCCGAGGCCGCGCCGAGTGCGCGCACTGAATTTCAGCGCGATCGCGATCGCATCGTGCATTCCACCGCATTTCGCCGGCTCGAATACAAAACGCAGGTGTTCGTGAATCACGAGGGCGACCTGTTTCGCACGCGTCTCACGCACAGCCTCGAAGTCGCGCAGATCGCGCGCTCGGTCGCGCGAAATCTGCGAGTGAACGAGGACCTCGTCGAAGCTATTTCGCTCGCTCATGATCTCGGCCATACGCCTTTCGGCCATGCCGGCCAGGACGCGCTGAACGACTGCATGCGGGAACACGGCGGCTTCGAACACAATCTGCAGAGCCTCGCAGTCGTCGACGATCTCGAAGAGCATTACGGCGCGTTCAACGGCCTGAATCTGTGTTTTGAAACGCGTGAGGGCATTCTCAAACACTGCTCGCGTGAGAACGCACGGCGTCTCGGTGCACTGGGCGAGCGTTTTCTCGAAGGCAGGCAGCCGTCGATCGAAGCTCAGATCGCCAACGTCGCCGACGAGATCGCGTACAACAATCACGACGTCGACGACGGTTTGCGCTCGGGTTTGTTGACCATCGAGCAGCTCGCCGAAGTGGAGTTGTGGCAGACGCATTACCTGGCAGCGCGCGCCGACTATCCGCAGATCGAAGGGCGCAGGCTGATTCATGAGACGGTGCGGCGCATCATCAATACGTTAATCGTCGACCTGATCGAGGCGACCAGGGCGAATCTCGCGCGCTACGCGCCGCAATCGCTCGACGCCGTGCGTGCAGCGCCGCCGATCGTCGCGCATAGCGAAGCGATCGCAGTTCAGGCTGCGGCGCTCAAGCGTTTTCTGTTCAGGAATCTGTATCGCCACTATCGCGTGATGCGCATGGCGAACAAGGCGCGTCGTGTCGTGACAGGACTTTTCGATGCATTCACTGACGATCCGCGGCTGTTGCCGCCGAGCTACCAGTCAGCCGATGCCACGGCGCAGCCGCGCTCGATTGCTCACTACATCGCCGGGATGACGGACCGGTACGCGCTCAAGGAATATCAGCGGCTTTTTGTGATTGACGATAACTGAGCGGGCATTGCGCTTCTGCGCCACAGGCTGCTTCAAGCGAGCAAAGGACGACGTTGCCTGCAACGTTCGGGCAGCAAGACGACAGTAGATGAAAAAGGGCGAGCGCACGCGAAGACGCGGCGCGCGATGAAAGAAGTCAAGCGAAGTAAAGGCGTCAGGTGGAGCGGCTTTTCAGCCGCAACCACGTGCGCCTGTCAACGTCGATGCAAGCTCAGTGCGCGACAAGTGCAGTTACACCAGTCGGCGCACTGTGCGCGCTTAGCGCAGTCGCGCCGCGAACAATGCGCCGGCGATCAGCGCCACGCCGCCAACGATAGCCATTGTCTGCCACGGATTTTCGCGCACGTAGTCATCCGCGTCGGACAATGCGACTCCGGCGCGGTCACGCACTGCGTCACGCGTGTCGTTCAGTCGCGAACGTGCTACGTCCAGCTGCTTGCGCAGCTTGCCGCGCAGCGCCACCGCGTCGGCCTGAGTGCCGTCTGCCAGAGTGGATTCGAGTTCCGACATCAGAGTGCGCAGTTCGCCTGCAATGTCTTCGGCCGCATGGCGGCCGTGGCGAGCGATACGCCGCGCACGGCGGCTGGTACTGGTCCAGGATTCGCCGAGGGCGTCTCGCGTGTTCGGAAGTGCTGTCATGGTCGCTCCGTCGATGAGGGTGGAAACACTCCCACGCTGTCACGCAAATCACGTTGCCACGCGGGAAGCGTCATTCGAACGCAACTTCGGTGCCAAACCCCTTGAGCCCGGTTTTTCGGGCCTTTCAGCAGGTGTTTGTCAGCAGATATTGCACGCACGTCGGCGGTTTCGGGTCAAATTTACAAAGCCAGCGTGTGCTAGTTCGAAAATCGTACGGACGACAAAAAACGCCGTCATTGCATATATGACGGCGTTTCCCAGGCCACGAAAATTCGACTACCCTAAGCCAACGGTCCTGAAGCGGTGAAGCGTTAGAAACGGTAACCGATGTTGACGTAGGTGACGATCGGGTTCAGCTTGATCTTGGTCTGCGACTGGACGTTGAGCGTACCGACCGGCGTTGCTGCAGCAGTATTCAACTTCGCAGTCGTGCTGAGCGGCAGGTACGAGATCGAAAAGCCTGCGAACCAGTGCTGATTGAACGCGTAAGTGAAACCCGCATTAAACACCGGCTCCCACGAACTATCCGTGGAGACGCTGGTCGGACCATGCAGAACGTTGGCCTGAAATACGCCGTTGGTGATCTTCTCGTCGGTGAACCAGATTCGGCTCACACCGACTCCGAGATACGGACGGAACGTGGCGGTCGGCGCATTGAAGTAGTACTTGAACAGCAGAGTCGGGCTCCACTGTTTTGCCTGGCCCAGTTTGCCGTACTGCGAAAAAGCGCCCGAGCCGTCGAGATCGAATTCAGGCGGAACGCCGATCACGAACTCGGTTGCAATGTGGTCAGTGACGAAGTAACCGGCGGTGAAGCCGATGGTGTCGGCTGAGCTGAGCGACGCGCCGGTATTGGCTTCTGTGATATTGGTCGGGCTGCCACCAAAGCTCGTGATTCGTAACGGTTGGCTGCTCGATTGAGGCGAAAGATGGAACCAGCCCGAAGTGACGAAAAAGCTGCCGGCCGATTGTGCGTGCGCTGCTGTCGTCATGCAGGCGAGCGCTGCTATCCCCGTTACGGCCTGTTTTAATTTCATATGTGCTCCTCCAGAAAAGGCCCGCTCATTATGACCAGATCGTTTCAAACAAACCATACGCGCCGGTTAGAGTTTTCTCCCTAAGCTCCGCGTCGTTTTTTGGCTCAGCCGCGCCGCGCCGAACCTTTGGCGCATGCGGCTCTCCGGACCTTCGGGTATGTACCAACGCGACTATCGGATACTCCAGCATGGCACGGCTTGCACGTCTCTACGTCCCTGATCAGCCGCAACACGTCATTCTTCGCGGACTCGATCAGCAGCCTGCGTTCGTCGACGACCAGGACTACGAGCTTTTTATCGACTGTCTGAAAGCGGCTTCGCGCGATCATCACTTATCGATTCACGCTTATGCGTTGATGCCGGGGGCGGTCCAGCTGCTCGTCACGCCGACAGAAGAGTCGAGTCTGCCAAAAGCGATGCAGGCGGTTGGACGCCGCTATGTGGCGCACTTTAACAGGCGTTACGCGCGCCGTGGCACGTTGTGGGAAGGGCGCTACAGGGCGACCGTGATTGAAGGCGAGCGTTACTTTCTGCTTGCAAGCCGGGTCGTTGAAATGTGCCCGGTGCGCGCAGGCCTCGTGAATGCGCCAGAAGAGTACCGGTGGTCGAGCTACCGGCACCATATTGGGCTGACCCTCGACAGCCTGATCACCGACCACCCGCTGTACTGGTCGCTGGGTAACACGCCGTTCGAACGGCAGCGCGCGTACCGCGAACTATGCGAGCAGCCGCTTGACGAGCGCGAAGCCAGTCAGCTGCAGCAGGCCACGCTCAAGGGGTGGGTACTGGGAAGCGATACGTATCGCGAGTGGGCGGCGCGGGCCGCCAACCGGCGTGTCTCGCCGCTGCCACGCGGACGGCCACGCAAAGTTCGTGAAACACCGCAGACGCAATAAACCGTTTCACATCAACGCGTTGGCACCGAACGGCATCTCGCATGCCGTTTTTCTCGTACAAAGATGATATGGAACTAATAAAAATGGCGTGCAATGCACCAACTTGATAATTGGGTCTCTATCAGACGGATTTATTTGCTATTTGCTTGATTCGTCGCGTATATTCCGAATTCCGGCGCTTTTTGGCACGCGTAACATCAGCGTGAGGAGCGGCGACGCGGTTGCGGTGCGAACTGCGGCAATAGAAAAATGGTTTAACGGCCTGTTCGGCCCCTCACAGACGGTGTCCCCATGAACGACCACTTGCAACCGACTCATCCGGTTCCCGCCGCGCAAGGTCTGTACGACCCGCAAAACGAGCATGACGCCTGCGGCGTTGGCTTCGTCGCTCACATCAAGGGCAAGAAGAGTCACGAGATCATTCAGCAAGGCCTGAAGATTCTCGAAAATCTCGACCACCGGGGCGCCGTCGGCGCCGATCCGCTCATGGGCGACGGCGCGGGCATCCTGATCCAGATTCCGGACGGCTTCTATCGCGAGGAAATGGCTCGCCAGGGCGTGGTGCTGCCCCCGTTCGGCGAGTATGGCGTGGGCATGGTGTTTCTGCCGAAGGAACACGCGTCGCGCCTTGCCTGTGAGCAGGAGCTCGAACGCACGGTGAAGGCCGAAGGCCAGGTCGTGCTCGGCTGGCGCGATGTCCCGGTCGACCACACCATGCCGATTTCGCCTACCGTGAAGGCGAGCGAGCCGCTGATCCGCCAGATTTTCATCGGCCGCGGCAAGGACATCATGGTGACGGACGCGCTCGAACGGAAGCTGTACATCATCCGTAAGACCGCGAGCCACCGCATCCAGGCGCTCAAGCTGAAGCACGGCAAGGAATACTTCGTGCCGTCCATGTCGGCGCGCACGGTCGTCTACAAGGGTCTGCTGCTGGCCGGCCAGGTCGGCGTGTATTACCGCGACCTGCAGGACGAGCGCACCGTGTCGGCGCTCGCGCTCGTACACCAGCGCTTCTCCACGAACACCTTCCCGGCATGGGAACTGGCTCACCCGTACCGCATGATCGCCCACAACGGCGAAATCAACACGGTGAAGGGCAACGTCAACTGGCTGAACGCGCGTACCGGCGCCATCGCGTCGCACGTGCTCGGCGACGACCTGCCGAAGCTGTGGCCGCTGATCTATCCGGGCCAGTCGGACACTGCTTCGTTCGATAATTGCCTCGAACTGCTGGTCATGGCCGGCTACCCGCTCGTCCACGCCATGATGATGATGATCCCGGAAGCCTGGGAGCAGCACACGCTGATGGACGAGAACCGCCGAGCGTTCTACGAATATCATGCCGCGATGATGGAGCCGTGGGACGGCCCCGCCGCGATCGCCTTCACCGACGGCCGTCAGATCGGCGCGACGCTCGACCGTAACGGTCTGCGTCCGGCGCGCTACATCGTCACGGACGACGATCTCGTCATCATGGCGTCGGAAGCCGGCACGCTGCCGATCCCCGAGTCGAAGATTGTCAAGAAGTGGCGTCTGCAGCCGGGCAAGATGTTCCTGATCGACATGGAGCACGGCCGCATCATCGACGACAAGGAACTGAAGGACAACCTCGCGAACGCGAAGCCCTACAAGAGCTGGATCGACGCGGTGCGCATCAAGCTCGACGAAATCGAGCCGAAGGCCGAAGACGTCGCGACCGAACGCCGCGAGCCCGCCGCTTTGCTGGATCGTCAGCAGGCGTTCGGCTACACGCAGGAAGATCTCAAGTTCCTGATGGCGCCGATGGCGCAAGCCGGGGAAGAAGCGGTCGGTTCAATGGGCAACGACTCGCCGCTGGCCGTCATGTCCAACAAGAACAAGACGCTCTATCACTACTTCAAGCAGCTGTTCGCGCAAGTCACGAACCCGCCGATCGACCCGATCCGCGAAAACATGGTGATGTCGCTGGTGTCGTTCGTCGGCCCCAAGCCGAACCTGCTCGACACGAACAACATCAACCCGCCGATGCGTCTCGAAGTGTCGCAGCCGGTGCTCGACTTCAAGGACATCGCCAAGATCCGCGAAATCGATCAGTACACGGGCGGCAAGTTCAGCTCGTACGAGCTGAACATCTGCTATCCGGTCGCGTGGGGCAAGGAAGGGATCGAGGCACGTCTCGCGTCGCTGTGCGCGGAAGCCGTGGACGCGGTCAAGTCCGGCTACAACATGCTGATCGTGTCGGACCGCAAGACCGATCGCGACAATGTGGCCATTCCGGCGCTGCTCGCCACCGCGGCGATCCATACGCATCTCGTGCAGCATGGGCTGCGCACGAGCGCGGGTCTGGTCGTCGAAACCGGCTCGGCGCGTGAGACGCACCACTTCGCGCTGCTCGCCGCATATGGTGCGGAAGCCGTGCACCCGTACCTCGCCATGGAAACGCTCGGCCAGCTTGCAGCAGGCCTGAAGGGCGACCTGTCGCCGGAAAAGGCGGTGTACAACTTCACGAAGGCAGTCGGCAAGGGTCTGCAGAAGGTCATGTCGAAGATGGGCATTTCCACCTACATGTCCTACACCGGCGCGCAGATTTTCGAAGCAGTCGGTCTCGCTGAAGACCTCGTGCAGAAGTATTTCAAGGGCACGTCGTCGAAAGTGGGCGGCATTGGCCTGTTCGACGTGGCGGAAGAAGCGATCCGTCTGCATCGCGACGCGTTCGGCGACAACCCCGTTCTTGCCACCATGCTCGACGCGGGCGGCGAGTACGCCTATCGGGTGCGCGGCGAAGAACACATGTGGACGCCGGATGCGATCGCCAAGCTGCAACACTCGGCGCGCAGCAACTCGTATCAGACCTACAAGGAATACGCGCATCTGATCAACGATCAGACGAAGCGTCACATGACGTTCCGCGGTCTGTTCGAATTCAAGTTCGACCCGACCAAGGCCATCCCGCTCGACGAAGTGGAACCGGCAAAAGAGATCGTCAAGCGTTTCGCCACGGGCGCCATGTCGCTCGGTTCGATCAGCACGGAAGCGCACGCTACGCTGGCGGTCGCGATGAACCGCATCGGCGGGAAGTCGAACACGGGCGAAGGCGGTGAAGACGTGAACCGCTATCGCAACGAACTGCGCGGTATTCCGATCCGGAACGGCGACACGATGAAGTCCGTGATCGGCGATGAAGTGATTGTCGACATCCCGTTGAAAGACGGTGATTCGCTGCGCTCGAAGATCAAGCAGGTGGCCTCGGGCCGGTTCGGCGTGACGGCGGAATATCTGGCGTCGGCAGACCAGATCCAGATCAAGATGGCGCAAGGCGCGAAGCCCGGCGAAGGCGGCCAGTTGCCGGGCCACAAGGTGTCGGACTATATCGGCAAGCTGCGTTACTCGGTGCCGGGCGTGGGTCTCATTTCGCCGCCGCCGCACCACGACATTTACTCGATCGAAGACCTGGCGCAGCTCATCCATGACCTGAAGAACGCCAACCCGGCGGCCAGCGTGTCGGTGAAGCTGGTGTCGGAGTCGGGCGTCGGCACGGTCGCCGCAGGTGTTGCCAAGGCGAAGGCCGATCACGTCGTGATCGCCGGCCACGACGGCGGCACGGGCGCGTCGCCGCTGTCGTCGGTGAAGCATGCCGGCACGCCGTGGGAACTGGGTCTGGCTGAAACGCAGCAAACGCTGGTGCTCAACCAGTTGCGCGGCCGAATCCGCGTGCAGGCCGACGGCCAGATGAAAACAGGCCGCGACGTCGTGATCGGCGCGCTGCTCGGCGCGGACGAGTTCGGCTTCGCGACGGCACCGCTCGTCGTCGAAGGCTGCATCATGATGCGCAAGTGCCACCTGAACACCTGCCCGGTCGGCGTCGCCACGCAAGATCCGGTGCTGCGTGCGAAGTTTCAGGGGCAGCCGGAGCATGTCGTCAACTTCTTCTTCTTCGTAGCGGAAGAAGCGCGCGAAATCATGGCGCAACTGGGCATCCGCAAGTTCGACGACCTGATCGGCCATGCCGAACTGCTTGACATGAAGAAGGGCGTCGAGCACTGGAAGGCGAAGGGTCTGGACTTCTCGCGCGTGTTCTATCTGCCGCAAGTGTCGGCGGAAGTGGCGCGCAAGCACGTCGACGTGCAGGACCACGGCCTCGCAAAGGCGCTCGACCACACGTTGATCGAGAAGGCGAAGGCGGCCATCGAAAAGGGCGAGCACGTGTCGTTCATCCAGCCGGTGCGCAACGTGAACCGTACGGTCGGCGCGATGCTGTCCGGCACGATTGCGAAGAAGTACGGCCACGACGGTTTGCCCGACGACACGATCCACATCCAGTTGAAGGGCACCGCTGGTCAGAGCTTCGGCGCGTTCCTCGCGAAGGGCATCACGCTGGATCTGGTCGGCGACGGCAACGATTACGTCGGCAAGGGTCTGTCGGGCGGGCGCATCATCATTCGCCCGACGAACGATTTCCGCGGCAAGTCGGAAGAGAACATCATCTGCGGCAACACGGTGATGTACGGCGCGATCGAAGGCGAGTCGTTCTTCCGTGGCGTGGCGGGCGAGCGTTTCTGCGTGCGTAACTCGGGCGCGACGGCGGTTGTCGAAGGCACCGGCGACCACGGCTGCGAATACATGACGGGCGGCACGGTCGTCGTGCTCGGCGAGACGGGCCGTAACTTCGCCGCCGGCATGTCGGGTGGCGTCGCTTATGTGTACGACCCGGACAACACCTTCGCGGGCAAGTGCAACAAGTCGATGGTCGCGCTCGACCCGGTGCTGCAAACGGCCGAACAGGAGCGCACGGTCGACAAGGGGCTGTGGCACAGCAACACGACCGACGAAGCGTTGCTCAAGGGGCTCATCGAACGTCACTTCCAGTTCACCGGTTCGCCGCGCGCAAAAGCGCTGCTCGAAAACTGGGATGCGTCGCGCCGTCAATTCGTTAAGGTTTTCCCGACCGAATACAAGCGTGCGCTGGGCGAGATGGCAGCGAAGAAGGCGAACAAGGAAGTCCTCGCCGCCTGACGGGTCGCTCACCGGCCTCAACCAGCACGTCAGCTATAAGCCGAACCCGCCGCGCCTGCCGATCAACGGTGCGCGTGGCGGTTCCAGATCACCCCTCGATACAGATAGAGAAGAGAACCACATGGGCAAGGCAACCGGTTTTCTCGAGTTCGAACGCCGCCACGAGGCGTACGAAGCTCCGCTCACGCGTGTGAAGCACTACAAGGAATTCGTCGCGGCATTGTCGGACGACGAAGCGAAGATTCAAGGCGCACGTTGCATGGACTGCGGCATTCCGTTCTGCAACAACGGCTGCCCGGTCAACAATATCATTCCGGACTTCAACGACCTGGTGTTCCATCAGGACTGGAAGAACGCGATTGAAGTGCTGCATTCCACGAACAACTTCCCCGAGTTCACGGGCCGCATCTGCCCCGCACCGTGCGAAGCGGCGTGCACGCTCGGCATCAATGACGACCCGGTCGGCATCAAGTCGATCGAGCACGCGATTATCGACAAGGCGTGGGCCGAGGGCTGGGTCGCCCCGCAGCCGCCCAGGCACAAAACCGGCAAGAAGGTCGCGGTCGTCGGTTCCGGCCCCGCCGGACTTGCTGTTGCGCAACAGCTCGCGCGCGCGGGGCACGATGTCACTGTGTTCGAGAAGAACGACCGCATTGGCGGCCTGCTGCGGTACGGCATTCCCGACTTCAAGCTGGAGAAGTGGCTGATCGATCGCCGCATGCGTCAGATGGAAGCCGAAGGGGTGACGTTTCGCGCGGGCGTGTTCGTCGGCCGTGCGGATTCGCTGCCGGCGCACATCGGCAATGCAGGGAAGGAAACCATCACGCCGGACCAGTTAAAGGAAGAGTTCGACGCCGTGGTGATCGCAGGCGGTTCGGAAACGCCGCGTGATCTGCCGGTGCCGGGCCGCGAGCTGGACGGCGTCCACTACGCAATGGAGTTTTTGCCGCAGCAGAACAAGGTCAACGCCGGCGACAAGGTCGTGAACCAGCTTCTGGCGAAGGGCAAGCATGTGGTCGTGATCGGTGGCGGCGATACGGGTTCGGATTGCGTCGGCACGTCGAACCGTCATGGCGCCAAGACCGTCACGCAGTTCGAACTGCTGCCGCAGCCTCCGGAGGAAGAGAACAAGCCGCTCGTGTGGCCGTACTGGCCGGTCAAGCTGCGCACTTCGTCTTCGCACGACGAAGGCTGCTCGCGTGACTGGGCTGTCGCGACCAAGCGTCTGGAAGGCAAGAACGGCAAGGTCGAAAAGCTGATCGCGGCGCGTGTCGAATGGAAGGACGGCAAGATGCAGGAAGTGCCGAATTCGGAATTCGAAATGAAGGCCGATCTCGTGCTGCTCGCCATGGGCTTTACGCAGCCGGTGTCGCCGGTGCTGGAAGCGTTCGGCGTCGACAAGGACGCGCGCGGCAACGTGCGCGCGACGACCGAAGGTGACAAGGCCTACTACACGTCGGTCGACAAGGTGTTCACGGCGGGCGACATGCGCCGCGGCCAGTCGCTGGTGGTGTGGGCGATCCGCGAAGGCCGTCAGTGCGCGCGTTCGGTCGACGCTTTCCTGATGGGGCATTCGGAACTGCCGCGCTAAACGTCTCTGTCGAAACCCGCAAAGCTTGCAGGAAGAGGGGAGACGACAATGTGTCACGCGAGCGGTGAAGCGCGGATACATCGGGCGGTAAAACAAAGCCGGGCATCCGCGAGGATGACCCGGCTTCTTAACGTCTATCAATCGAGCGCAGCCGTGAAGTGCCCCTGGCTACTTGCCGTAGCGCGCCAGCGTGAGCCCTTCGAGATCGATTTCCGGCGTGCGCTGCGCGATCAGATCGGCGAGCACGCGCCCTGATCCCATCGACATTGCCCAGCCGGTCGATCCATGTCCGACATTCAGCCAGAGATTGTCGATGCCGGACGGCCCAAGCAGCGGCGCGCCGTCAGGCGTCATCGGGCGGCGGCCTACCCAGAAGTGCGCGGAAGTGGGATTGGCGGCGTGCGGAAACCAGTCGCCGAGCACTTTCATCAGCGTCTGCAACGCCTGCTCACGCAGCGTGGCCTGCCGGTTGCCCAATTCCGCCGTGCCCGCCACGCGCAGGTTGTTGCCGAAGCGGGTAATGGCCGTTTTCAGCGATTCGTCCATGAGCGCGGCACGCGGCGCTTTCTCATCGTCGGTAACAGGCAGCGTCGCTGAATAGCCTTTCACCGGATAGAGCGGCACCTTCACGCCGAGCCGCGCGAGGAGCGCCGCACTGTCGACGCCCAGCGCAACCACGACCGCGTCGGCCTGCATCGCCTCGCTGCCGCCGCCAGCACCGCTGCCTTCGCCTGTAACCCGCACGCCGCGCACGGCGCCGCCTTGCACGTCGAGCGATGTCACGCGCGTGTCGAAGCGAAACTGCACGCCGCTGCGCTCGCAGATCGAGCGCAGTTCGCGGGTGAAGCGCGCACAGTCACCGGCTTCGTCGTCGGGCAGATAGAGGCCGGAAAGCGGCGGCTGACGCGCCCAGCGCAAACCCGGTTCGATCTCGACGCACTGGTTTGCGCTGACTTCCCGAAACGCGAGGCCGGCATCGCGCAGGACCGTCAACGCCGGTTGCGCGAGTTCGACATCGTATTCGGTGCGGAAGAGCTGCAGATAGCCCTGACTGCGCCCGTAGTCGAACGGATGGCGGCCGCGGAACTCGCGCAGACATTCGCGGCTGTAATAGGCAATGCGCTGCATGCGCTGCTTGTTGACGCGAAACCGTTCGAGGTCGCATTCGCGCAGCCACGTTGCGATCCAGCGCCATTGAGCGGGATCGAACGTCGGCCTGAAAATCAGCGGCGAGGCCGGCTTGAACAGATACCTGAGAATCTTGGCCGGCATGCCGGGTGCGGCCCACGGCGTCACGTAGCCCGGCGCGATCACGCCGGCGTTGCCAAAACTGGTGGACAGCGCGACGTCGGGCTCGCGCTCGATCACGGTGACGTCACAGCCTTGCTGGCGCAGATAGAAAGCGGTGGCAACGCCGATCACGCCACCGCCGAGAACAATCGTTTTCATGTGCGTTACTGCGATGTCAGGCAGTGGGGCGCGCGGCGCCGAGTACTTTGCCTTTCGTTTCCGGCAGACACAATGCGGCGACGATCACCAGCAGATAGCCTGCCCCGGCAACGATACCCATCGCCTTCACGAGCGTCATGGTCTGGGACAGTGTACCGACCGCAATCGGAAAGAACGAGCCGAGGCCACGTCCCAGGTTGTAGCAGAAACCTTGCCCCGAGCCGCGAATCGCATTTGGATACAGCTCCGACAGGTACGCGCCCACGCCCGCAAAAATCCCTTGCACGACGATGCCCAGCGGAAAGCCGAGCGCGAGCATCATGGTGTCGGTGATCGGCAGCATCGTGTAGACCATGCCGAGCATGAACGAGCCGATCGCGAACAGTACGAACGATGCGCGCCGGCCGATCCGGTCGCACAGAATCGCGCCCACGATATAGCCGGTGAACGACCCCACGATCAGCACGATCAGGTAGCCGCTCGTGTTGAACACCGACAGATGCCGCACGGTTTTCAGATAGGTTGGCAGCCAGGTGGTAATGGCGTAGTAGCCGCCGAGCATGCCGGTGCACAGCGCGCTGCCGAGTAGCGTCGTTTTTAGATGGGGAAAAGCGAAGATCTGCAGAAAGTGCGAGGTGTCGAAGCCGCTTTCACGGGCGCGGCGCGTGTCGAGAAAGATGTCGGGATCGCTCACGTTGCGGCGAATGTAGATGATCCACGCGGCGGGCAGCAGGCCGATCCAGAAGCAGGCACGCCACGCGTACTGTTCAGGCAGCAGCGCGAAAAAAGCCCAGTAGACGATCGCCGCGGCGGCCCACCCGAACGACCAGCTGCTTTGCACCGTGCCGACCGCCTTCGCGCGGTGCTGCGGCGAGCGGATCGTCTCAGCCATCATGATCGTCACGACCGACCATTCGCCGCCGAAGCCAATGCCTTGCAATGTGCGGGTGGTCAGCAATTGCCAGAAAGAATTCGTAAAGCCCGATAGACAGGTGAAGATCGCGAATGTGGCGATCGTCCACTGGAGCACGCGCACGCGTCCATAGCGGTCGGCAAGAATGCCTGCAAGCCAGCCGCCTATTGCCGACGAGATCAGCGAACTGGTGGCGATCATTCCCGCTTCGCTTTTTGTCATGCCCCATGTGGCGATCAGCGTCGGAATGAGGAACGAGTAGATCATGAAGTCAAAGGCATCCACTGCATAGCCGCCGAAGCCGGCGTACAGCGTGCGCCGCTCGCGCTTTGTCAGTTCAGTGAACCATTGGAGAGAGGGCATGTTTTGTTGTGGTCTCCAGGTTTTTTGCCTGCCGGGGCGGCGATCGAAGGGTATTTGTATTCTACGGTCAGGCGCCGATTTCCAGCCAGTCGCCGTCAAAATTGGCCGGCGGCGGTAATCAACTGTTAAGGGGAGACAACCCTTGGAAACGGCCCGGCAATGCCCGCTATCCGGGCGTTACGCAAAAAGTTGAGCGCCAGCGCGTGGCTGCGCCAGCTTGCCGTTCCTTACCGTCTACTACGGCGTAACCAAAAGAACAGGAAGGGCCGTTAAACTGCGCCGACAGCGCCCGTCGGCACTGCCCGTCATCTTTAACGCCCGCGCCAGCCACGTCTCATGCCCGCCACCGCAAAACTCTGCTCGCTGTCCCCCCGCCTGGCGGGCGCGATGCCGCAGCCCGGCACGCGCTTGCCGGTGCACGCGGCGGCGTCGCGTCGCATGTTTCTCAAGCGTTCCGCGAACTTGCTGCTCGTTTCCGGCGCGGGCAGCGCGTTGCTTTCCGCCTGCGGCGGCAGTCTCGACGCCAGCTTGCCTGACACGCCGCGCCTCGCGTCGGTGGAAAATTTTCGCGATGTGGCGGGTACGGCCGCAGGATATCCGACCGTGGACGGCAAGCAGATGCGGCGCGGCGCGTTTTACCGGTCGAACGTGCTGACGCTCAGTGCTGTCGACGCAGCCGTGATGAACAAGCTCGGGATCGCGTCTGTCTACGATCTGCGCACGCCCGGCGAGATTGCGCGGACATCTGATGTGCTGCCGAAGGGCGCGACGTCCCAGTCGCTCGACGTGCTGGGTACGAGCGATTTTCTGCCACCGCGTTTCGAGACGTGGGCGGCCGCCAGCGCGTTCATGGAGTCGCAGGCGCGCGCGTACGTCACCGGCGGCGCGCAACGCGCAAGCTACGGCACGCTGCTCACGCGTCTGGCGAACGGCGCCGGCGCACAGCTCTTTCATTCGACAGCCGGCAAGGATCGCGCGGGCTGGGTCGCGGCGTTGCTGCTCAGCATCGCCAACGTCCCGCTCGACGTCATCATGCAGGACTATCTGCTGAGCAACGTCTACCTGGCGCGCTCCATTCGCGCGCAAACCGACACGCTGCGTTCGCAGGACGGCGACGCGGTCGCAACGGTGCAGACGCCGTTGCTGAATGTCCAGGAAAACTATCTGCAAGCCGGCTTCGATCAGGTGCAAAAGAGTTACGGCACGATGTCCGCCTATCTGACTCAAGGCCTCGGTGTCTCGCAGACGACACTCGCTACGCTGCGCGACCGGCTCGTCGTCTAGGCGCCCCGCAAGTCTGCAGGGGAGTGCAGCCGACGCGTTTGCCGCAGGCGAAAAAAGTCCGCCCCGTAACAGCTGGGCGGACAGAGAAGGGCGGCATCGAGGTTGCCGGTTGCCACTATAAGGGCGCCGGGGAAGCAATCTGCCGATCCGTAAGGGCAGGTAAGCGCAACCCGGCGCGCGCCGGTTCCGTCATGCAAGCGCCGGCACAACCGGCAATTCGATCGACACTTCCAGTCCGCCCTGCAGGTGATTGCGCACACGGCAGCGTCCGCCGCGGTCGTGCGCGAGGCGCGCGACGATCGCGAGCCCGAGGCCGCAATGGCCCTCACCGCCGCGCGCGGCGTCGAGTCGCACGAAAGGTTTCATGGCGGCCGCGATGCGGTCGTCCGGGATGCCGGCGCCGTGATCGCGCACGCTGATGAGCCAGTGACGGTCGTTACGCGCGGTGGCGATATTCACGGGCGGCAGCCCATGTTCGAGCGCATTGTCGACGAGGTTCGTGACCAGCCGGTCGAGCAGCGTGCGCGGCAGCTTGAACGATGGACCGGCGCGCAGGTCCAGCGCGAAAAGCGGCGTCTCCGCGCCGTCGGTCGCCGAAAACTGCTCCTGCAGGAACTCGTCCACTTCGACGGGCGGCCCGGCGTCCGCGGATTGGCCCGCGAACTCCAGGAACTGCTGAACGATGTTCGTGAGTGAATCGACGTCGCGAATCAGGCCGGCCCGCTCATTTTCCTCGACCAGCACGCTCGCGCGCAGTTTGAGCCGCGTGAGCGGCGCTTTCAGATCGTGAGCGACGCCCGCGAGCATGACGGCCTGGTCGTCGCCGGCTTCGTTCAGCCTGCGCATCATGTCGTTGAACGAACCGATCAGATCGCGTAACTCGCGCGGACCCTGAACGGTGACGGGCTCCGGGCGTCCGCCCGAACCGAATGCGCGAGCCGCGTCGGCGACCCGCGACAACGGCCGCTGCATCTGCCAGACGGCCAGCAGCGACAGGATCAGCGAAGCCAGCAGCATCGACACCGATTCGATCAGAAAGCGTGGCCGCGGCGGTACATCGACCGGCAGCACGACCCAGTTCGACTTGCCGGGAAAGAGCACCCAGAGCTGCGGCGGATGCACGTCGTCGACGGCGATCTGGGTGCCGGGCGGCAGATTTTCGCGCAGATGCCGGCTCAGTTCGACGAGCGGATGGTCGGTCGGTGCGCGCAGATGCACGCTGGCCGGCATGTTCCAGGTTGGGACGAGATGCACACGCATCGCGGGAGCGAGCGCGGCGCCTTTCATCGGCTCGCCGTTGATGGCCTGCAGCACCAGCAGGATGCCGCGTGCGAAACCGTCGATCTCGTGACGCGGTGGCTGCATGACCACCAGCACGAACCAGCCGGCCTGTATGGCGAACAACACCGCGGTGGACAGCAACGCCATTCTGCCGAACAGCGTGTTCAACGGGTTTCTCATGCGCCGGGTGCTGACTCGTCGGCGAAAGGTGTGCCGTCGGCGTCGGGCACGAAGACGTAGCCCTTGCCGCGCACCGTCTGCACGTAACACGGGTTGGACGGGTCTTCCTCGATCACGCGGCGCAGGCGCCAGATCGGCACGTCGAGACTGCGGTCGCGAAATGCCAGGTTATCGCGATGCACGAGATCGTGAATCAGCACGCGCGAGAGCACCTTGTACGGATTGTTGACGAAGATCTTCAGGAGCGCGAACTCACTGTCGCGCAGCGGCAGTTTTGAGTCGTCGCGCGACAGCGAACGCGTGGCGAAATCGAGTTCGAACGGGCCGAAGCGGTACGGCTTGCGCGCTTCCGGCGCGCTCGTGGTGGACGGCCCACGTCGGCGCAGCACCGTATGAATGCGGGCGAGCAGTTCGCGCGGATCGAACGGTTTGGTGAGGTAGTCGTCCGCACCGAGCGAGAGCCCGACGATGCGGTCGGCCACGGTGCCACGCGCCGTCACGAAGATCACCGGAATGTCGTCGCCGGCGGCGCGCAGCGCGGTGAGCGCGCGCAGGCCGTCGGTGTTCGGCATCATGATGTCGAGCACGACGACCGACGGCCGTTCCCGCTCGAGCCGGCGCTGGAGATGAGTGCCGTCGTGCAGCACGGACGCGTCGAAGCCATTCGACTGCAGAAACTTGCATAGCAGATCACGAACGACCGGATCGTCGTCGACGATAAGGACCTGTGGATTCATGCCGAAATTTTAAGCTGGCACGCGCGCGCCGCGCCCCTCCGTTTTCTTACCAATGCTTACGCTGGCTCGCGAAATGACGTGGCGTGTCGCAGGCGAGGGCCGCCCGGCAAGGCGCGACATGTTGCCGGACATGGTTGGACCGGCCAGCAATCGACTATTTATACCGCAAGTCAGTGGGCGCCCTTCCGGCCGTCTTTTGACCAGACCTCACCGGTCATGCTTCGAAATGCGTCGCTAGATTGTCTTCGCGGAAAGAGTTTGCGCGGCTTTGGAACAGCCGGCAATGCGCTGAAATGGATAGTAAGAACTGCTGAAAAGCGCGCTTTTCTTCGTGTATCGCACTTCGCGGCGCGGCGGGATGATTCGTTGTGCAATACGTTGCGCCGCCGCCAAAACGGCCTGATCTCCAGGTCTCGCGACAGCGGCGTGAATTCGAACCCTGATGCCACGCGAGGCTCGTGATGACCATTCCCAGTAATCTCAGTTCAACCCGCTTTTCTTCGCTCGCGCCTGCCGCGCCGGCTGAACGGCCCACGGCGTCCGGCTCGGCGCAGGCCGCCGCGCAGTCGCATGAGCCGGCCGGCCAGACGCAGCCCGCGCTGCCGTCCGGGCTTGTCGGACGCCACGTCAACACGACTGCCTGACGCTTCGAGGCCCGTGTGTCGACCTCGAAAACCCTTGGCCGTTTCATCCGTGTCGCTGCGTGGTTGACGCTCGGCGCGGCGCTGTTGCCGCTCGGCGGCTGCGGCGTCGCCGCGCTGCCGTGCCGGGTGACGGCGGCCACGCTGAAAATCTTCCCGGTTGTCGGCCATGCCGCGGCCACGCCGTTCGATATGTGTTCATCCGCCATTGACTGATCATGAGACTCAAACGGATTGTCTGCGCATTGGCGCTGCTTGGCGGTTGCATCCCGCCTGCTTCTAACGCGCAGCCGGTTGCGCGCGAAGCGGATGCGGGCAGCGCTGCGCCGAAAGGCGGCGCTGCCGTCAACGTGCACCGGCGTTCGCAGGACGCGCCGTTCGCGTTTCGCGGCGTCACGCTCGGCATGACGCTCGACGAATTCCGCTCCGGCTCCACGGTGCGTGCGACGCCGATCGGCAGTGTGCCCATCTGCGAGACGGACGTGCAGGCCGGTGCGCTCGGCATGCGCCTGAAGTCGCGCGAAAGCCTGATTGTGGCCTGCCGCTGGGCGCATCGCGGAGACGATGGCTGGGCACTGTCGCAGGCGGTCGTCGACGGTGTGCCGGCGCTCGAACACGTGCTGCGTTTTGCGCGTGTCGACGGACAGAGCGCGCTGCGCCTGTACGAGATTTCGTTCGTCATCGACGAGCTTACCGCGGAGGATCTGCGCGACGCGTTGGAGGAACGTTACGGCGCGCCTCGAATGGCGACGCAGCATGTCGCATCGACGGGCGCACTGCCGACTTACGTGTGGGAAAACGCCGTCAGCTCGATCACGCTGTGCTTCCTGCCCGGTACGCGCAACGGCACGCTCACCTATCTGCTGAAGGGTTCGGACGCGTGGGTGAAATCGGTCGTGCGCCAATGGCAGGCTAGCGGCGCGGAGGCTGGCTGATGTCGTCCCTGAATCCGACACTGGCATTTTATTTGGGCCGATACGGCCACGGAGCGCGCATGACAGCGTCACGTCTCATTGCCGCGCTCGGCGCGGCGGCCTGCGTCACGGCTTGTGCGGGCAATCAACAGCCGTCCATCGTCGATACGCCAATGGCGCCGCCGCTGACCTCCGCACCGCTGAACGTCAACACGCAGGGCGCGATCTATCAGGCTGGCACGCCGTTGCTGCTGTACGAAACGCCGCGCGCGCAGCATATCGGCGACGTGCTGACGATCCGCCTATCGGAGGCGTACAGCGGCAACACTACGTCGAGCGCAGCGGCGAGCCGTTCGAGCAGCATCACCGCCAACGCCGCCGACCAGTCGACGAATGCCGCGGCGCGACTCGCGCGCCTGTTCAACATCGGCTCGGCGGCGACCGACTTCAAGGGGCAGGGCAATCTGAACGACGTCAGCGGAATGACGGGTACGTTGGCGGTCACCGTGATCGGCACGATGTCGACCGGCAATCTGGTGGTGTCGGGCGAAAAGACGATTGCGATGAGCGGAAATCGGGACCGGCTGCGTCTTTCCGGCATCGTCAACCCCAAAGATATCGAAGCCGGCAATTACGTCGCGTCGAGCAAGGTGGCCAACGCGCGCATCGAACAGGCAGGGGTCGGCATGGTCTCCGACGCGACCACGATGGGCTGGCTGCAGCGTATGTTTCTCAGCGTGCTGACGTTCTGACGCGGTGCCCGCTTCGTCCCGACCGCTTGACGGTTACGCGAGCGGCGGTGCGCTGCGTTCCGCCGCACCGATTTCACCGTCGGGCACGAACACGTAGCCGCGTCCCCACACGGTTTGCACGTAGCGCGGTTCAGAAGGATCGACTTCGATGAGCCGCCGCAAACGCCAGATCGACACGTCGAGGCTCCGGTTGCGGTGCGCTTCGCTATTGCCGTGCAGCTTGTCCAGCAATTGAGCGCGTGTGAGCACGGTCATCGCATGCGTGACGAACACCTTGAGCATCGCGAATTCGCTGGAACGCAGCGTGATGCGCTCGCCGTCACGGCGCAATTCGCGCGCCGGAAAATTCACTTCGTAACGGCCGAAACGATATGGCGCGCGTTGCTCTGGCGCGCTCGGCGCAATCGCGCCACGGCGTCGCAAGACCGTGCGAATGCGCGCGACCAGTTCGCTCGGCTCGAAAGGCTTGCCGAGGTAGTCGTCCGCGCCAAGCTCGAGACCGATCACGCGATCGATAGGATCGGCGCGCGCGGTCAGCAGGATCACCGGAATATCGTCGCCCGCGACGCGCAGCGCACGCAGCGCGCTGATGCCGTCGAGTTCCGGCATCATGATGTCGAGCACGATCAGCGCCGGGCGTGCATCCTGCAACTTGCGCTGCAGCGCCATGCCGTGTTCGAGCGTGCTGACGTCGAAGCCGCGCCCTTGCAGATAGCCGCTGACGAGTTCACGGACAACGGGGTCGTCGTCGACGACCAGAATGGATGGGTTCATGCGGACCATCTTAGTGATGCGTGCGCACTGAGCCAAGCCGCTAACGCTTTCGAAGCCTTTCCTGGGTAAGAATCGGCAAGCCTTTGAGTGATGCCGGCGCGGTCGAGCGGCTAGTTTGCCTGGGACGTCTGAATGGTTTGCAGTGTCTGCCGGCTGAAATCGGTTTGATCGACGACCATTTTGTCGATCAGACCGTTCAGCTTGGTGGATGCGGAAGAGAAGCGGTCGGTGTTTAGACCGCCAGTCTGATAGCGTGCGGTAACGATGATGCGACCGTCGCGGATCAGCGTGAGGTCGATGATCGACAGATACTGGATCGACTCGTCACCGAACGAGCGTCGGCCATAGTCGATGGCGGCGTTGTACACGAGACGCGCCTCGCAACCCGCGGGCGAGGTGCCCGGATTGTAGACCTCCGAATGAATGCCGCGCCGGTCGAGTGCGAGTTGCAGCGCCGGCACGAAATCGCCCACCGACACCGTCTGGTTCACTTCGATGCAGACGTTGCGCACGTCGGCCGGCCTGCCGTTGACGAAGGTCGGCGACGAATAGTTGGCCGCGATCGCGTAGCCCGCCTGGATGACCGAGCCGGTGGCGTCGGCGGCCTGGATGAGCGTCCACGCGCAGCCGTTCAGCCCGACTGTCAGCACCGCCGATGTAGCGAGCCATGCACACGGGCGTCGCACCATGATCCACGTGGCACGTGGGACTCGCGTGAGAATGTCGGCGCGCATCCTTGGCATGGAGGTCATCATGCGGTGCCCGGTAGTAGTGTCAGAGTGCGCGAAGCTTTATTGTGCGCTTAGCGCGTTGAGTGCGGTGAGCGCATTTATCGCGTGATGCGCAGGCGCAATTCGTTTTGTCCCTGCACGCTCGCGGTGACGTTCACGCGACGATCCGCGGTGGTCACGACAAAATGCTGGCGCGTCGGCGTGTTGACGTCATGCACGACGGTCGGGAAGCATGCGGCGATATCGGCGCCGAGTTCTTCGAGCGGATCGCTCACCACACCGTCGGCCTGCCAGTGCGCGCGCCAGCGGCAATCGTAAGCGTGTGTATTCGCGTGGCAGTCGTCAGCGTCAGCGACGCCCGGCAATTGCGCGGCGGGTTGCGCATGCAACTGCCTGAAATCGGGCGCGTCGACGATGTGGCGCAGCGCGGGGCAGACGTCCGCGGGCTCGACAGGCTGCACGGCGTGCGCGGCGCTTGTCAGAAGCAGCGCGGTGCTGAAAAAGAGCGCGAGGCGCTGGGTCAAAAGATAGGAGCGGCGATCGAATGACATATGCGAGAGTCCGGTAGCAGAAAGGGGCGTGGCGGGCAGCGCGTGGTACGGCCCGCACGACTATCGTCGCTGCAACGGCGCACTTTCAAAGCGGAGAACAACTCGCCGGCTTCGCAAATGCTTTCGAACTCTTCTCACGTGTTTCGGGATATTGCAGGGTGTTGCAGGCGTGGCGACGGTGTGAGCTTTAGCCGAGCGTCAGGCCGCCGTCGACGTGAATCACCTGGCCCGTAATGTGGCGCGCTTCGTCCGAGAGGAGAAACGCGATCAGCGCCGCGATGTCCGCAGGTTCGGCGACGTGACCGAGCGGTGTGGCTTCGGCGGCGCGCTGCCAGACGGGCGCGTTCCCGGCACTCGGTCCGCGATCTTTGCGCGTATAGCCGGGCGCCATACAGTTGACGGTAACGCCGTGCGGCGCAAGTTCCGCCGCCGCGGTTTTAGCCAGCGATTCGAGCGCCGCTTTTGCCGCCGCGGTGGCCGCGAAAGGCGCGTTGGCGCGATAGCTGTGCGCGACGAACGAGCTCAGCGCAACCACGCGCCCGCGCTGCGACGCGGTAAGCGCCGGCGCGGCGCGTCTGACCAGCGCCGCGAACGCGGCCGGCATGGCGGCGAACGCGCACTGCAACTGGTCGGCCTCGAGCGATTGCAAGGTTTGCCGCTGCGCGTGGCCCGCATTGGCGACCAACTGATCCAGCGCGCCGAAGCTCGCCAGCGTTTCGCTCACCACCTGTTCCGCCACGTCTCGCTCGGCGAGATCGCCAAATACCGTCGCGCAATGCGCACCGTTGGCGGTGCAGTCCGCGGCGACCTGTGCGACCCGGTCGCGCGACGCTTGATCGGCGCCGCGCGCATGCAGCATCAAAGCCGTGCGGGGCGCGGCGATTCTGCGGGCAAGCGCCGCGCCGATGCCGGAGCCCGCGCCGGTTATCAGCACGGCGCGATCGAACGCGGCGGATCGGTCCGCGCTCATGCGGCGATGGCTTCGCCCGACCGCTCGACGTCGAGCGTTTCCTCGTGATACGCCGCGAGCGATTCGCGATGCGCGACGCTGACAATCGCCGCCTTCGGCAACCGCTCGGTGAAGAGGCGGTAGACGCGCGCTTCGTTTTCCGCGTCGAGCGCGCTGGTGGCTTCGTCGAGGAACAGGTAGTCCGGCTTGTGCAGCAGCACGCGCGCGGCGGCGAGACGCTGCTGTTCACCCGGCGACAGGATGCGGGTCCAGTGTCCCGACTCCTGCAGACGGTCGGCATACTCGGACAGGTGGCAGGTGACGAGCGCTTCCCGGCAGTCATCGTCCGAATAGACGTCAGCCGCCGACGGGTAGGCGAGCGCGGCTTTCAGCGTGCCGATCGGCATGTAGCTCACTTGCGGAATGAACATCATGCGCGCGTTGACCGGCGCGTCGATCGAGCCGTCGCCGAACGGCCAGAGGCCGGCGAGCGCACGCATCAACGTGCTCTTGCCCGAACCCGAAGGGCCGCGCACCAGCCAGCGCGAGCCCGGCTTGATCGCGATATCGCGGATGTGCGACAGCGGGCTGCCGTTCGGCAGCGCCAGCTTGAGGCCTTCGGTGGAGAGCTTGTTGTCGTCGACGAAATGCAGGTTGATGCCGCCGTGCGCAGTGGCCGGCGAAACCGATTCTTTCAGACGCGGCGAATGCACGACACGCTTGAATTCACGCAACCGGTTCACCGTGGCGCGCCATTCGACCAACGTGCCGTAACTGTTGATGAACCACGAGAACGAGTCGCTGACGGTGCCGAACGCGCTGGAAATCTGCATCAGCACGCCGAACGTGAACGCGCCCGCGAAATAGCGCGGCGCGGCGACGACCAGCGGGAAGATGATGGCGATCTGACCATAGAAGCTGAGCACGAAGGTGAGCCGCTTGGTGTACTTCATCACTTGCCACCAGTTGTCGCGGATTCGGCCGAACAGCGTATGCGCGTTCGTCTTCTCCGTTTCCATGCCTTTGTAGAAGGCGACCTGTTCCGCGTTTTCGCGCAGACGGATCAGGCCGAAACGGAAATCCGCCTCCACCTTCTGCGCCTGATAGTTGATCGGCACGAGCGGGTGGCCGACCTTCTGGATAATCAGCGAGCCGACCACCGCGTAAAGTGCCGCCGCCCACACCATGTAGCCGGGAATCTGGAGTGGCATGCCGCCGAGCGAGATGGTCAACGCGCCGGCCAGCGACCACAGGATCGTGATGAACGAAACCAGCGTGACGACGGTGGAAAGCAGGTCGAGCGTCAGCGACAGCGTGCTGGTGGCGAATGACTGGAGGTCGTCGCTGATCCGCTGGTCGGGGTTGTCGGCGAGACGATCGCGCTCGATCCGGTAGAACGCGCTGTCGTGCAGCCACTCGTTCAGATAACGGGTAGTGAGCCATTGACGCCAGCGGAACCCGAGCATCTGACGCAGATAGCGCCCATACACCGCAAGAATGATGAAACCGAACGCGAGCGCCGAAAACACCATCAGCAGGTGCGGGAAATCGTGCACGTTCTTGGTTTGCAGCGCGTTGTAGAAGTCGGCGCTCCAGCGGTTCAGACGCACGTTGATCCACACCACGAGCAGGTTCATCACGATGATCGCGATGAGCAGCGCCCACGCAAATTTCTTTTCTTCGGAGACCCAGTAAGGTTTGATCAGGCTCCAGGCGGAGACTTTTTCGTCGGGCGGCAGCTCGGGGCTGGCAGAGGTATTCGGTGTCATGAGCATCCTGATGAAGTGCTGGAGGTGCTGTCCCAACCTGAGCGGCTCTCATGCGCCGGTTCGGGCTGGGTGTTCCCGCCGGACGCCGCACGTTTCGGGCCGCGTGACGACGGGTTGGCGTTCCTGTCGGGTGTCGCGCTCGACAAACGCGCGTGCGCACGAGCGTCCGATTCTGGCGCGAAGCCCTTAAGCGAAAATTAATTTTCGCTGCTTGCGTATCGGGGCTGCAATTGCGTGCAGTCTTGCCGTAACCCGCGGACGCACGCCGCCGGCGCCGCGCCAGAGCGGCACCTGTCCGAGGCATTGTGCCAGAGCGTTGCGCCCGGCCGTATCGATAAAACAAACAGCGGTGCCAGATCAGGCGCGGTGCTGGCTCGCGCGGCGCTGGTTTGCGGGCGCCACGGCTTTTATGGTCTAATGGGCTTCGACGAAACAGGGGTGCTTCGCCCACAGGCGGCGTGATTTTCATGCCGCGGCGGCGAGGCTGAGAGAGACCCTTTGCACCCGATCCGGGTAATACCGGCGCGGGAAGTTTCCGGAAGCAGCCAGTCTTCCATTCCCCGCCGGGCAGCGTCCGTCATTGGTACGCGCATTTTGCCCGGCTGGCCTTGCCCGCCGGTTTCGTCCTGGGTACGTGCGTTTTTTGGCCGTGCCGAAAAGGACCCGATGACCGCCTATTCTTCAGATATGTGTTTTGCTCCTCGCTGCGCCGCCGTGCTCCGGCCGTGCTGTTGCCGCTTCGTTGCCGACGTGCGCCATGACGTAAGGTGCGCGCGATGAACCGCGTTGCCCAACCCGATTTCGCGGTGCTCGGCGGCGGTTTGTGCGGGCGTCTCGTCGCGTGGCGGCTTGCCGGAGAAGGGCATCGTGTTGCGCTTTACGAGCGCGGCGACGCCGCCGGTTCGCAGGCGGCCGCCTGGGTCGCCGCCGCGATGCTCGCGCCGCTCGCCGAAGCGGCCAGCGCCGAACTTCTGATAACGCGCCTTGGCGCGCGTTCGCTCGAAACGTGGCCGCAGGTGCTTGCCGCACTGCCCGAGCCGGTGTTTTTCCAGCGCAACGGCACACTCGTCGTCTGGCATCATGCCGACCGCACCGAAGCGCCGCTTTTCGAGCGCCGCGTGCGCTCGAACGCGCCGGCCGAACTGCTCGACGGCGGTTTCGTCACGCTGGCGGGGGCACAGCTCGGGGCGGCGGAACCGGCGCTTGCCGGCCGCTTCAACCAGGGCTGGCTGCTGCCGCACGAGGGCCAGCTCGACAACCGGCAGGTACTGTCCGCGCTTGCGGCGGGTCTTGCGCAACGTGGGGTGGAAACACACTGGAACACGCCGGTCGATGACCACGCGCTTCCGGCCGCGCGCATCACGATCGACTGCCGCGGGCTCGGCGCGAAACCCGTGCTGCCCTCGCTGCGCGGTATTCGCGGCGAAGTCGCGCGGGTGCATGCGCCCGGAATCAGGCTGACGCGGCCCGTGCGGCTTCTGCATCCGCGCTATCCGCTCTATATCGCACCGAAGCAGGACGACCTGTACGTGATCGGCGCGACCGAGGTCGAGGGCGAGGACATGTCGCCCGTGAGCGTGCGCTCGGCGCTCGAACTGTTGAGCGCGGCGTTTTCCGTGCACCCCGGTTTCGGCGAGGCGCGCATTCTCGAACTGAATTCGCAGTGCCGTCCGACGTTGCCGGACCACCGTCCGACTTTGCGCTGGGACGGCGCGCAGACCCTGCGCGTAAACGGCCTGTACCGGCACGGCTACATGATCGTGCCCGAAGTCGCCGACGAAGCCGTGCGTTTCGCGTCGGCGCTGCTCGACGGGCGCATCCGCGACGCGAATGCGTTTGCCGACTGGCAGCGCGGCGCGCGCTGGAGCGAACTTTTTCAACTGGATTCCGCATGGGAGCCGGCATAGGCATTGCGCATCCTGTGTGCACGCCGGCGGGCCGCCGTACGTGGGTCATCACCGATTCAACCGCATTCGAACACCATGGACATTCAGATCAATCAGAAGCCGTTGACGCTGCCCGAGGGCGCGACTGTCGCGGATGCGCTGGCCGCATTCGGTGCGCGTCCGCCGTTTGCCGTCGCGCTGAACGGGGATTTCGTGGCGCGCACCCAGCATGCGGCGCGCGCGCTGCGGCCGGGCGACAGGCTCGATGTCGTGCAACCCGTGGCGGGCGGTTGAGCGCCCGCCCGTGCGCAACTTGCCGTTTTGCCGGACTGCCGGTTGCCGGAGATAACAGACTATGCAAATGACTACCCCCCAGAGCGCCGACGCGCTCACGCTGTATGGCCACACGTTCGCGAGCCGCGTGCTGCTCGGCACGTCGCGCTATCCGTCGCTGCAATCGCTGTCCGATTCGATCGACGCAGCGAAGCCCGGTATGGTGACCGTCGCGCTGCGTCGCCAGATGAACGAGGGCGGCGCCGAAGCCGGCTTCTTCAATCTCCTCAAACGTCACGGCGTGCCGCTGCTCCCGAATACCGCAGGGTGCCTCACTGTCGGCGAGGCGGTGACGACCGCGCACATGGCGCGCGAGATTTTCGATACCGAATGGATCAAGCTCGAACTGATCGGCGACGACTACACGTTGCAGCCTGACCCTATCGGGCTGATCGAAGCGGCGGCAAAGTTGATCAAGGACGGTTTCAAGGTGCTGCCGTATTGCACGGAAGATCTGGTGATCGGCCGCCGTCTGCTGGACGCCGGTTGTGAAGCGCTCATGCCGTGGGGCGCGCCGATCGGCACCGGCAAAGGCGTCATCAACCCGTACGGCTTGCGCGTGCTGCGCGAGCGTCTGCCGGACGTGCCGCTGATCGTGGATGCCGGTCTCGGCGTGCCATCGCACGCGGCCCAGGTGATGGAATGGGGCTTCGACGGCGTGCTGTTGAACACGGCCGTTTCGCAGGCCACGCATCCGGACGCGATGGCGCGCGCCTTCGCGCTGGGTGTCGAAGCGGGCCGCCAGGCTTTTCTGGCGGGACCGATGGCCGAGCGCGAAAGCGCCCACGCGAGCACGCCGGTGGTCGGCATGCCTTTCTGGCATCAGGACGGGAGCGCCGCATGACACGAACTCTGGCATTGAAAGACCGCGACCTCTTCTGGCCGCCCGCCGACGAACTGACCGAAGCGGCCGAACGGATTCGCGCGCGTCTTGGCGACTGGCCGCCGACGCACGCGCCGTGGCGCATCTGCCTCACCGCGCCCGAGGCGCCGAACGGCGGTGATCTGATCGTGATCGCGGACGCGCAGCAGCATGGCGAGCAGGTTGCGCGCTGGCTGGTGCGAGGCGCGGGGGTGATCGAGGCCGCGCAGGGCAAGGCCTCGCTTCACCTGGGGGGCGAAAAGTACCGCCTCGAAGGCGAACTCGCGGAAGACTGGATACCGGCGCTCGCCGCATTCCTCGATTGTGGTTTCGACCCGCACGACGCGCTCGTGCTGGCGCTCGCTTGGCGAGACGGCGACGAAACGCGCGCCGTCGACGCCTTCCCGGCGGACCTGTCGCACTTTCCGCGCGTCGCCAGCCTGCCGGATGCACCGTCGCAAGCCTTTGCCCGCTGCCCGGCGCGGCTCGGCTTGTATCCGGTGCTGCCAACGGCGGAGTGGGTGGAACGCGTGGTGGGTTTCGGCGTGAAAACGGTGCAATTGCGCCGTAAGTCGGCCGAACCTGCCGACGAACTGAAGCGTGAAGTCGCGCGGTGCGTGGCAGCGGGACGCAAGCACGACGCACAGGTGTTCATCAACGACCACTGGCAGGCTGCGCTCGATGCGGGCGCCTATGGCGTTCATCTGGGTCAGGAAGACGTGCACACGGCGGATCTGTCGGCGCTTGCCGATGCCGGTGTCCGGCTTGGTCTGTCGACGCACGGTTTCTACGAGATTCTCAAGGCGCTACATTTCCGTCCAAGCTACATTGCACTCGGTGCGGTCTTTCCGACCACGACCAAGGTCATGCCGACTGCGCCGCAAGGACTACGACGTCTGGCACGCTACGTGCGCCTGCTCGACGGCGTCGTTCCTCTGGTGGCGATTGGCGGCATCGATCTGCAAGTGCTTCCGGACGTGCTGGCAACGGGCGTCGGCTGTGCGGCGGTCGTGCGGGCAGTGACGGAAGCGGCCGATCCGGCGGCTGCGGTTTCTGCACTGCAACATGCATTTGCGCAATAATCGTCACACTTGTTCAAGGGACAGGGCACCTCACGGCAACTTTTGCATGATGGCCCTATAATTCGGCCTTCCGTGTAAAAGGACTGTCAGTTTCGTGTCTTCCACCCCCGAGACCTTACTCGAGCTGCGCGACGTCGACTTCGGTTACGGCGACCGGCTCGTCCTGTCGAACCTGAACCTGCGCTTCAAGCGCGGCCAGGTGGTCGCCGTGATGGGCGGTTCGGGCTGCGGCAAGACGACGGTGTTGCGGCTGATCGGCGGTCTCGTGCGCGCACAGCGCGGCCAGATCCTGTTTCAAGGCCAGGATGTCGGTCGGCAAAGCCGCGACGGCCTGTATGCGCTGCGCCGCAAAATGGGCATGCTGTTCCAGTTCGGCGCGTTGTTTACCGACATGTCGGTATTCGAAAACGTCGCGTTTGCATTGCGCGAGCACACTGATCTGCCCGAAGAACTGATCCGCGATCTCGTGTTGATGAAGCTCAACGCGGTCGGCTTGCGGGGTGCGCGCGAGCTGTTGCCGTCGGAGATTTCGGGCGGCATGGCGCGACGTGTTGCGCTGGCACGCGCCATCGCGCTCGACCCTGAACTGATGATGTACGACGAGCCGTTCGCCGGTCTCGATCCCATTTCCCTCGGCATTACCGCCAATCTGATTCGCGCATTGAACCAGGCGCTCGGGGCCACGTCGATTCTCGTTACCCATGACGTGCCGGAGTCGTTCGCCATTGCCGACTACGTGTACTTCCTCGCGAACGGCGGTGTGCATGCCGAGGGCACGCCGGCCGAGCTGCGTGCTTCGTCCGATCCCACGGTGCGGCAGTTCATCGACGGCGCGCCGGATGGTCCTTTCAAATTCCATTACCCGAGCAAGACGCCGCTCGCGGCGGACTTCGGCGTCGGCGGAGGTCAGGCATGATCAGCGCGATCGGTCGCTCTGTTATCGGCGGGCTCGGCACGGCCGGCTACGCTACGCGCTTTTTCATCCGGCTCGTACTCGAATTCTTCCCGCTGCTTCGCCGGCCGCGCCTTGTCACGAAGCAGATCCACTTCGTAGGTAATTATTCGCTGGTGATCATTGCCGTGTCGGGCCTGTTCGTCGGCTTCGTGCTGGGTCTGCAGGGTTATTACACGCTGAATCGATATGGTTCCGAGCAGGCGTTGGGCTTACTGGTGGCGTTGTCGCTCGTGAGGGAGCTCGGCCCGGTGGTCACCGCGCTCTTGTTCGCCGGCCGTGCGGGCACGTCGCTCACCGCTGAAATCGGCTTGATGAAGGCGGGGGAGCAACTGACGGCCATGGAAATGATGGCGGTCGACCCCGTCAAGATCGTGGTGGCGCCGCGCCTGTGGGCCGGCATCATCTCCATGCCGATTCTTGCCGCGATCTTCAGCGCGGTCGGCGTGTTCGGCGGTTATGTGGTGGGCGTGCTGCTGATCGGCGTCGATGCCGGCGCATTCTGGTCGCAAATGCAAGGCGGCGTGGATGTGTGGCGCGACGTCGGCGCCGGCGTCATCAAGAGTTTGGTGTTCGGCCTCGCGGTGACGTTCGTGGCGCTGTTTCAGGGCTATGAAGCCAAGCCGACGCCGGAAGGCGTGTCGCGCGCCACGACCAAAACCGTCGTGTACGCGTCGCTTGCGGTGCTCGGCCTCGATTTTCTGCTGACTGCACTGATGTTCAGTTAGGACTGCGCGGCCCGTTTTCTGTGCCGGCGCGGTTCTGGATTGCGCGCGGTGGGAAACGTCGGCGGCGTGGCGGATTCACTTTGGGAAGACAATGAAAAAGACTGCTCTCGACTTCTGGGTCGGCCTGTTCGTGGTGCTGGGTTTCGTGGCGTTGCTGTTTCTTGCGCTGAAGGCCGGCAACATGAGCTCGTTGTCGTTTCAGGCAACGTACCCGGTCAAACTCAAGTTCGACAATATCGGCGGCCTCAAGGCCCGGGCACCCGTGAAAAGCGCGGGCGTGACGGTGGGCCGCGTCGGCACGATCGGTTTCGACAGCAACTCGTATCAGGCTGTCGTCACCATTGATATCGACAAGCAATATCAGTTTCCGAAAGACAGCTCGGCAAAGATTCTGACTTCCGGCCTGCTCGGCGAGCAATACATCGGGCTCGAGCCGGGCGGCGACTCGGAGATGCTGAAGGCGGGCGACACGATCTCCATGACGCAGTCGGCCATTGTGCTGGAAAATTTGATCGGTCAGTTCCTGTACAGCAAGGCCGCGGATTCTGGCGCGTCCAAGCCAGGCTCGGCTTCGCCCGCGCCCGCTACGCCGCCCGCGGTGGCACCCACGGTACCGGCCTCGCCCGCCTCCGGCGCGGCGAGCCAATAAGGAGAATAACAATGCAGACCTCACGCATCAGGGGCGCGGCCGCCTTCCAGTCCGCCAGGCTGGCTGTCGCCGTGGCCGCGTTGGTCGTGTCAGCCGGCTGTTCGACGGTGCAGACGCCGACCAAAGGCGATCCGCTCGAAGGCCTGAACCGCACCATCTTCACGGTCAACGACAAGATCGACCAGTACGCGCTGAAGCCGGTCGCCAAGGGCTATGTGGCGGTCACGCCGCAGCCGGTGCGCGACAGCGTGACGAACTTCTTCTCGAATATCGGCGACGTCTACATTGCGGCAAACAACCTGCTGCAGCTGAAGATCACCGACGGCGTGGAAGACATCATGCGGATCGTGATCAACACGGTGTTCGGTGTCGGCGGTCTGTTCGACGTGGCCACGCTCGCCAAGCTGCCCAAGCACGACAACGACCTCGGCCTGACGCTCGGCCATTACGGCGTGCCGGCGGGCCCGTATCTCGTGCTGCCGCTGTTCGGGCCGAGCACGGTGCGCGACGCGGTCGGTTCGGTTGGCAACTACTACATCAACCCACTGAGCTATGTCGACCCGGCGGGGTTGAGCTGGGGCTTGTACGGTCTGAACGTAATCAACACGCGCGCGAATCTGCTGAACGCCAGCGATGTGCTGGAAGGCGCGGCGCTCGACAAATACTCGTTCGTGCGTAATGCGTATCTGCAACGCCGCCAGTACCTTCTGTCGGACGGCAAGCAGTCGGCGTCTCTGCCGAACTATGGCGGGGACGAGGCACCGCTGCCCAAGTACGACGACGTCGACAGCGGCGCGGCAGCCGCGCCCGCAGCAGGCGTCACAGGCACGGCCGGCACGGCAGCGGGCACGCAAGGTGCTGCCGCGAAAGCGGCGCCTGCGTCGGGCGCCACGGCCGCCACGCCGCCGCAGGGTGGCTCGTCGGCGGCGGCCAATCCGACCGCGGCGGCACCTGAGGCGGCGTCGGGCACGGCGGAGTCGCCGCCGCTCGATCTGAATGGCGGTCCTGAAACCACGCAGATTCCGGCGGGACAACTCGTGCCGCCCACGCGTTTTAACTTCCCTTCATTCAGACTGCGCTGAATGGGCGGAGTCATGCTGCCGTAACAGATCGATACGACTCTCGCAGTTTGCGCGTGGATTGCCGCTGAACTCGCGTGCTAATGTCGGCTCAAACGGTTGCACTATTTTTAAGGCAAGGCTCGAAATGAAAAAATTCTTCCTGATTCCGCTGTTCGCCGCATTTTTCTCGTTGATGAGTGCCGGCGCGTCAGCACAAGCGGTGGACACCAATTCGCCGGACGGCATGATCAAGACGGTCACCCAGCAGGTGATCGACGCTGTGCGTTCCGACAAGTCGATCCAGCAGGGCGACATCTCGCACATCACGCGTCTCGTCAACGAGAAGATCCTGCCGTACACGGACTTCCGTCGCACCACGCAGCTGGCGATGGGCCGCAACTGGCGCAACGCAACGCCGGAGCAGCAGAACCAGGTGGTCGAGCAGTTCAAGATGCTGCTCATTCGCACGTATTCGGGCGCGCTTGCGCAGGTGCGCGACCAGCAGATCCAGTACAAGCCGTTCCGCATGAACCCCGACGACACCGACACGGTGGTTCGCTCGGTCGTGATGAACAACGGCTCGCCGATCGAGCTGGACTACCGCCTGTACAAGACGCCGCAAGGCTGGCGTGTGTATGACATCAACGTGCTCGGCGCGTGGCTGATCCAGGCATACCAGCAACAGTTCAACGAACAGATCCAGCAGAAGGGCGTTGAAGGCCTGATCCAGTTCCTCACGCAGCGCAACCAGCAACTCGCCGCGGGCAAGCAGTCGTGAGCGAGGTGCTGAGCCCGGTCGCGAGCCGTTTCGAATGCGCCGCGACATTGACTCACGAGAGCGCGAAGACCGCGCTCCTGGCGGGTCTTCAGCGTATTGCGGCAGGCGCGAACGGCGTAGATTGCTCGCCGCTCAGGCAATTCGATTCGTCCGCGCTGGCCGTGTTGCTCGCATGGGAGCGTGCCGCCCAGGCACGTGGCACCCACTTCGAGATCGTCAATCTGCCGGCTGGCCTCGCCAGTCTCGCGCATGCTTACGGCGTCGACACGCTGATCGCCACGCGACATTGACGCTCTGACGCGTCAACTTCAAACTCCCCTCCTCGCGAGATAGGGCCACCGTTTTTTGCCCTATAATCAAACGTTTTTTGGGGCGCCTTACCGGCCCCAATTTCGTTCCTCCCAGCATTTGTGCGCCCTCTTCGGGCTACTTTAGGCGCTGCGTTGCACGCGGCCCCCAGTCATGTCAGCCATAGAAATTCGTAACGTCAAGAAGCGCTATAAGGATTTGCAGGCGCTCAAGGGCGTCAGCCTTACGGTGGAAGAAGGCGAGTTCTTCGGACTACTCGGTCCGAACGGCGCGGGCAAGACGACGCTCATCAGCATACTCGCCGGTCTCGCGCGCGCCGACGAAGGCAGCATCGCGGTCCGCGGCCACGACGTGGTGAGCGACTTCCGCGACGCCCGCCGCGCGCTCGGTGTCGTGCCGCAAGAGCTCGTGTTCGATCCGTTCTTCACCGTGCGCGAGACTTTGCGCATCCAGTCCGGCTACTACGGTTTGCGCAACAACGACGCGTGGATCGACGAGATCATGGCCAACCTCGACCTCACCGACAAAGCCGACGCGAACATGCGCGCGCTGTCGGGCGGCATGAAGCGGCGCGTGCTGGTTGCGCAGGCACTGGTGCACCGGCCGCCGGTGATCGTGCTGGACGAGCCCACGGCCGGAGTGGACGTCGAACTGCGCCAAACGCTGTGGAAGTTCATTTCGCGACTTAATCGCGAAGGTCACACGATCGTGCTGACCACCCACTATCTTGAAGAAGCGGAGTCGCTGTGCGATCGCATCGCCATGTTGCGGCGCGGTGAGGTCGTGGCGCTCGAACGCACCAGCGCGTTGCTGCAACGCTTCGCCGGCATGCAACTGTTCGTGCGTTTCGCGCGAGGCACGCTGCCGGCCGAACTGCGCATGCTCGAAGCCGAGGGCGGCGCGGGCAACGGCAACGGCCGTCAGCATCTGCTACGTCTGGCGAGTTATGACGACGTGGAGCCGATTCTGGCCAAGTGTCGCGCGGCGGGTTGCACATTCGAAGAAATCGAGGTCCGCAAAGCCGATCTCGAAGACGTTTTCGTTCAGGTGATGAACGGTCCGGAAGTGATCGAGGGGCTTGCATGAGCGGTTTCCGCACGCTGTTTTACAAGGAACTTCTGCGGTTCTGGAAGGTGGCGTTTCAGACCGTGCTGGCGCCGGTCATTACCGCGCTGCTGTATCTGACGATTTTCGGCCATGCCTTACGCGGTCACGTGCAGGTCTATCCTGGCGTCGAATACACGAGTTTCCTGATTCCGGGTCTCGTGATGATGAGCGTGTTGCAGAATGCGTTTGCCAATAGTTCGTCGTCGCTGATCCAGTCGAAGATCACCGGCAATCTGGTGTTCGTGCTGTTGCCGCCGCTGTCGCACTACGAAATGTTCGGTGCTTACGTGCTCGCCGCGGTGGTGCGTGGGCTCGCCGTAGGTTTCGGCGTGTTCATCGTGACGATCTGGTTCGTGCCAGTCAGCTTCACCGCCCCGCTGTTCATCATTCTGTTCGCGATTTTCGGCGCGGCGATTCTGGGCACGCTGGGCCTGATCGCAGGCATCTGGGCTGACAAGTTCGATCAGCTGGCCGCGTTCCAGAATTTTCTGATCATGCCGCTCACCTTCCTCTCGGGCGTGTTCTACTCCACGCACACGCTGCCGCCGGTGTGGCGTGAAGTGTCGCGGCTCAATCCGTTTTTCTACATGATCGACGGCTTTCGCTTTGGCTTCTTCGGGATGTCGGATATCAATCCGCTCGTGAGCCTCGCGATCGTCGCCGGTTTCTTCGTGGTGCTGGCCGTGATCGCGATGCGCATGCTCGCCGCCGGCTACAAACTGCGCCACTGACGAGGAGCTTCTCTCATGTTGCCCACTCCCGAACAGGTCAAGCAATACATTGCCGCCGGACTCGCCTGCGAACATCTCGAAGTCGAAGGCGACGGTCAGCATTTCTTTGCGACGATCGTCTCGCCAAGCTTCGAAGGCAAGCGTCTGATCGCCCGCCATCAACTCGTGTACGCGGCGCTCGGCGACCGCATGCGCGAAGAAATTCACGCGCTCAGCATGAAGACGCTGACGCCCGCCGAATGGCAGACCGCGTAACTCTGGAAATTTAGTGCGAATCACTCAAGAAGGGCGTGACGCTGGCAGCGGCGCGTCGAACACAGACAAAGCTGGCCCGGCTGCAGTCCGGGAACATCAGGAACTGACAGGTATGGATAAACTCGTCATTGAAGGTGGTCACCCGCTGTCGGGCGAAGTCGTCGTCTCGGGTGCGAAGAACGCGGCGTTACCGATCCTGTGCGCGGCCCTGCTGAGCGCGGAGCCGGTGCATCTGGAAAACGTGCCCGACCTGCAGGACGTGCGCACCATGCTCAAGCTGCTCGGCCAGATGGGTGTGCGGATCGAGAGCGGCGAGGGCCGCGTGTCGCTCGACGCGTCGAAGGTCGATAATCTCGTCGCGCCGTACGAAATGGTGAAGACCATGCGTGCGTCGATCCTCGTGCTCGGCCCGCTCGTCGCACGCTTCGGTCATGCGCGCGTGTCGCTGCCCGGCGGCTGCGCGATCGGCGCGCGCCCGGTGGATCAGCACATCAAGGGTTTGCAGGCGATGGGCGCCGAAATCACGATCGAGCACGGCTTCATCGAAGCGCGCGCCACGCGTCTGAAAGGCGCGCGTATCGTCACGGACATGATCACGGTGACCGGCACCGAAAACCTGCTGATGGCGGCCGTGCTCGCCGAGGGCGAAACGGTCATCGAAAACGCGGCGCGTGAGCCGGAGGTCGGCGACCTCGCGCATCTGCTGGTTGCGATGGGCGCGAAGATCGACGGCATTGGCACCGATCGTCTCGTAATCCAGGGCGTCGACAAACTGCATGGCGCAAAACACACGGTCATTCCCGACCGCATCGAGGCCGGCACGTTCCTGTGTGCCGTGGCGGCCGCCGGCGGCGACGTCACGTTGCGCGCGGTGCGTCCGTTGATTCTTGAGGCCGTCACCGAAAAGCTGCGCGAAGCCGGCGTGACGATCGAAGAAGGCGATGACTGGATGCGCGTGAGCATGAATAAGCGTCCGGGCGCCGTCACGTTCCGCACCTCTGAATATCCGGCGTTTCCGACCGACATGCAGGCGCAGTTCATGGCGCTGAACGCGCTGGCCGACGGCACCTCGCAGGTCGTCGAGACGATTTTCGAAAATCGCTTCATGCACGTGCAGGAATTGAACCGGCTCGGCGCCAATATCACGATCGACGGCAACACGGCGCTCGTGACCGGCGTCGAAAAGCTGTCCGGCGCGAAGGTGATGGCAACGGACCTGCGCGCGTCTGCGAGTCTCGTGATCGCCGCGTTGCGCGCTGAAGGCGAAACGCTGATCGACCGCATCTATCACCTGGATCGCGGCTACGACAAGATGGAAACCAAGCTGACTGCGATCGGCGCGAAAGTGCGCCGTGTGTCGGGCGCTCAGGCAGAGGGCCAGGCATGAGTTCGGTGCCGCAAACGTCGACTTCGCCGGCCGTGAGCGCGCCGCTTACGCTGGCTTTGTCGAAAGGGCGTATCTTCGAGGAAACGCTGCCGTTGCTCGCTGCAGCAGGCATTGAAGTGGCCGAAGATCCCGAAACCTCGCGCAAGCTGATCCTGCCGACCACCGACGCCAACCTGCGCGTGATCATTGTTCGCGCAACGGACGTCCCCACGTACGTCGAATACGGCGCGGCCGATTTCGGCGTGGCGGGCAAAGACGTACTGCTGGAGCACGGCGGCAGCGGGCTGTACCAGCCTGTCGATCTGGATATTGCGCGCTGCCGCATGTCGGTCGCGGTGGCGGCGGGTTTCGATTATGCGAACGCCGTGCGCCAGGGCGCCCGCTTACGCGTGGCGACCAAGTACGTGGAGACCGCGCGCGAGCACTTTGCGGCGAAGGGTGTCCACGTCGACCTGATCAAGCTGTACGGGTCGATGGAACTGGCGCCGCTCGTCGGCCTGGCCGATGCGATCGTCGATCTGGTCAGCTCGGGCAATACCTTGCGCGCCAACAATCTCGTCGAGGTGGAGGAGATCATGCAGATTTCGTCGCGCCTCGTGGTGAACCAGGCGGCGCTCAAACTCAAGCGCGCCGCGCTGCGGCCGATCCTCGATGCGTTCGAACGCGCATCGAAAGCAGGCGCCGCGGCGGCCTGATAGAGTGAGTGTGACCTCGCTGCAAAGCGCGCCTTACCGTAACGGATACCCGTATGTCTATCAAGATTCGCAAACTCGATTCCACCGCACCTGACTTCCAGAAGTCGCTGCATGCGGTGCTCGCGTTCGAGGCGAGCGAAGACGAAGCGATCGAACGCTCGGTCGCGCAGATTCTGAGCGACGTGAAGGCGCGCGGCGACGCTGCGGTGCTCGACTATACGAACCGCTTCGACCGGCTCGACGCGAAAAGCGTCGACGCACTCGAGCTGCCGATGTCGGAACTCGAAGCGGCGCTGGAAGGCCTCGAACCCAAGCGTCGCGCGGCGCTGGAAGCCGCCGCAGCACGCGTGCGCGGCTATCACGAGAAGCAGAAGATCGAGTGCGGCAGCCACAGCTGGCAATACACGGAAGCCGACGGCACGGTGCTTGGTCAGAAGGTCACGCCGCTGGATCGCGCGGGCATTTACGTGCCGGGCGGCAAGGCAGCGTATCCGTCGTCGGTGCTGATGAACGCCATTCCGGCGCGCGTGGCGGGCGTTCGCGAAATCGTGATGGTCGTACCTACGCCGGACGGCGTGAAGAATCCGCTGGTGCTGGCGGCGGCGTTGCTGGGCGGCGTCGATCGCGTGTTCACGATCGGCGGCGCGCAGGCGGTGGGCGCGCTCGCGTATGGCACGGCAAGCATTCCGGCGGTGGACAAGATCTGCGGCCCGGGCAATGCGTATGTGGCGTCGGCCAAGCGTCGTGTGTTCGGCATCGTCGGCATCGACATGATTGCGGGGCCGTCGGAAATCCTCGTGCTGTGCGACGGCACCACTGATCCGCGTTGGGTCGCGATGGACCTGTTTTCGCAAGCCGAGCATGACGAACTCGCGCAATCCATTCTGCTGTGCCCGGACGATGCGTTCATCAGCCGCGTGCACGACGCAATCAACGAACTGTTGCCTACCATGCCGCGTCGCGACGTGATCCGCGCGTCGCTGGAAGGCCGCGGTGCGCTGGTCAAGGTGCGCGATATGGCGGAAGCGTGCGCAATCGCGAATGACATTGCCCCGGAACATCTGGAAATTTCGGCGCTGGAGCCACATCAGTGGGGCAAGCTGATCCGTCACGCCGGTGCGATCTTCCTCGGCCGCTACACGAGCGAAAGCCTTGGCGACTATTGCGCGGGGCCGAACCACGTGTTGCCCACGTCTCGTACCGCGCGGTTCTCGTCGCCGCTGGGCGTCTATGATTTCTTCAAGCGTTCGAGCGTGATCGAGGTGAGCGCCGAGGGCGCGCAGACGCTGGGGGAAATCGCCGCCGAGCTTGCTTACGGCGAAGGGCTGCAGGCACACGCCCGCAGCGCCGAGTACCGGATGCGGCATCACGGCTGAGCGGCTCTTTGCGGCCGCGAACCGGCATGCCGGCCAGTCCGGCGGCATGCAGTGATCGGACCGTTTTGCACCTGGTGCAAATAAGCCGACGGATTTCACGCGACGCTCCGTTCAAATAACGACAACAGAGACCAAACCGGCGCGGCGCGTATGCCGCGCATGCCGGGCAGCTGCTCCTCGCGGCGCCCGGTCCACTGACCTATGACGACACCTCAAGACATCATCCGCCGCGACGTGCTCGCAATGACGAGCTATCCCGTTCCGGACGCCACGGGCTATATCAAGCTCGACGCAATGGAAAATCCGTTTCCGCTGCCGGCGGTGCTGGCTGCCCACCTGGGCGAACACCTCGCGGGCGTTGCGCTTAACCGCTATCCGGCCCCGCGTCCCGATGCGCTCATCGAAAAGATCAAGCGCGTGATGCGCGTGCCTGCGGGCTGCGACGTGCTGCTCGGCAACGGCTCGGATGAAATCATCAGCATGGTGTCGGTCGCATGCGCGAAGCCCGGTGCCAAAGTGCTCGCGCCGGTGCCTGGATTCGTCATGTATCAGATGTCGGCGAAGCTGGCCAATCTGGAGTTTGTCGGCGTGCCGCTGAACGCCGATTTCACGCTCGACACCGAAGCAATGCTCGCCGCAATCGCCGAGCACGAACCGGCAATCATCTACCTCGCGTACCCGAACAACCCCACGGGCACGATGTTCGACGACGCCGACATGGAGCGCATCATTGCCGCCGCGAGCAGGAGCCTCGTGGTGATCGACGAAGCGTATCAACCGTTCGCGCAGAAGAGCTGGCTGCCGCGCGCCGACGCGTTCGACAACGTCGTCGTAATGCGTACCGTCTCGAAGCTCGGCCTCGCGGGAATCCGCCTGGGCTATCTGGTCGGCAAGGCCGCCTGGCTGACCGAGTTCGACAAGGTGCGTCCGCCGTACAACACTAACGTGCTGACACAGGCGGCCGCGGACTTCCTGCTCGATCACGTCGACGTGCTCGACGCGCAGGCCGCGCAATTGCGCGACGAACGCACGAAACTTGCCGAAGCCGTTGCGCAATTGCCCGGCGCGCAGGTGTTTCCGAGTGCGGGCAACTTCCTGCTGGTGCGAGTCCCGGATGCATCGGTTCTGTTCGAAACCCTGCTCGCCGCGCGGGTTCTGATCAAAAACGTGAGTAAAATGCACCCATTGCTGGCCAATTGTGTGCGTTTGACCGTCGGATCGCCCGAAGAAAACGCTCAATTGCTCGCCGGTCTGAAACTCGTGCTGCACTGAACGGCGCGCCGGCTGCCGCGTTCCCCTCTCCACTACTATCGCTTTCTAGCTTGAATCGAGGAATTACCATGCGCCTTGCGGAAGTCGTTCGCAATACCAGCGAAACGCAGATCCGTGTGAAGATCAACCTGGACGGTACCGGTCAGCAGAAGCTGGCCACCGGCGTGCCGTTCCTCGACCATATGCTCGACCAGATCGCGCGGCATGGCCTGATTGATCTCGACATCGAAGCGCATGGCGACCTGGAAATCGACGACCACCATACGGTCGAAGACGTCGGCATCACGCTCGGTCAGGCGGTCGCCCGCGCGATCGGCGACAAGAAAGGCATTCGCCGCTACGGTCACGCCTATGTGCCGCTCGACGAAGCGCTGTCGCGCGTCGTCATCGATTTCTCCGGCAGGCCGGGACTCGAATTCCATGTGCCGTTCACGCGCGCGCGCATCGGCTCGTTCGACGTCGATCTTTCGATCGAATTTTTCCGTGGTTTCGTGAATCATGCCGGCGTGACGCTGCATATCGACAACCTGCGCGGCCTGAACGCCCATCACCAGATGGAAACCGTGTTCAAGGCGTTCGGGCGGGCGATTCGCATGGCCGTCGAACTGGACGAACGCGCGGCGGGGCAGATTCCGTCGACCAAAGGCAGCCTCTAAGCCACCCTTAACGATCCTTTCACGCCTCGGAACCTGGCCGGCCGCGCCAACGCGCGCCCGGTGTGCGATGGACATTCTGAAGTCGTTTATATCGCTGCTGGCGTTGATTAACCCGGTCGGCGCCATCCCGTTCTTCATGAGCCTCACGGCGCAGCAGAGCGATGAGGAGCGGCGCAGAACCATTCGGATCGCATCGATTTCGGTGTTCTGCGTGATTGCAGTGACCACGCTGTTCGGGCAGCAGATCATCAGTTTCTTCGGCATTTCGGTCGGCTCGCTCGAAGTGGGCGGCGGCATCATCATGTTGCTGATGGCGATCAACATGCTGAATGCGCAGATCGGCAACAGCCGTTCCACGCCGGAAGAACGCCACGAAGCCGAGCAGAAGGACAACATCGCGGTCGTGCCGCTTGCCATTCCGCTGTTGACGGGGCCGGGCGCGATCAGCACCACGATCATCTACGCGGCTGGTTCGGCGCATTGGTATGACCGCATCAGCCTCGTCGCGATCGGCGCGGTGCTGGCGACGATCTGCTTTTTCGCGTTGCGGCTTGCCGAACCGATTGCACGCTGGATTGGTCGCACGGGTATCAACATCGGCACGCGGCTCATGGGTTTGATGTTGTCGGCGCTGGCGGTGGAGTTCATCGTCGACGGATTGAAGGCATTGTTGCCAAATTTGAAATGAAAACTTCGATAGCGATTGTGGATTACGGAATGGGCAACCTGCGTTCGGTGGCCCAGGCATTGCGCAAAGCCGCGCCGGAAGCGGACGTGGCGATCGTCGAGCAGCCGGAGGCCATCCGCGCGGCCGACCGCGTAGTGCTTCCCGGTCAGGGCGCGATGCCCGATTGCATGCGCAGTCTCGCGGAGTCGGGACTTCAGGAAGCGGTAATCGAGGCCTCGCGTACGAAGCCGCTGATGGGCGTGTGCGTCGGCGAGCAGATGCTGTTCGACTGGAGCGCCGAGGGCAATACGCCGGGTCTCGGTCTGCTGCCGGGCAAGGTGCTGCGTTTTGACCTCGAGGGGCAACTGCAGGACGACGGCTCGCGTTTCAAGGTCCCGCAGATGGGCTGGAACCGCGTGCGTCAGGCGCAGTCGCATCCGTTGTGGGAAGGCGTCGCCGACAACGCTTTTTTCTATTTCGTGCACAGTTATTACGTTGTGCCTGCGATTAGCGCTCACACGTCGGGCGAAACGGTGTACGGTGTCCCCTTTACGTCGGCGGTGGCGCGGGACAACATCTTCGCGACCCAGTTTCACCCCGAAAAGAGTGCTGACGCGGGATTGCGCGTGTATCGCAACTTCGTGCACTGGAACCCGTGAGCGACGATCTTCGAGCAGACGCAGTCCGACGCCGCGCCGCCAGCGCGTCGTGCGGAGTGCGCAACTTTCGCCGCATGACGATTCGCCGCAGTCCGACGCCTGGCAAGGGCGTCGAAAGAGTTGTACTAAACTAGCGAAACGGCGTTCCGGAGGGCTGGACAATCAGCCGCTGCCGCCGACCATCAACCCATTCCCACACAACACCCGATTGCTATGCTGCTGATTCCCGCCATCGACCTGAAAGATGGTCACTGTGTACGCCTCAAGCAGGGCGATATGGACCAGGCGACGATATTTTCCGAGGAACCGGCGGCAATGGCCCGGCATTGGGTCGACCGCGGCGCGCGCCGGCTGCATCTCGTCGATCTGAATGGCGCGTTCGCCGGCAAGCCGAAAAATGAAGACGCGATCCGCGCGATCATCGACGAAGTGGGCGGTGAGATTCCCGTTCAGCTCGGCGGCGGCATTCGCGACCTGAACACGATCGAGCGCTATCTCGACGACGGTCTGTCGTATGTCATCATCGGCACGGCGGCGGTGAAGAATCCCGGCTTTCTGCAGGACGCATGCACGGCGTTCGGCGGTCATATCATCGTGGGTCTCGACGCCAAGGACGGCAAGGTGGCCACCGACGGCTGGAGCAAGCTGACCGGTCACGAAGTGGCCGATCTCGCGCGCAAGTTCGAGGACTACGGCTGCGAGTCGATCATCTACACCGACATTGGCCGCGACGGCATGCTGCAGGGCATCAATATCGAGGCCACGGTACGCCTCGCGCGCGCGGTGCGGATTCCGGTGATCGCGAGCGGTGGTTTGTCGAACCTGACGGACATCGAGTCGCTCTGCGAGGTCGAAGATGAAGGCATTGAAGGCGTGATCTGCGGCCGTGCAATCTATTCAGGCGATCTCGACTTCGCGGCCGCGCAGACACTCGCTGACCGTTTGCGCGAATCGGACGACGCCTGAGGCTAACGTGCTACTTGTGCGTCCGGTGGCGAAGACGGGCGTACATGAGCGGCTCGTTCGGCTCGCCCACTGACTCATCCATGCGGCACGTGTAGATTCGGGCACCGGCCACGGTATCGGCGGCGACGACCCGCGGCGCGACCCAGGTACGACCCACCGCGCGCTTTCACTCGCCCGCGTCGCGGCGTATCAACAGGGCGCAACGCGGCGGCGTGCGCGGCGATGGCGCCGCTTCCATGCGCAACGCATGCCGGCCGCGCCGGCTCCGTACCGTTCGTTTGCAGTCTGAAACGGGCGGCCCCATCAGCGGTAATGGCAGAATTGCAAGATCATGGCTCTAGCTAAACGCATCATCCCTTGTCTCGACGTCACGGCGGGACGCGTGGTTAAAGGCGTCAACTTCGTCGAACTGCGCGACGCCGGCGATCCGGTCGAAATCGCCCGGCGCTACGACGATCAGGGCGCGGACGAACTCACGTTCCTCGACATCACCGCCACCTCGGACCAGCGCGACCTGATCCTGCCAATTATCGAGGCCGTCGCCTCGCAGGTGTTCATTCCTCTGACGGTCGGCGGCGGCGTGCGCGCCGTCGAAGACGTGCGGCGTCTGCTGAACGCGGGTGCGGACAAGATCAGCATGAACTCGTCGGCGGTGGCAAATCCGCAACTCGTAAAGGACGCCACGGACAGATACGGTTCGCAGTGCATCGTCGTCGCGATCGACGCGAAGCGCGTGTCGCCCGACGGCGAAACGCCGCGCTGGGAAGTGTTCACGCATGGCGGCCGAAAAGCCACCGGGCTGGATGCCGTCGAATGGGCGCGCAAGATGGCCGATCTGGGCGCCGGGGAAATCCTGCTGACCAGCATGGACCGCGACGGCACCAAGAGCGGTTTCGACCTTGCGCTCACCCGGGCGGTGTCCGACGCCGTGCCAATTCCGGTCATTGCATCAGGCGGCGTGGGCAACCTGCAGGATCTCGCAGACGGCATCAAAAACGGTCATGCCGATGCCGTGCTGGCTGCCAGTATCTTCCATTATGGCGAGCACACGGTTGGCGAGGCCAAGCGCTTCATGGCCGATCAGGGCATTTCGGTGAGGTTGTAACGTGGTGAATCCCTCGGCAGTAAACTGGCTCGACAAGGTGAAATGGGACGCGAATGGCCTCGTGCCGGTGATCGCGCAGGAAGCCACGACGAACGACGTGTTGATGTTCGCGTGGATGAACCGTGAAGCGTTGGCAAAAACCGTCGAAACGGGGCGCGCGGTGTATTTTTCGCGCTCCCGTCAGCGCCTGTGGTTCAAGGGCGAGGAATCCGGCCACGTGCAGCATGTGCATGAAGTGCGACTCGACTGCGACGAAGACGTCGTACTGCTGAAAGTCGAGCAGGTGTCGGGTATTGCATGCCACACCGGCCGCCACTCGTGCTTTTTCCAGAAATTCGAAGGCTCGGCGGAAGAGGGCGGGTGGGTCGCCGTCGATCCCGTGCTGAAAGACCCTGAAACGATCTACAAATGACGCAATTGACCGAATCTCCGCAATCCGCTTCGTCCACGACCGACACGCTGTTGCGGCTCGCCGCGATCATCGACAGCCGCAAGGGCGGTGATCCAGACGTGTCGTACGTGTCGCGCCTCTTTCACAAGGGCGACGACGCCGTGCTCAAGAAGATCGGCGAAGAGGCCACCGAAGTCGTGCTGGCCGCCAAGGATGCGCGCCACGGCGCCGCGCCGAAAGCGCTGGTCGGCGAAGTGGCCGATCTGTGGTTCCACTGCCTCGTGATGCTGTCGCATTTCGATCTGAGTCCCGCCGACGTGCTCGCCGAACTCGAACGCCGCGAGGGCATGTCGGGCATCGAGGAGAAAGCGCTGCGCAAAAGCCGCGAGCGCGAGCAGAACGGCGACTGATTTCGTGCGCGGTGTCTTGAAGTGGCGCGCGTGCGCGTCCACATCGGACAGAACGCATCTGATCCGTATCTGATCCGCATCTGAGCGCACCCCGGGAGGACGCAAGCATGGAACAGTCGCACGAGAGCTACCCACCGCCGGTCTATCGCAACGCGCTCGAGCCGGAGCGCGAGCGCAGTCTGCGCACGCTGACGCACGTGCTGTATGCGCTCTACGCGGTCCACTGGCTAACGGGTGGGCTCACCATTCTGATTGCGATCATCATCAACTACGTCAAACGGTCCGACACGGTCGGCACGCCTTACGAAGCGCATTTCGAATGGCAGATCCGCTCTTTCTGGATGGCACTGATTGGTTACGCTATCGGTATCGCGCTGTTGTTCGTGGTGATTGGCGTTCCGGTGCTATGGGCAGTTAGCATCTGGATGTTGTACCGTATTATCAAAGGCTGGCTGTATCTGTACGATAACAAGCCGCTTGCGAATCCGCGTGCATGGTTCTGAGTTTCGTCTGATTATTACGGAAACGCTTATGAACCTGCGGCGCTGGCGTTGCAACTTAGTCCGATAGCATCAGGAATACGATGAGCCACGACCCGAACTGTCTGTTCTGCAAGATCGCCGCCGGCGAAATCCCGTCGACCAAAGTCCACGAGGACGAAGAGTTCGTCGCTTTCCGCGACATTCATCCGGCCGCAGAAACGCACGTGCTGGTCATCCCGCGCAGGCACATCGCGACCCTCTCGAATTGCGGCGAAAGCGATGCGCCGCTGCTTGGTAGAATGCTTGTTCTGGTCGCGCGGCTGGCGCAACAGCTGGGCGTGGCGTACACAGGCGGCGAAACCGGGTTCCGCACGGTGATCAACACCGGTCCCGGCGGCGGGCAGGAGGTGTATCACATTCACGCGCACATTCTCGCCGGACCGCGGCCGTGGCAGAGAATGGGCTGACAGGCGAGGAGACGGGCGCGGTTCCATCTCCCGGGTCGCACCGATCACGCGGCCGTTGTTTTTAAGGCGTTGTAATTTTGCCGACGCGATCGTCTGGTCACAATGGCATTCCGCGTCGGGTTGAATCGGAAGAGGCGCTGCAACGTATAGATGGAGCGTAAGCGCTTCAAGTCACGCCGCAAGGCGCACGAATTCGCCGCATCTGGGTGCGGTGGGGGTCAAGGAGAGTTGTCATGGGTTCGTTGAGTATCTGGCATTGGTTGATCGTGTTGTTGATCGTCGCACTCGTGTTTGGCACGAAAAAGTTGCGCAATATCGGCACCGATCTGGGCGGCGCGGTGAAGGGTTTCAAAGAGGGCATGAAAGACGCCGACGACCCAACCGGCGAAGCGCATCAGCGCGAACTGCCGCGCAACGGCGCGGTGGACGTCGAAGCGAAGGAAAAGACGCCGCGTTCCAGCGATTACCGCTAAGCCGCGGTTCACCCGCGTAACTGACGGACATTTCACTTCATGCTGGACCTCGGTCTAACCAAGATGGCGCTGATCGGCGTCGTCGCGCTGGTCGTACTCGGGCCTGAGCGCCTGCCACGCGTCGCCCGAACGGCCGGCGCGCTGTTCGGCCGCGCGCAGCGGTATATCAACGACGTGAAGTCCGAAGTCACCCGCGAAATTGAACTCGACGAACTGCGTCGGATGAAAACCGAGTTCGAATCGGCGGCGAGCCATGTCGAAAACACCGTTCAGGAAAATCTGCGCAAGCACCAAAGCGAACTGAACGACGCGTGGAATTCGGGCACGTCTGTGTCGCCAAGCATTGCCGGCGGCGCGCTCGAAGACGTCGGCAACAGCGCCAGTAACAGCATCGGCCAAACCTCGTGGCCGACCAGCACGCCTGCTTCTGCGCCCAAACGCAAGAACTGGCGCGTCAGGCAAACGGCCATGCCCACCTGGTATAAGCGAGCCACCACGCGTCGCACGCGCGTGCAGTCCGGCGCGGCGCGCGTCGCGCGGCATACGCCGGCCACCCTGCGTCGTCCGACGCGGTTTTTCTGATGATCAGAACGACAATCTCTAACCGAGGGCCGGCGTGAGCGACCCCCAGCAAACCCATAACGAAGGCACTGAAGAGACCTTCATTTCCCACCTCGTTGAATTGCGCGACCGTATTATTCGCGCGGGCCTTGCAGTCATCGTGGTGTTTGTCGGGCTCGTGTATTGGGCGCCGGATATCTTCCGGCTGCTGGCGCGGCCGCTCATGCAGAATCTGCCGAAGGACGGCAAGATGATCGTCACCGACGTCACCGGCTCGTTCTTCGTGCCGATGAAAGTGACGATGATGGTCGCCTTCGTGATTGCGCTGCCTATCGTGCTGTATCAGATCTGGGCATTCGTCGCGCCAGGTCTGTATCAGCACGAGAAAAAGCTTGTCGGTCCGCTGGTCGGGAGCAGCTATACGCTGTTCCTGTGCGGCATGGCGTTCGCGTACTTCGTGGTGTTTCCGACCATTTTCCGCGTGATGGCGCATTACAACGCGCCGCTCGGCGCGGAAATGACCACGGACATCGACAATTATCTGAGCTTCGTGCTGACCATGTTCATTGCGTTCGGCGTGACGTTCGAAGTGCCGATCGTGGTGGTGTTGCTGGTGCGCATGAATCTGGTCACGCTGAAAAAGCTCAAGGAAATTCGGCCGTATGTCATTGTCGGCGCATTCGTGATTTCCGCCGTCGTGACGCCGCCGGACGTGTTTTCGCAGCTGATTCTGGCGGTGCCGCTGATTGTGCTTTACGAGGCGGGGATTATCGCGGCGCGGTTGATCGTAGGCAAACAACCCGTGGCCATTCAAGACGCCAGCGCGCCGGATTAAGCGGCTTGCGGTTCAGGTCTTACTGTTTCTCATGCAAAAGGGCAGTTCATTCCGAACTGCCCTTTTGCTATGCGTCGAAGATGCACGCAAGATCGTGATGTGCGAAAACGGATGATGAAGACGGGGTGCTGTTCTACATAGCATCGGCGCGGCGTTACGCGTTAGCCGCCATCGTCGTCCTGATCACCGCCGCCGCCATTATCATCAGGCTGCTGCTTGGGCGGTGGTGGCCGCTTGCCGATCATCACATCCAGATCGAGCTCACGGCTCTTGCGTACCAGATGTACCTTCGCGGACGTGCCGGGCTTGATCTGCGCGATCACGTTCAATAGACGCGTGGTGTCGGTGATCTCCTGGCCGTTCACACTTAGCAGGATGTCACCCGGCTTGATACCCGCACGATCTGCAGGCCCGTTTTTCAGCACACCCGCAACGATCGCCCCCGACTTCTGGTCGAGCCCGAACGACTCCGCGATCTCCGGCGTGACATCCTGCGGCTCCACGCCGATCCAGCCGCGCGTGACCGAACCCGTCGTGATGATGCTTTCGAGCACGCTTCGAGCCGTCGACACGGGAATCGCAAAGCCAATGCCCAGCGAGCCACCGGAGCGCGAATAAATCGCTGTGTTGATGCCGAGCAGATTGCCGTTCACATCGACCAGCGCGCCGCCCGAGTTGCCCGGATTGATTGCCGCGTCGGTCTGAATGAAGTTTTCAAATGTGTTGATGCCGAGGTGATTGCGCCCGAGCGCGCTCACAATGCCCATGGTCACCGTCTGCCCGACACCGAACGGATTGCCGATCGCAAGCACCACGTCGCCCACGCGCGTCTGGTCCATGCGGCCGAGCGTGATGGTGGGCAGATTGGTCATGTTCACCTTGAGCACGGCCAGATCCGTTTCGGGATCGACGCCGATGACCTTGGCGTTGGTGGTGCGCCCGTCGGCCAGTGCGATTTCAATCTGATCGGCGCCGTCCACGACGTGCTGGTTCGTTAGAATGTAACCTTCCGAACTCACTATCACTCCCGAGCCGAGGTTGGCTGCGGGTTGCTCCTGCTGCTTGCGGTTGTTCTTGTCGCCGAAAAAGTAGCGGAATAACGGGTCTTTGGCGCGCGGGTCGGGCGGCAGCGAGCCATCCTTGCTTGAGAACACGTTGACGACCGCCGGCATCGCCTTTTGCGCCGCGTCCGCATAGGACGCCTGAGCAGGGCCGCTGCCGATTCCCGGCGCGACTTCGCGCAGGGCCACGATCGGTTCGGCAAGCTGCTTGCCGAACTGCCCTTGACGCTGGAGCCACTGCGGTTTGAGGGTCGCGATGATGAACATCAGCGCCAACAGCACGGTCACCGCTTGGGCAAAGAACAGCCAAAAGCGTCTAAGCATCTGAAGACTAGAGGAATATATGGATCGGATCGAACTCGAATTGTACTTGAACAATCTCCTTCAAACCGCGCGCTTCAAGGACTACTGCCCCAATGGTCTGCAGGTCGAGGGGCGTCGCAAAGTGAACCGCCTCGCGACCGGCGTGACTGCGTCGGTGGCCTTCCTGGAAGCCGCGCTCGACTGGGGCGCGGACGCGGTGCTGGTCCACCACGGCTACTTCTGGCGCAACGAAGCACCGCAGATCACAGGCCGTAAATACGCGCGCCTGAAACTGCTGCTCGGCAACGACCTGAACCTCTTCGCGTATCACCTGCCGCTCGATGATCATCCCGAGTTCGGCAACAACGCGCAAATCGGCGCGAAGATGGGCTGGATCAGCGACGCGCGCTTCGGCGAAAACGACCTGGGCTGGCTCGCCACGTTTCCGATGCCGATCACACTGTCGCACCTCACTGCCGAAATCGAACAGACGCTGGGCCGCGCGCCACTCGTGTTCGGCGATCCTGACGGGGAATTGCGTCGCGTCGCGTGGTGCACGGGCGCGGCGCAAGGCATGTTCGACGCCGCCATCACCGCCGGTGCAGACGTGTATCTGACGGGCGAGGTGTCGGAGTCGGTCATGCATACCTCGGCGGAAAGCGGGGTGGCTTTCGTCGGCGCCGGCCATCATGCGACGGAGCGCTTCGGTGTGCAGGCGTTGGGTAAGCACCTGTCCGAGCAATTCGATATCGAACACGTTTTTATCGATATTCCTAATCCGGTTTGAATGGCAGGATTCACATAAAACGCATTACCGAAGAAAAAGACACGAATAACGAAGAAAGCACTTAAAAGGGCGCGCAAAAAAGTCTTCGATCCGTACGGAGAAACCCTGATTTATCAAGGGCTTCGCACGGTTTTTGGTAGTGAGCCCTTGTAAATGGCGACTCCATTCGCGCAAACTAGCGTCGGTAGAAGCGACGTGAAGGAAAAATCCAACTCAGAAGTGGGGCGTGTGATGCGAGACAAGGAAGATGAACGCGTCGACGGCAGCCGCCGTACCTGGCTGATAGCGACGACCGCAGCGGGTGGCCTGGGAGGCGTGGCCACCGTTATACCCTTTGTTAGTTCGTTTGCACCATCTGAAAAGGCCAAGGCAGCAGGCGCCCCGGTCGAAGTCGATATCAGTGATCTCAAGCCCGGCGACATGAAGACCGTGGCCTGGCGCGGCAAGCCGGTATGGATCATCAACCGCACCGACAGGATGCTGGCCGATGTCCAGAAAGCCGACAATGAAGTAGCCGATCCCCACACCAAAAATCCGTTTTCGATGCCGTTGCCGGCGTACTGCAACAACGAGTTCCGTTCGCGCACGGACCACAAGAACCTTTTCGTCGCCGTTGCCGTGTGCACCCACCTGGGCTGCACGCCGACGCCACGCTTCCAGGAGGGGCCGCAGCCCAATCTTCCAGACGACTGGCCAGGCGGCTTCCTGTGTCCTTGCCACGGTTCGACCTATGACATGGCCGGTCGCGTTTTCAAGAACAAACCCGCGCCGCAGAATCTCGACATTCCGCCCTACATGTTCACGTCGGCCACCGGCCTCGTGATCGGCAAGGACGAGAAAGGAGAAGCGTAATGGCGATCGAACATGAAGTAGAGACGACCGGGCTGGTCGGCTGGATCGACCGGCGTTTTCCTCTCACGTCCACCTGGAAAAAGCACGTTTCCGAGTACTACGCGCCGAAGAACTTCAACTTCTGGTACTTCTTCGGGTCGCTCGCGCTGCTGGTGCTGGTCAATCAGATCGTCACCGGCATTTTCCTCACGATGAACTACAAGCCCGACTCGACGCTCGCGTTCTCGTCGGTCGAGTACATCATGCGGGAAGTGCCGTGGGGCTGGCTGATTCGCTACATGCACTCCACGGGCGCGTCGATGTTCTTCGTGGTCGTGTACCTGCACATGTTCCGCGGCCTCATGTACGGCTCGTATCGCAAGCCGCGCGAGCTGGTGTGGATTTTCGGCTGCGCAATCTTCCTGTGTCTGATGGCCGAGGCGTTCTTCGGCTACCTGCTGCCGTGGGGGCAGATGTCGTTCTGGGGCGCACAGGTGATCGTGAATCTCTTTTCGGCGATCCCGTTCATCGGGCCGGACCTGTCGCTGTGGATTCGCGGCGACTACGTGGTGTCGGACGTTACGTTGAACCGTTTCTTCGCGTTCCACGTGATCGCGATTCCGCTCGTGCTGCTCGGGCTGGTGGTGGCGCACCTCGTCGCGCTGCATGAAGTCGGCTCGAACAATCCGGACGGCGTCGAAATCAAGGCGAAGAAAGACCCGGACGGCATTCCGCTCGACGGCATTCCGTTTCACCCGTACTACTCGGTACACGACTTCATGGGCGTGTCAGTGTTCCTGCTTATCTTTGCCGCGATCATTTTCTTCGCGCCGGAGATGGGCGGCTACTTCCTCGAAGCGAACAACTTCGTGCCGGCCAACCCGCTGCAAACGCCGCCCGAAATTGCGCCGGTCTGGTACTTCACCGCGTTCTACGCAATGCTGCGTGCCACGACGGATCCCTTCAAGATCGTGCTGATGGTCGTCATCGCGTTGCTTGGGCTGCTCGCGCTGGTGCGCGCGCGCGGCAAGTGGAAAATCGGTCTGCCGGTCCTCGCCGTGCTGGTGATTCTGGCCATGGCCTTCACCGAGTCGAAATTCTGGGGCGTGGTGGTGATGGGCAGCGCGGTGATTTCGCTGTTTTTCCTGCCGTGGCTCGACCGCTCGCCGGTCAAGTCGATTCGTTACCGGCCGTTTTTTCACAAGGTGTTCTACGGGATTTTCGTGATCGCGTTCCTGACGCTGGGCTTTCTCGGCACCAAACCGCCGTCGCCAGCGTCGACGTTGATCGCGCAGATCTGCGCGTTGATTTACTTCGCGTTTTTCCTCGGCATGCCCTTCTGGACGAGGCTTGGGAGGTTCAGGCAGCCGCCGGAACGGGTGCGGTTCAAGCCTCACTAATCGCGAGCCAGGAGAACACTAAATGAAAAGACTGCTGACGAAGTGCGCGCTGATCGGCGCGACACTGCTTGCGGTGCTGGGCGCTCCGGTGCACGCGGACGATAATTTCCCTCTCGACCGCGCGCCCGATAACGCGGAAAATTTCGCTTCTTTGCAGCATGGCGCGCAATTGTTTGTAAACTACTGCCTGAATTGCCATAGCGCGAATCTGATGCGCTACAACCGGCTGACCGATCTGGGCATTACGCCGGCCGAAATTCAGGCGAATCTGCTGTTTTCCACCGACAAGGTCGGCAACACGATGACCGTGGCCATGCGCCCGGACGACGCGAAAGCGTGGTTCGGCGCGAGCCCGCCGGATCTGTCGGTGGAGGCGCGGGCACGTGGCAAAGACTGGCTGTACACGTATCTGCGCAGTTTTTATCGCGACGATACGCGGCCGACAGGCTGGAACAATCTGGTGTATGAAAACGTGAGCATGCCTCACGTGCTGTGGCAGCTTCAGGGGCAACGTACAGCGAAATTCGGTGACGAAACCGACGAAAAAACCGGCGAGACCGTGCACAAGTTCGTCGGCTACCAGCAGGTCACTCCGGGGACGATGTCGCCGGTAGATTATGATTCTGCTGTGGCCGACCTCGTGTCGTACCTGTCGTGGATGTCCGAACCAACGCAGAAGACCCGCAAGCAGCTTGGCGTGTGGGTGCTGATGTTCCTCGGTATCCTGAGCTTTTTCGCCTGGCGACTGAACGCCGCGTACTGGAAACATATCAAATAATCACGCCGTTCATCCGGCGTGGGGCCGGCGCCAGGAGAAACCTGCTGAACGGTTTTTCCGCGCGCTGGCCTTTCAGCTTTTTGAGGAAACGTAAATCATGATGGTTCTGTATTCCGGCACAACTTGCCCGTTCTCCCAGCGCTGCCGGCTGGTGTTGTTCGAAAAGGGCATGGACTTCGAGATCCGCGACGTCGACCTGTTTAACAAGCCGGAAGACATCGCCGTGATGAATCCGTACGGTCAGGTGCCGATTCTCGTCGAACGGGACCTGATTCTGTACGAGTCGAACATCATCAACGAATATATCGACGAGCGCTTCCCGCACCCGCAGCTGATGCCGGCCGATCCGGTGCAGCGCGCCCGCGCTCGCCTGTTCCTGCTCAACTTCGAGAAAGAATTGTTCGTTCACGTCGGCACGCTGGAAAACGAAAAGGGCAAGGCCGCGGAGAAGAATCACGAGAAGGCGCGTCTGGCCATCCGCGACCGGCTGACGCAGCTCGCGCCGATCTTCCTGAAGAACAAATACATGCTGGGCGAGGAGTTTTCGATGCTCGACGTTGCGATCGCGCCGCTCCTGTGGCGTCTCGATCACTACGGCATCGAGTTGTCCAAGAACGCCGCGCCGCTGATGAAGTACGCGGAGCGCATTTTCAGCCGCCCGGCGTATATCGAAGCGCTGACACCGTCGGAAAAGGTGATGCGTCGTTGAGATTGGCCTGGGTTTGACTCACGGCAAGGGCGCCGCGCGCCTGAATTTGCGCGGGCCCGCGCCCGGCTAGAGGACTGTTGATGCAAGAGATTTCCACCAAGCCTTACCTGCTGCGCGCGTTGTACGAGTGGTGTACGGATAATGGCTATACGCCCCACATCGCAGTCCGGGTCGACAACCAGACGCGCGTGCCGCGTCAGTTTGTCCGTGACAACGAAATCGTGTTGAACATCAGCTTCGAGGCCACGAGCCAGCTGCAAATGGGCAACGAGTGGATCGAGTTCAGCGCGCGTTTCTCCGGCAAGTCGCACAAGATCGAGGTGCCGATCAGCAATATTCTCGCAATCTATGCGCGTGAGAACGGGCAGGGGATGGCGTTCCCGGTCGAGTCGGCAGGCGGCGAGGCGCAGGATTCGGGCGCCGATGCCGAGTTTGCGGACGAAAGCGACACCCCGGCTGCTCCGCGTGCCGTCGAGCCGTCTTCGGCGGAAAGCGTGACGGCGAAAGACGATCGCTCCCCGGATGACACCCAACCCGATGACGATGGAACAAAAGCTGGCGGAAGGGCTCGCCTTAAGATCGTGAAATGAAGTAGAATCACGGCCTCATGCCGGCTTAGCTCATCAGGTAGAGCGCTTGACTTGTAATCATGAGGTGGCGGGTTCGAGTCCTGCAGCCGGCACCAGTAGTACGAAACGGGGTTTCTGTTCAGTCAGAAACCCCGTTTTTTATTGGAAGTTTTTGATCTGCTATCCGCGACTTCGGAAAATTGTTAATTAACCGACTCGCTGGTCGCTGAAAGCATGCACTTGACGGTGCCTAAGGTTAAGAGCGTGGAAAGGCAAGTTAGACATGCGATTAATATGGGCGCGTTTAAAAAGAATAAGGGCTGCGGGCGCAATCGCACCCGCAGCCGGCAATGCAGTGATTCGGCGTTGTATTGGTTTGAATGCCGCACCGTGGCTGGTCTCTCAGGTTCTTTTGACGGTTTTAATCCCGATTGTTGGGATGCACTATAACGCTGCTTAATCCGCGTGTCCATTATAAGCCGCGAATCGCAGCCGAATGGGCGTTGGTCGTTTCATTATTAAGCGCCGGCATTGTATGCATACTGCATAAATCGAGTCATTAATCTGCGTGTTCGAAAAAACACGGTTTGCGTTATTTCCAACTTTAAAGAGCGCTGATCGCTATGCCTGCGCACTGGTGTAACCTGGATGGTGAGACGCGGGGCCGCCCAAAATTGCCAGATCTCTTTCACCTTGTCTATTTTGGACTTTTTTGTCTGCATCGTCAGTTCTAACGGTTGCGTCACCGGCGACGAGTCGAATTGCGCACCGCGAGACAGGCACGCGGGGTACCATGCGGGCGTCAGTCGGTGACGACTCCCGGACCCCGGCGCCTGGCGCAGTACCGGCGTCAAGCTCGTCCCTGTGCCGATCGATCGCTTCATCCCCGCCACACCCTTCCCACCCGAACATGAACAGCCCCGCATCGATCACCTGGCCCGAGGCCGACGGTCCCCGTAGCGCACGTTGGCGCTCCGAAGCTTCTGTGCCTCCACCCAGACGCGTTATCGTCGCCGACGATCGGACTACCGCCGACTCCGCCTACCGGCTGGCAAGCGAAGGCACGGCGCTGCTCTGGAACGGCGACTTCCAGAACGCACGCCAGTTGCTGCAAGCAGTCACACGACGGCTGGAGCGCAAGCCGCGCAAGCAGGGCGACTCACCGCTCGACGCTTTCAATCTGCACAGGCAGGCGCAGTCGCAGCGCGCGCGCACGCTCGGCATGATTCTGGTGCCGCTCGACGCCGAATACGCCATTCCACTGCGACGCGCGCCGGACGTGCGGCAGGCGTGCATCGAAACATACGGGCCGCCGACTGGCGAGCCGTCCGTGGTGTCGCTGCGCGAAGTGCTAGGTTTGATCGGCGCGCACGAATGGCGCAAGAAGGGTGTCGAGATTCCCGCGCTGGGCGAACGTATCCATCCGTTCTACGGCGTGTTTTCGCCGGTGCGCGGTGAATACGTGGACCTCGTCGCGCGCGCGCCGCTGCCGTCGCTGAACAAGGCGTTCGACGTCGGCACGGGTACGGGCGTGCTGTCCGCGTTACTGGCGAAGCGCGGCGTGAAGGAAATCATCGCGACCGATCAGGACCCGCGCGCGCTGGCCTGCGCTCGTGAGAACATCACCCGGCTGGGTTACGGTCAGCAGGTCGACGTCATCGAGGCGAATCTTTTTCCGGAGGGACGCGCGCCGCTCGTGGTCTGCAATCCGCCGTGGCTGCCGGCACGGCCGGCGTCACCGATCGAATATGCGATCTTCGATCCGGAAAGCCGGATGCTGCTGGGTTTTCTGGACGGTCTCGCCGGGCATCTTTCGCCTGGCGGCGAGGGCTGGCTGATCATGTCGGATTTCGCCGAGCATTTGGGCTTGCGTACGCGTGGTTGGTTGCTGGAGGCGATCGAGAAAGCCGGACTGACGGTCGTGGGTCGGGACGACATTCGCCCGCGGCATCCCAAATCGACCGATGAAACCGATGCGCTGCACGCCGCACGATCCGCCGAAATGACGACGTTGTGGAGAGTCAAGGCCCGCTAGTCAGCGCGTGCAGCGGCGCAGTGCGGCGTGACCTGTTCCGGGTCAGACCGCCGCGCCTCGCGCGGCGAGATAGGCGAGCGCCCCGCGTCCCGCCGCTAGCCCGCTGGCGAAACACGCGGTAAGCAGGTAGCCGCCGGTTGGCGCTTCCCAGTCGAGCATCTCGCCAGCGCAAAAAACGCCCGGCAAGTGCCTGACCATCAGCTGCGAATTCAGCGCTTCGAATGAAACGCCGCCAGCGGTGCTGATTGCTTCCTCGATCGGGCGAGCACGCGTCAGGCGCACCGGCAATCCCTTGATGGCGTGCGCGAGACCATGCGCATCGGCGAACGTTTCCTTCGACAGAACCTCGTGCAGCAGAGCCAGTTTGACGCCACTTATGCCGATCCGGCCTTGCAGGTGCGTCGACATTGAGCGCGAGCCGCGCGGACGTGTGACCTCGGCGACGACACGCTCCAACGCCAGGCCTGGCGCCAGATCGAGCGTGATGGTCACCTCGCCGTCGGCAAGAATGCGCTCGCGAATCGCCGCTGACAACGCATAAATCAGGCTCCCTTCAAGGCCCGTTTCCGTCAAAAGTATTTCACCTTGTCGATTGTGGACATTTTTGTCTACATCGGTGAGGGAAATGGCGACCGGCTTGATCGGCTGGCCTGCGAAGCGTGCCTGCAGATAAGGGCTCCAGTCTGCATCGAAGCCGCAGTTCGCCGGCCGCAAAGGCTCGACCGGGATGCCGCGAGCTTGCCACAGCGGGACCCAGGAAGCGTCCGAGCCGAGCCGTGGCCAGCTTGCGCCGCCGAGCGCGAAAACGACGGCGTTGCAAGCCACGATCCGTTCTCCGTCAGGTGCCGCGAAGCGCAGCGTGAGCGCGTTTTCAACATCATCGTCGGCCCAGCCGGTCCATTTGTGACGCATATGAAACTGCACGCCCGCTTCTCGCAGCCGGTGCAGCCACGCACGAAGCATCGGTGCCGCTTTCATGTCGGTCGGGAAAACGCGTCCCGAGCTACCAATGAACGTTGCCACGCCCGAGTCAGTCAGCCATGCCCGCAACGCGTCGGGACCGAACGTTTCGAGCAGCGGCGCAATGAGGTCGCGATGCTTGCCGTAGCGGTCGAGGAAGGGCTCGAGCGGCTCCGAGTGCGTGATATTCATGCCGCCTTTGCCCGCCATCAGAAACTTGCGGCCGACGGACGGCATCGCGTCATAGACGTCGACCTGGACGCCTTGGCGCGACAGCGCCTCGGCGGCCATCAAACCGGCAGGGCCGCCGCCAATTACGGCAACGCGGGCGGATTCGAACGAGGATGACATGCGGACCTGCGGGTAGCAGAAATGGCAGCACGCGCGGTGACATGGGACGAACCGGCGAGCACGAAGGGCGCCATTTTCACATTACGCGCCGTGCGGGGCAAACGGAAGCAAAACGGCGCAAAGGCGGTTTATCGCTCGACGAGCGCGCCGCACCGCCGGCGAGATAGACGCAGTCGCCCGATTGCAGCGGATCTCGCGCTTAAACGGGTCGTTGCGCTACTGGCGCAAGAACGGCAAGCGTCGCGTCATAAGCACCTCTCACGCGAGCCGAAGCAATCACACTCGCGCCCGAGACGGCAAGCGAAAAGGTCAGCCGTACGAGCGACGACATCCGTCGCCCGCGCGGCGTGCTGCCAGGCAGGCGGCCTCAGCCCGGGTAAGCTTCGTCCACTTTGAGGCCGGCCAGCTTGAAGATGACCCGCAGCGTTTGCGGTTTGATGTCGCGCCGGGATGCGAGTGTCGTCATCACGAAGTCGAGTACTTTCGCGTACTTGAGCATGGTCAGACAGGTTTCCATGTCGACGCTGCCGTCACGCATTGCCTCGGCGAGACGCAACATTTCTGTCGAGATGTCGCGGGCCATTTCCAATTCGATCTGCTGCTTTTCCGACCACGCGGGTGTGGCGGTCAGCTTCGCCAGCATTTCCTGAAATTTCTGTTCAACATTTCCGTTGGGTACGGTGTTCATCGCAGCCTCTTCTATTTTCCGAGCGCACGTCCGTTATGATCGCGGCGCGCTGCTGGTTACGTAACGTTCGGTCCGTGTTCCCGGACCGGCCTCCCCACATGCTTTCGGTTCGCGTGATCCAAGCTGCGGCCGGCAGTCTGTTGTTATGGACGCGACTCCTTTGCCATCGGCCCCGGCCGTCGCGCTTCTACTGTGATGCCGTTTCCACGGAACTTCGCGTACCGCTCATCGAGCATGAAGTGTTCCAGGTTTTCGGCATTTCTTGCAGGTGTGGCGCGCACTTTCTGTGAGCGAGTCGCACTTTGGGTAAACTGACAGCAACTTTTCCTTTCTTCCGTCACCTGTCGCACGTTCGCGTTGCAAACTTGGGTGGCTCTGTACGATGGCCAGCAAAACTCACGATATCCGCCCTAATCAGTCTGTCGAATTGCTCAAGGAACTGCATATCCTGACGCGCGACGGCAAGATGAACCAGGACAGCCGCCGTAAGCTCAAGCAGGTGTACCACCTCTTCCAGTTCATCGAGCCTTTATTGAAGGATCTCAAAGACACGCAGGGCAGCGTGACGCTGGTCGATCACGGCGCCGGCAAGTCATATTTAGGTTTTATCCTGTATGACCTGTTCTTCAAGGAGTTTCAGGATGCCGCGGGTGGTGTTTCGCACATATATGGCATTGAAACCCGCGAAGAACTGGTCGCGCGCTCCGAAGAGCTCGCCGAACGGCTCGGTTTCAAGGGAATGTCGTTCCTGAATCTGTCGGTGGCGGAATCCATCACGTCAGACCGCCTGCCGGCCGAAATCGACATTGTCACGGCGCTGCACGCGTGCAATACGGCAACAGACGACGCACTTCGCTTCGCGCTGCAAAGGCGCGCGAAATATATCGTGGTCGTACCGTGCTGCCAGGCGGAGGTGGCGGGCGTACTGCGTCAGAACAAGAGCAAATCGCTCGGCAACGCACTCACAGAAATCTGGCGGCATCCACTCCACACTCGCGAATTCGGCAGTCAGATTACGAACGTGCTGCGCTGTCTGCAGCTCGAGGCGCACGGCTATCAGGTCAGCGTGACTGAGTTGGTGGGCTGGGAACATTCGATGAAAAACGAGTTGATCATTGCCCAGTTCAAGGATCTGCCGCGCCGGCGGCCGGCCGAACGGCTCAATGAGGTCATGACCACGCTCGGCATCGAGGAACTGAAAGAGCGGTTTTTCGTTCCAGCCTAAGTGAGCGTCCACGAGTGGGCTGTGCGCCTGCCATGAACACGCGCCGGCGCGTCTAGCGCTTCATCAGCTCGTTCCACCCGGCAAGGCCGATGCGGCGCAAGGTTTCCTGATTGCGTTCGTAAATGGCCTCGGCGTCCGGAAATGCGTCGACGGCGCGCTCGATACTGTCCTCACGCAGCAAATGCAGGATCGGATACGGCGCGCGATTCGTGTAGTTCTCGATATCGTCCGGCTCGCTATCTTCGAATTGATAAAGCGGATGAAAGCTCGCCACCTGGATTTCGCCTTCCAGCCGGAGCTGCTTAAGCATTCTGTCAGCGAAAAACAGGCAGTCGTTGTAGTCGAGAAAGTCGGGGAGCGCTCGAGGCAGGATCAGAAGCGTCGTATCTATCTCGTCAGCGCTGGCCGCCTTGAGCGTTTGAAGTTCGGCTTCGAGGTCGGTCAGCACGCCTTCCATGTCGGTGGCGTCGCTCACTGCGTAGCGGATCTGCTCCTTCACGTAGACCGCCTTCGCAAACGGACACAAGTTCAGACCGATGACCGCGTGCGTCAGCCAGTGACGGGTCAAGGCAATCACAGCATCGTGAGAATCAGGCGAAGACATGGCGGACGGCGGCAATGAAAGGAAAGCGCCATTTTAAGGCCGACGAACCGTTGCAGCGTTAGACCGCGAACTAGCCGGGCTACTGCGGAAACGCCTTCGCCACGAAATTCAACCTACGTTTGCCGGAGCGCAAGCGGCGGCGATCAGGCGCGCAGCGATTTTCGGCGCGGCCAGGATCGGGCCGCAACCCGGCCCGTAAGTCTGACTGGCCGCGTACACGCCTTCAATCAGCAAACCGAGCGCATCGGCCAGGGCCGCCGGGTCGTCTGCACCGGCCGCAGTTGCCAGCTCGTTCAGCCGTGCGAGCAGCCGCGCCTTGTTGTCAGACACGAATTGCCGCACGGGATGATCGATCTCCGGAAACTCGCAGGCCACGTTGACGAACGGGCAGCCGCGATAATCGTCCACCGACGCGCGCATCGCCAGATCATCGAAACATTGCTGAAGCTGTTTCGCGGGCTCGCCGGGATGCTTCGCAAAGCTTCGCTCGACGTAGCCAAAAAAGCTTTCATCCTTGCGCTTCAGATAGGCGAGAACCAGATCGTCTTTCGACGAAAATTGACGATACAAGCTCATCTTGTTCACGCCGGCCCGCTCGACGACAGCGTCGACTCCTACCGCGCGTACGCCTTCCCGATAAAACAGGTGTTCCGCGGCTGTGAGCAGATGCTGCTGCGCCTGAGCGCCGGACGTCGGCGCGATGCGTGGTCGGCGCACGCTCGCTGGCCTTGAGGTTTCGTGGTTCGACATACGCGACCGCCTTGACTGAATTTGACACCTTGACATGTTACAGAGCGGTCACTACCATCGCAACACTATTGTGACTGACCTGTCACAAGTCCCTTAATGAAGTCGTATCAATGCGAGCCGCCTGCGGGACAGGCGCCGATTGGAGAACCAATGAACTGGGCTGCGAGACTGATTGGCGGACGTTTCCACTACGGCTGGTTGACCGTTGCAGTGGTGTTTCTGGTGCTGCTCGCCGCGGCCGGCACGCGCGCTACGCCGAGCGTGATGATGGTGCCGCTGGAACACCAGTTCGGCTGGAGCCGCGCCACGATCTCGCTCGCCATTTCTGTCAACATCGCGCTTTACGGGTTGATGGGGCCGTTCGCAGCGGCGGCCATGCAGCGCTTCGGCGTGCGTCCGACGTTGCTGGCCGCGCTTGCCACGATGGCGGCGGGCGTCGCTTTGTCTTCGCTGATGACGCACCCCTGGCAAATGGTGCTGATCTGGGGCGTGATGGTGGGCGGCTCCACGGGCGTCGCGGCCTTGTCGCTGTCGGCAACCGTCGTCACGCGCTGGTTCACGACGCGTCGCGGCCTCGTCATGGGGCTGCTTACCGCGAGTTCCGCGACCGGCCAACTCGTGTTCCTGCCGATGCTTGCCGCCATCGCCGAGCACCACGGGTGGCGTCAGGTCGTATGGGTGGTGGCCGTCGCGGCAGCAATCGTGTTGCCGCTCGTGGCGTTTCTCCTGCCGGAACGCCCGGCCGACATTGAACTGCGCCCCTATGGCGAGCCGGCCGATTCGCCGATCGCCACCACCGTCACGAAGCAGAATCCGCTTGCCATTGCGTTCGGCACGCTCGCCATGGCGAGTAAGACGCGCGATTTCTGGCTGTTGTTTTTCAGCTTCTTCATTTGCGGTGCAAGCACGAATGGGTATATCGGCACTCACCTGATCGCGATGTGCGGCGACTACGGGATGACCGAAGTGCAAGGCGCGTCGCTGCTCGCCGCGATGGGCGTCTTCGATCTGTTCGGCACGACGTTGTCGGGCTGGCTCTCGGACCGGTTCAATAGCCGCGTGTTGCTGTTCTGGTACTACGGGCTGCGCGGGCTTTCGTTGATGTATCTGCCGCACGCGTTTGGCATCGACTTCTTCGGATTGCCGCTTTTCGCCGTGTTCTACGGGCTCGACTGGATCGCAACCGTGCCGCCCACCGTGCGTCTTGCAACCGACGTCTACGGCAAGGAATCGGCGCCCGTCGTGTTCGGCTGGGTTGTGGCCGGCCATCAGCTCGGCGCAGCTTTCGCAGCACTCGGCGCCGGCATGCTGCGCGCGAGCCTCGGCACATACACGGTGGCATCGATGATCTCGGGCGGCCTGTGCATCGTCGCTGCTTTTATCGTGCTGCGAATCAACCGGCCGGCCAAAGTGCCCGAACCTCAGACAGTGTGAATGCGCGCTAGGCGAAGCGTGTGGGCATGACATGGCCACGAGCGCTGCAACAGGCGGACGGCCCCGAACGGGGCCGTTTTCTTTTGCATGCGCAGCGAAAACGAACTGCTCGTTTGTTGGAGCATGCGCGACCAAGCCCGGTTATGCTATGTGGCCCGGGCCGCTGCCCGCCGTTCATGAATTCCGACCGAGAGAAGAGAGCATGTTCAACAAACCCGCCCCTACCGAAGTTGCCATTCACGAGTTGATTGCCGGCCGCTGGAGCCCGCGCGCGTATTCGAGCGAGCCGATCAGCCGCAACCAGCTGCACGCCGTACTCGAAGCGGCACGGTGGGCGCCGTCTTCGTACAACGTCCAGCCGTGGCGTTTTCTCGTGTTCGACCGCAGCGTCGACGAAGTGTCGTTCAAGCAGGCATTCGCCACGTTGGTGCCGTTCAATCAGGGCTGGAATGCGCCGGCGCCGGTGCTGATCGCGGTGACCGCCCACACGCTGAATACGAAGGGCGAAGTCAACCGCACCGCTCAGTACGACGCGGGCGCCGCGGCGATGTCGCTGGTTCTGCAGGCGCATGCGCTCGGGCTTGCCGCGCACCAGATGAGCGGCTTTGACCCCAATGCGTTCCGCGCCGCATTCAAGCTGCCTGACGACGTCGAGGTCATCGCGATCATTTCGCTCGGCCACTATGGCGACATCGACAAACTGGATCCGGTGTTGCGCGAGCGCGAAAAGTCGGTGCGCCAGCGTTTGCCGCTCGCTGATATCGCCTACGCCGGCGGGTGGAAAAAGGCGTTCTGAATTTCTGCTTGAGCGACAGAAGTGACAACGCGCGGCGTCGAGCCGCGCGTTTTTTATTGCACGCCGCTGGCCGCGCTTGCGGTGTTTCCGGCGCTCGCGCGGTTCGTGTCAGGCGCGTCCCCGGCGACGCTGGAAAGCGGTGCAGCGACGGATTCCAGCGATTTGCGCTCGGCATCCACGCCCCAGATCGCCGCGATGACGGCTGCGCCCAACATGAGCGCCGAGCCGACCAGATAGCCGACGAACACTTCGCCACGTTGATGCGAGTCGATCAGGCGCCCAAAAAAAGCCGGGCCGACGATGCCGCCGAGCGCCGTGCCAAACGCATAGAACACCGCGATGGCCAGCGCGCGGATTTCGAGCGGGAACGACTCGCTGACGGTCAGATACGCTGAACTCGCCGCCGCTGACGCAAAGAAGAAAATCACCATCCACGCGATTGTCTGCGTAACGACGGTGAGCATCTGCTGCTCGAACAGGTAGCCGCTGATGGTCAGCAGAAGCGCCGACATCCCATACGTCGCGGCAATCATCTTGCGCCGTCCGATGACGTCGAACAGACGGCCGAGAAGTAGCGGCCCAAGAAAATTTCCCAGCGCGAACGGCAGCAGATACCAGCCGATATGGTCGCCCGGCACGTGATAGAAGTCGGTCAACACCAGCGCGTAGGTGAAAAAAATCGCGTTGTAGAAGAACGCCTGAGCGGTCATCAGCGACAGACCGACCAGCGCGCGGCGGCGATGAACGTTAAACAGCGTGTCGAACACCTCGCGCAGAGGCGTGTGATCGCGGGCACGCAGGCGTAGCGGTTTCAGCTCATCGTCTGCGAGCACGTGGCCTTCTTTGCGAAAGCGTGCTTCGATCCCTTCGACGATCGTGCGGGCTTCTTGCGCGTCGCCGTGTGTGAGCAGCCAGCGCGGGCTTTCCGGCACCCAGATGCGCATCGGCAAAATGGCCAGCGCCAGCACCGCGCCGATAAAAAAGCATGCACGCCAGCCCCAGTCGGCCGGCAGGAGGCCCGGATCCAGCAACACTAGCGAGCCGGCCGCGCCCAGACCCGCGCCGATCCAGAACGTACCGTTTATGCCAAGATCGGTCCAGCCCCGCACTCTTGCCGGGGTGAATTCCTGAATCGTCGAGTTGATCGCGGTGTATTCGCCGCCTATGCCTGCGCCTGTCAGAAAACGGAACAGCAGAAACGTGGTCAGATTCCACGACAGCGCGGTGGCCGCCGTCGCCGCCAGATAAAGCGCAAGCGTGATGAAAAACAGCTTGCGGCGCCCCAGGCGGTCGGTGAGCCACCCGAAGCCGAGTGCACCGATCACTGCGCCGGCAATGTACGCGCTCCCGGCGAGTCCCACATCGGCGTTGGTAAAGCGCAACGCCGGGCTCGATTTCAACGCGCTGGCTACCGCGCCTGCCAGCGTCACCTCTAGGCCATCGAGTAACCACGTCACACCCAAGGCCACGATGATCAGCGAGTGGAAGCGGCCCCACGGCAGGCGATCGAGGCGTGAAGGCAGGTCGGTTTCGACCACGCCGGCGTTTTTATCGTGTGCTGCGGCGGTGGGCGGCGCGCTCATTGCTTCAACTCTCCTGAAGATGGTTCATTGGCGGCGTATCCTGTCGAAAAGAGCAAGTTTTGTTCCGTTGTGCCGGGCTTTTGCGTGGTTGCGGGCACCGCAAAAGCCTCAGTTGATGCTGGTCGGACTTTCGTGATACAAAGCCGCTCCCCTTTCTGTCCGCGCCAGCCGTGAGCGGCGATTCCTGCCATGAACTATTGCGCGATCGACTTCGGTACTTCCAATTCGGCTGTCGCCGTGCCCAACCACGACGGCGCGCTGAAACTCGCGCCGGTCGAAGGCGCGTACACCACGCTGCCCACATCCGTTTTCTTCAACACCGACGAGAACACCCGCGAGTTCGGGCGCGCGGCGCTGGCCGCGTACATCGACGGCTATGATGGACGCCTGATGCGCTCCATGAAGAGCATTCTCGGATCGCCGCTTGCCGAGAATTCCACCGACCTCGGTAACGGCTCGGCCATCAAGTACACCGAAGTCATCGCCATCTTCATCGACCATCTGAAGCGCTCAGCCGAGAAAAGCGCAGGGGGCGCGATCAGCCGCGCGGTGCTGGGCCGCCCGGTCTTTTTCGTCGACGACGATCCGCGTGCCGATCGCATGGCGCAACAGCAACTCGAGGCGGCGGCGCGCTCGGTGGGGCTCAGAGACATTCACTTCCAGTACGAGCCGATCGCCGCCGCGTTCGACTACGAATCGCATCTGACGGAAGAAGGGCTTGTACTGGTGGCCGATATTGGCGGCGGTACATCGGACTTTTCGCTGGTGCGCGTCGGGCCGGATCGAATGAAGCGCGTCGAGCGCAAGGATGACGTGCTCGCGCATCATGGCGTACACGTCGCGGGCACGGATTTCGACCGCCGCGTCGAATTGACGACGGTGCTGCGCGAACTCGGCTATCAGGCGCTCGATCCCGAAGGTCGCGAAATCCCGAACCGCGTCTATTTCGATCTGGCGACTTGGCATCTGATCAATACCGTCTACGCGCCCAAGCGCGTCAGCGAACTCGCGCTCATGCGGCATCTGTTCACCGAGACCAAGCATCACGACCGGTTGATGCGCGTCGTGAACCGGCGCCTGGGGCACGCCCTGGCAGCGCATGCGGAAGAGGCGAAAATCGGCGTCGCGGCGGGCGGCGAGACCGTGATCGATCTCGACGAAGTGGAAGATGACCTGCGACTCGCATTCGACGAAACGCAGTTGATCAAAGCCGGCCATGAAGAAACGCTGCGAATCGTGCAGGCGGCGCGTGATACGGTGCAGGCCGCCGGCGTTGCGCCGCGCGATGTGAACGCGATTTACTTCACCGGTGGCTCGACCGGATTGGCGTTTTTATCCGGCGCATTGGCGGCAGCCTTTCCCGATGCGAAAGCGGTATTTGGCGACCGTCTCGCGAGCGTTGCAACCGGCTTGGGTATTCACGCGCGGCGGGTGTTTGGATAACCGCCGATTACCAGTCGCATACTGCGAAGATAATCACCGTCTGCAGTTGTGGTAATAATAAAAAACCCCGCCGAGGCGGGGTTTTTTTGCGTCCAGAAGGAAGCCTGCCTGCTTACACCGGCTTGATGTTAGCAGCTTGCTTGCCCTTCGGGCCCGTCTTGACTTCAAACGTGACCTTTTGGTTTTCTTGCAGCGTCTTGAAGCCTTCCGTGCGGATTTCCGAGAAATGCGCGAACAGATCTTCGCCGCCGCCGTCCGGCGTGATGAAGCCAAAGCCCTTAGCGTCATTGAACCACTTGACGGTACCGGTTTCCATATTACTTGTTCCTAAAGATGGTGAATAAGGCCGAAGCCCAGAGGGTGCATGAAAATCAAGGAAGGGGGTAATGGGACCAACCGGAGTACCGTTGATGGGCGAACTACGAAAGACCAATTCACTCGCCGCTTGAAATCCTGCCCGAACGTTATACGGCGATTTCGGGAGAAGGTCAACCATCCGGCGCCATCTTTACGATCTTTTTGCGAGCAGGCGTAAAAATTGCTTACAAAGCTTGCGGCCCGTCCTAATTTATCTGAAATTCTTACTAGGGAGAACCCTAACTTTCGCTGCATCGACAGGGTGCAACCGTTAAACTACGCGCCGCGCGCCGGTTGCACCTGCTCAAGTCAGGAACGTCGCGATCGTGAACGTCACCTGTCTTACTGCCGCAAAGCGTAGGCGGTGCCGACATGATTCAGCTGTAATTTTGCATAGGCACGGACCCGGCGTCAGGCGCCGACAGGCCTACAAGGAGAAGACGTGAATAGTTCTATACAACGGAACATCGGGCCGGTCGCGCTGATGCTGACGGGCTTGGGTTCGATCATCGGATCGGGCTGGCTGTTCGGCGCCTGGAAGGCCGCAAAGATTGCCGGTCCTGCAGCGATATGTGCATGGGTGATCGGCGCGGTCGTGATTCTCGCGATTGCACTGACCTATGCCGAACTTGGCGCGATGTTCCCGGAGTCCGGCGGTATGGTCCGATACGCGCGCTATTCGCACGGCGCATTGGTCGGCTTCATCAGCGCATGGGCCAACTGGATCGCAATTGTCTCGGTGATTCCAATCGAAGCGGAAGCGTCCATTCAATATATGAGCACGTGGCCTTACCCTTGGGCGCATGCGCTATTCGTCGACGGATCATTAACCAGTACTGGGTTATTGTTGTCGGCGGCATTGGTGATCGTTTATTTCATGCTGAATTACTGGGGCGTAAAACTGTTCGCGCGTGCCAATTCTGCTATTACGGTCTTCAAGTTTGTGATTCCGGGCGCAACCATTCTTGGCCTGATGCTGACCGGCTTCCATAAAGAAAACTTCGGTGAAGTCAGCACGTTTGCGCCGTACGGCTGGTCAGCGGTGCTGACTGCGGTCGCAACGAGCGGCATCGTGTTTGCGTTCAACGGTTTCCAAAGCCCGATCAACCTGGCCGGTGAAGCGCGCAATCCTGCAAAGAGCGTACCGTTCGCGGTGATCGGCTCGATTCTGCTCGCGCTGGTGATTTACGTACTGCTGCAGATCGCCTACATCGGCGCGGTGAGCCCGGGCGACGTGATGAAGGGCTGGAGCCACTTCAACTTCGCTTCACCGTTCGCGGAGCTGGCGATCGCGCTGAATCTGAACTGGCTCGCCATCCTGCTTTATGTGGACGCATTCGTCAGCCCGAGCGGCACTGGCACGACCTACATGGCGACCACGAGCCGCATGATCTACGCAATGGAGCGCAACAACACGATGCCGAAGATGTTCGGCAACGTGCACCCGTTCTACGGCGTGCCGCGGCAAGCGATGTGGTTCAACCTGCTCGTGTCGTTCATTTTCATGTTCTTTTTCCGTGGCTGGAGCTCGCTCGCGGCGGTGATCTCGGTTGCGACGGTGATCTCGTACCTGACTGGCCCGATCAGCCTGATGGCGCTGCGCCGCGCGGCGACGGATCTCGAGCGCCCGCTGCATATCGCCGGTATGAATATCATCGCGCCGTTTGCGTTCGTCTGCGCGTCGCTAATCCTGTACTGGGCGAAGTGGCCGCTCACGGGCGAAATCATTCTGCTGATGGTCGTTGCGCTGCCGGTCTACTTTTACTTCCAGGCGAAGTCGGGTTTCGCCGGCTGGGGACGCGATCTGAAGGCCGCCTGGTGGCTGGTCGCGTATCTGCCGGTCATGGCGGTTCTGTCGGTCATCGGCAGCAAGCAGTTTGGTGGCCGCGACATCATTCCGTACGGCTGGGACATGCTCGTCGTGATCGCGTTCTCGCTGGCGTTCTACTACTGGGGCGTTCACAGCGGTTACCGCTCGGACTATCTGGACGAGCGCGCCGAACACGACGAAGTGCTCGAAGGGATCAACGCCCATTAAGTTTTCGCGCTTGAATCTGCTGCCGGATTTCGGTCCGGCTGATAGAAAAAAGCCCGTCTGAGTGGAAGCTCAGGCGGGCTTTTCATTTGGCGGCGTGCAGCGATTCGACTTAACGCGCGTCCGGTTGTCAGGCGGTGCCGAACACGTAATTCGTCATGGCGAGCGACCGCTGATAGGTGCCGAGCGACTGGATCGCGAGCGAGTAATCGTCGTCCGCGGCGCCCAATGCGGCGAAGACCGGCAGAAGATGCTCGTCGGTCGGATGCATGAGTACGGCGTGAGGCGCCTGACGACGATAGTCGAGCAGCGCGTCCAGATCATGCGCGGCCAGTTTCTCTTCGAACCAGTCGGTGAACTCCGCGACGCGTGGATCAGCGTCTTCCGGACGCGCGGAGAAGTCCGCAGCGCGCAGGTTGTGCGTGATCTGGCCGGAGCCGATCACCATGACGCCGTCGGCCTTCAGCGCGCGTAATGCACGACCGACCCGGAAATGATGCGCCGCGTCCAGATTCGGCTGGATTGACAGCTGCGCGACCGGCACGTCGGCGTCCGGAAACATCAGGAGCATGGGCACCCATGCGCCGTGGTCGAGTCCGTGCGGCTGCACGTCGGACAGAATCCCGCTTTCAGCGAGCAGTACGGCCGCGCGACGGGCGACGTCGGGCGCGCCCGGCGCCGGATACTGAATCTCGTACAACTGACGCGGAAAGCCGTAGAAGTCGTGAATCGTCTCCGGTTTGGCCGAGGTACTGGCTACGGGCCGCGTCGTTCCCCAGTGGGCGGACAGTAGCAGCACGGCTTCCGGACGCGGCAGCTGCGCGCTCAGCACCGCGAACTCGCCCGACGGCAACGAAGGGTCGATCGGCAGCGTCGGCGCGCCGTGAGATAGAAATAGCGAAGGCAGACGGGTCATGGTGGCGGCGCGACTGCGGGTTGCGTCGCGCGAAAGTTCGGTTGCTACCAATATAGGCGCGCACCACCGTTCCATAAACGGCCGAAAACGGATTTGATTGTGTCGCGGATGTTTGGAATCGCGACGCGCTCCCGCACGCCCCTGCGTGTCACGCTAGTGGTGTGGCGGCAAGCTGCGGCGAGTCTAGCCTTGCGCGTCCCGCAGTCCAGCCCACGCGGGCGACATCGTCGGTCCGAGCGCAAACAGGTCCAACACGCGCGCGACGCTGTGATCGACCATCTCGTCGATCGACGCAGGCTGATTGTAGAAGGCGGGAAGCGGCGGAAAGATCACGCCGCCCATTTCGGTGACGGCCGTCATGTTGCGCAGGTGCGCGAGATTGAACGGTGTTTCACGCACCATCAGCACGAGGCGGCGACGTTCCTTGAGCGTCACGTCGGCGGCGCGCGTAATCAGGTTGTCGGAGAAACCGTGAGCGACGCTCGCAAGCGTCTTCATTGAGCAGGGCGCGACGATCATGCCTTCGGTGGCGAACGAGCCGGATGCAATGCTCGCGCCGACGTCACGCACCGAATGGACGACATCCGCGAGCGGATGCACGTCTTCCTTGCTCAACTGGAGTTCGTGCTGGATGTTGAGCCAGCCTGCGCTGGAAATCAGCAGATGACTTTCGACGCCGCCGAGCTTGCGCAACGTGTCGAGCAGCCGGATGCCGTAAATGGCGCCGGTCGCGCCGGTGATCGCGACGATCAGCCGGCGTGGCACCGCAGCGCGTGTTTCCATGGCTTGCGGCGCCGTGTCGGATCGAACGGTCGACTGCGACCGGTCAGGCCGCGGCAAACAGCTGCTGCAGTTCGCCCGACTCGTACATTTCCATCATGATGTCGGAGCCGCCGATGAATTCGCCGCCCACGTAGAGCTGCGGAATGGTCGGCCAGTTCGAGAACTGCTTGATGCCCTGGCGGACTTCGTCGTCTTCGAGCACGTTGACGGTCTTGATTTCGCCGACGCCGCACGCCTTCAGGATCTGGATAGCGCGACCCGAAAAGCCGCACATCGGGAACTGGGCGGTGCCCTTCATGAAGAGGACGACATTGTTCTCGTCGACGATTTGCTTGATGCGTTGTTGCGTATCCATGACTGACCTTGCGGTTCCGTGATGTGTAGGGAATAGGCTGAAATGATAGCGGATTTCAGGACGGCCGGCCGGGCGCGGCATTGACCCTACCCGCAGGATGGACGTGACGCGAATCGACGCCTAGCCCGCGAGGCGGCCACCGCTCATTCGTTCGATCCCGGCGAGATCGCGCTCGGACCGTACTTCTGAAAAGCCGCCCGCCGAAAGCAATGTGCGCACCGCTTGCGCCTGGTCGTAACCATGTTCGATCCACAGCACGCCTTGGGGGGCGAGAAGGCCCGGCGCGCCGGCAATAATCGTGCGAATCGCGCTCAAGCCGTCGGCTTCGTCGGTTAGCGCGCCGCGCGGCTCGAAGCGCAGATCGCCTTCAGTGAGATGCGGATCGCCACTCGCGATATACGGCGGATTGCTGACGATCACGTCAAAGCGCAGGCTCGCGTCGAGCGACGCGTACCAGTCGCTTTGGAGCAGCGTAAGCGCGCCGCCGCGCCGCTTTGCATCCAGCAGCCGGGCGGCGTTGCGGGTGGCCACCGCCAGCGCTTGCGCCGAGCGGTCGAGCGCCCACACCTGCGCGTCGGGTCGCGTGAAAGCGATCGCCACGGCAATCGCGCCGGTGCCGGTGCCAAGGTCGAGCACGCGCGGGTGCGCCAGTGGGTCTATCGCTGTCAGCGCGGCGTCCACCAGCAGTTCGGTTTCCGGACGAGGGATCAGCACGTCGGATGTCACTTCAAATTCAAGTCCGAAAAACTCCCGCTGCCCGACGAGCTGCGCCACCGGCTCGCCCGCTACGCGCCTTGCTTCCAACGCTCGATACCGTTGCACCGCTGTGGTTTCCAGCGTCTCGTCGCTGCGGGTGATCAGTTGCGTATGTCGCCAGCCGAGTATGTGCGCCAACAGAATTCTCGCTTCGAGCGGCGGCAGTGGCGACGCGCGCATCAATTCAGCCGGCGTAAGCGAAGCAGGCGCGGGCTGCGGTGAACGCGGGGTGGCCGGCGGTGGTGCTGGAGCCGGCGTTGGTGTCGCCTCCGGTGTGGGCGTCGGCGTTGGCGTTGTTACGGAAGTCATCGGCGAATCAATCCGCGTCGCCCAGCGAGGCCAGCAATTCCGCCTGATGCTCACTGACGAGCGCCGCGATCAGTTCGTCCAGATCGCCGTCCATGATCGCGTCGAGACGATAGAGCGTGAGATTGATCCGGTGATCCGTGAGACGCCCCTGCGGAAAGTTATAGGTACGGATGCGCTCGGAGCGGTCGCCCGAGCCGATCAGGCTCTTGCGCGTCGCGGCCTCTTTCGCCTGCTGCTCGTGCGACTGCTTGTCCTTGATCCGCGCGGCCAGCACCTTCAGCGCGCGATCCTTGTTCTTGTGCTGCGACCGGTCGTCCTGACATTCGACGACGATCCCCGTCGGCAAGTGCGTAACGCGAACGGCTGAGTCCGTTTTGTTGATGTGCTGGCCGCCCGCACCGGATGCGCGAAACGTGTCGATGCGCAGATCGGCCGGATTGATCTCGACCTCACCGATCTCGTCCGCTTCGGGCATCACGGCAACCGTACACGCCGACGTATGGATGCGCCCCTGGGTTTCCGTGGCCGGCACGCGCTGCACGCGATGGCCGCCCGATTCGAACTTCAGCTTTGAATACGCGGCTTCGCCGGCAATCCGCACGATCACTTCCTTGTAGCCGCCCAGATCCGACTCGCTCGCCGACATCATTTCCACTTGCCACCGGTTGCGTTCCGCAAAACGCAGGTACATGCGCAGCAGGTCTCCCGCGAACAGCGCCGATTCGTCCCCGCCCGTTCCGGCGCGAATTTCCAGAAAGATGTTGCGGTCGTCGTTCGGGTCTTTCGGCAGCAGCATTTTCTGCAATTCGCTGCCCAGCGTTTCCATGCGCTCGCGGGCCGCGCGGATTTCGTCTTCGGCAAAGTCGCGCATCGACGCGTCGGTCAGCAATTCCTGCGCGGTTTCCGCGTCGTTCATTGCCTGGCGCCACAGGCCGTAATGTTCGACCACCGGACCAAGCTCGGCGTGCTCGCGGGTGAGCTTGCGGTATTGGTCGAGATTCGAGGTGACGTCCTCGCGGCTCAACAGGTCGTTTAGTTCGGCCAGCCGGGTGGTGAGCTGGTCGAGCTTGCGTTGCATGCTCGTTTTCATCGGACGGGTATCGGAGCAGGGCTCCGGCAAGGGCGACTTAGGGGAGTGGGCGGATGCCCTGTCAGAAGCACGTCGCGGGCCACTCGCGGGTCATGGCGCGGACGCTCGGCAGTGGCTGCGCCGCTAACGCTCCGAGGAACCGGAGTGTTTGTAGAAGCCGCTCATCAATTCGATGAGCGTATCGCGGTTCTCGCTGCTCGCGCGGTTCAGCGCATGCGTGGGACCGTGGATCAGTTTGTTGGTGAGCGCTTGCGACAGTGCTTCGAGCACGGCGGCAGGATCGTCGCCGCGAGCGAGCATTTTCTGCGCGCGTTCGACTTCGGCACGACGAAGCACGTCGGCCTGCGTATGCATGTGGCGGATCACCGGCACGATGCTGCGCGCGTCCAGCCATTGCATGAAATTCTGCACGCGCGTTTCGATGATCGCTTCGGCCTGCGCCACTGCGGCCTGGCGCGATGCATTCCCTTCGCGGACGATCGCGCCGAGGTCGTCGACGGTGTACAGAAACACGTCTTCGAGCTGGCCCACTTCGGGTTCGATATCGCGCGGCACGGCCAGGTCGACCATGAAAATGGGCCGGTGACGACGCGCCTTCACAGCCCGCTCGACCGCGCCCAGCCCGATGATGGGCAGCGTGGACGCCGTGCACGACACGACGATGTCGAATTCATGCATGCGCGAGGGCAGTTCAGACAACGGAATGGCACGCCCGTTGAAGCGTTCGGCGAGCCGCGTGCCGCGCTCTGCCGTGCGGTTGGCGACGACGAGCTCGCGCGGCTGCTGCGCAGCAAAGTGCGTGGCGCACAATTCGATCATTTCCCCCGCGCCGATGAACAGCACGCGCTGGTTCGAGACCTTGTCGAAGATCCGCTGCGCGAGGCGCACGGCGGCCGCGGCCATGGAAACCGACTGCGCGCCGATTTCCGTGGTGCTGCGTACCTCTTTCGCGACGGCGAACGTGCGCTGGAACAACTGGTTCAGATACGTGCCGAGCGCGCCGGCTTCAGACGCGGTGCGTACCGCATCCTTCATCTGTCCGACAATCTGCGTCTCGCCGAGCACCATGGAATCGAGACCCGACGCGACGCGGAACGCGTGGCGCACCGCTTCGGATTGGGGCAGCGCGTACACATGTGGCGCGAGTTCTTCGACCGGCAGATTGTGGTATTTCGACAGCCACTGAATGGCGGCTTCCCGCGCAGCCTGGTCGTCGGTCGCGCAGTAAAGTTCAGTGCGGTTGCAAGTGGAGAGAATGGCTGCTTCCGGCGCAGTGCGCGCCGTGTGACCCAGCCAGACGTTCTTGAACGTGTCCAGCGCGGGCTTGATCTGTTCGAGCGGAAACGCCACGCGTTCGCGCAAGGCGACAGGCGCAGTGTGGTGATTGATTCCGATCGTTAGAAGCTGCATGTGGGGAAGCGGTGGTTCAGCCCATTATTATAGCGTTTTCACGATTCTTACATCGCCGCCGCGTCAACCGGTCTCTGTCACCGCCTCTGCGGGGATCGCGTCGAGCTGGTAGCCGTAACCATACAGCGGCGTCAGGCAGAAGCCACGCTCGGCCCGCAATTCCAGTTTGCTGCGCACCCGGGACGCGTGCGTGTCCACTGTACGCGATCTGACGTCGCGGCGCCGTGACCAGACCGTTTCGAGAATATACGCCCGGGACACGGGCCGCGACAGATTGCTGAACAGCAGCAACGCAAAACGGAACTCTTTAGGTGTGAGGGCGACCGTCTGCTCGCGAAATGTGACCGAAAAATTCGCGGTGTCGAACGAATAGCCGGCAATGACGTCGCGCCGGCGGTTCAGCGGCCGCCGCAGTCCCGTACGGCGCAACAGCGCGTCGACCCGGGCGAGCATTTCGGGCCCACGAACCGGTTTGGTGACGCAATCGTCCGCGCCGGCGTTCAGCGCGGCGACGATTTCGCTTTCGCGCGGTTCCGACATCAGCACGATCACCGGCAAGCCGGGCAGAATGGCGCGGGCGCGTGGAATCACGTCTTCAGCGGGATGGTCGCCAGCCCAGCTCTCGGTGATGAGCAGATCGAAGAACTCGTCCGGCGCCCGTTCGAGAAACGACGCGCTCGCGCCGAAGTGCTGACACATGTGACCGCCGGCAAACACGAGCCTCGATACCAGCTTCGCGTATTTCAGGTCCGGCTCGATCAGGGCGATTCGCATGTCTCGTGTTCAGCCGGCGATGCCCGCAACCAGGCGTTTTCGTGAGGCTTACAGCTTGCCTAACGTCATCCCGACCCCTAAACTCAACCGCTATGCGGAAAGCGCCGTGCCGACTTCTATAGTTAATGAGACAAAAATGCTAGCTGTCCTGGTCCCTTGCGCCCATGAGACGAATCCTAAACCGCGCGAGACTGGCTGCTAATGGGGTGGCCCGGAATCGTGGTGCTGGGCGCAGTGATTGGACTCGCGGGCTGGTGGTTCCATCCTTTGCGGCGAGCGAGCCGCGCCCGCTGGTGGGTCGCATTGCTGGCCGGCCTGCTCGGGGCGGCCGTCGCGCGTATGGCCGGAAATGTGATCGGACTCTTTCATGACGGCGGTCTGCTCGAATGGCCGGTATGCACCGCCATCGCGTTAATTGCCGTTGCCGTGACGGTCGGCTTGCTTTCCCGTCGATGAATAATTGCAGGTGACTCCGATGAATGCCCGACTTCCCGAAACCTCTTCCATTCCCGAACGCCTTGCCACCCTGCGCAGCGCGATGGCGCGTGAAGGCGTCGCCGCCTATCTGGTGCCGTCCGCGGACCCGCATCTATCCGAATATCTGCCGGGCCGCTGGCAGGGGCGGCAATGGCTGTCGGGTTTCACCGGCTCCGCCGGCACGCTGGTCGTCACACCGGATTTCGCCGGCGTCTGGACCGACAGCCGCTACTGGGAACAGGCAAACGCGCAACTCGCGGGCAGCGGCGTTCAGCTGATGAAAATGACCGGCGGCCAGCAAACGGCGCCGCACTTCGAGTGGCTCGCGCGCAACGTGCCGGTCGGCGGCACGGTCGGCGTGGACGGTGCGGTGCTCGGCGTCGCGGCTGCACGCGCACTGAGCCAGGCGCTTGCCGCGCACAACGTGAAGCTGCGCACCGACGTCGATCTGTTCGATGCGATCTGGTCGCAGCGCCCGTCGCTGCCGGCCGACGCGATTTTCGAGCACGCCGCGCCGCATGCGAGCGTCGCCCGCTCGGACAAGCTTGCGCAGATCCGTCGCGCGATGGCGGAGAAGGGCGCGCAGTGGCATTTCATTTCAACGCTTGACGATCTCGCGTGGCTGCTGAACCTGCGTGGCGCCGACGTCAGCTATAACCCGGTGTTCGTCGCGCACGCGCTGATCGGCGTGGATCGCGCGTCGCTCTTCATCGCCGACGGCAAGGTGCCACAGGCGCTCGCCGAAGCACTGGCGCGCGACGGCATCTCCGTCGAACCCTACGCGAAGGCCGCCGAAGCGCTGGCCGCGCTGCCCACGAACAGCACGCTGCTGATCGACCCGCGCCGCATCACGTTCGGCTCGCTGCAATCGGTGCCCTCGGCGGTGAAGGTGATCGAGGCGGTCAATCCGTCGACCTTCTTCAAGTCGCGCAAGACCGAGGCCGAAGCCGCGCACGTGCGCGCGACCATGGAGCAGGACGGCGCGGCGCTCGCCGAATTTTTTGCATGGTTCGAAAGCGCGCTGGGCCGCGAAACAATCACCGAACTCACGGTCGACGAACGCCTGACGGCCGCCCGCGCGCGCCGTCCAGGATTCGTGTCGCTGAGCTTTGCGACGATCGCCGGCTACAACGCGAACGGGGCGATGCCGCATTACCGGGCCACGCGGGAGTCCCACTCGGTCATCGAGGGCAATGGCCTGTTGCTGATCGATTCGGGCGCCCAGTACCTGAGCGGCACGACGGACATCACGCGCGTCGTCCCGGTCGGCACGATCAGCAACGAGCAGCGGCGCGATTTCACGATCGTGCTCAAAGGCACGATGGCGCTCTCGCGTGCGCAGTTCCCGCGCGGCATCCGTTCGCCGATGCTCGACGCCATCGCCCGCGCGCCGATCTGGGAAGCCGGCGCCGACTACGGTCACGGCACCGGCCACGGCGTCGGCTATTTCCTGAACGTGCATGAAGGCCCGCAGGTGATTTCACACTACGCGCCGGCCGAGCCGTTTACCGCGATGGAAGAAGGCATGATCACGTCGGTCGAGCCGGGCATTTACCGGCCGGGCAAGTGGGGCGTGCGAATCGAAAATCTGGTGCTGAACGTGCCGGCCGAAAAAACCGAATTCGGCGATTTCCTCAAGTTCGAAACGCTCACGCTCTGTCCGATCGACACGCGCTGTCTCGACCTGTCGCTTCTGCGCGACGACGAGCGCGCATGGCTGAACGCCTATCACGAGACGGTGCGTACGCGTTTGTCGCCGCACGTGTCGGGCGACGCGCTCGCGTGGCTCGAACTGCGTACCCAACCCATCTGAGCGCAACGACGCGGAAAACCCGGCACAAACGGAGCGTGCATGGCCATCAAGGCAGTGGTGTTCGATTTCGGCGGCGTACTGATCGACTGGAACCCGGAGTATCTCTATCGCAAACTGATTCCCGACGAAAGCGAGCGCCGCTGGTTTCTGACGCACGTCTGCTCGATGGACTGGGTGATCCGGCAAGACGGTGGCCAGCCGATTGTCGAGGCCACCGACGAATTGATCGCAGCATTTCCGGACCACGAGCCTTTGATCCGCGCCTTCTACGAGCGTTGGCACGAAATGGTGGCCGGTGTGCTGGAAGAAGGCGTTGCGCTGATGGAGAAGCTCGAAGCGGCCGGCGTGCCGCTTTTCGGCCTGACCAACTGGTCGGCGGAGACCTTCCCGTATGCGTGGGAGCACTATCCGGTGCTCCATCGCTTTCGCGACATCGTCGTGTCGGGGCGGGTGAAGCTGGTCAAGCCCGATCCGGCCATTTTCGCTGAAATGCGTCAGCGCATCGACGCGCAACTGCCGGGCATCCGCGCTGACGAACTCGTCTTCATCGACGACAACCTGAAGAACGCCGAGGCCGCAACGGCGCTCGGCTGGCATGGCGTGCATCACACCAGCGCCACGCAGACGCAAGCCAGGTTGCGGGCGCTAGGCTTGCCCGTCTAGGTGCGTGGCGCGGGCGTACCCGCGTTGCTGCTACTGCCCGAGCAGATTCTTCAACGCGTTGCCGAGGCCTTTCACCGTATCGCCCGCGCCCTTCGCCATACCCTCCACGCTCACGCCCAGCGATTTCGCGAGGCCCGCGCCGAGGCGTTTGAGCAACCCTTCCTGCACCGAGAACCTGGGATCGCGCAGATTGCCGTCCAGCACGAAGTTCAACGTAATGTCGCCGTTGTGCGACTTGAGCGCGTCGATGGCGACTCGCGTGGGGATCGCCATGAAGGTGTTCAGCGGGCCGCCTTTGTCCGCAAGTTGCAGGTTGTGGACCGTGACCGTGCCGGGCGCGTGTAACTGGTAGTTGGTGACGGTGGACGTCACCGTCAGGTCCACCGTGCCGCCGGTAACTTGCGCCTCGGCGCCCGCTTTTTTCAGCAGGTAAGGATCGAGCATCGCGACGTCGATGCCGCGCAGCTTGCTCGTAGTGTGCGAATCCTTGTTGGCGATCTTGATCCAGCCGCTGAACTCTACTGTCCCGGTGTGCGCCGGGCCTTTGATCGACCCGGTGAGCGCGAGCGACGTCGGCTGCTCGAGCGCGGGCAGGTGCAGATTGTCGACGGCCGCGTTGGCGTCGCTGACCGTGACGGTGAACGCCGGCGGCCCGACCGTCATGTCGTAGAAATGGAAATTACCGTGTTCGAAGCTGACGTGATCGACCTGTTTCTCGCGCGGCGTGGGGGCGGGCGCGGCCGTGCCGCTCGCCTGCTCGTCGGTGCTGTTCACGGACTGCCGCAGATTCGGCAGCAGGCGGACCGTGCCGTCCTTGCTACGCAGGACGGCCATGTCGAAACCGCGCACGATCACGCTGCGGATATGTGTTCGATGCGCAATCAGATCGCCGATGTCGGGTGTGATCGTGATCTCGTCGGCTCTGAGCGGGACGCCGGCCGGCCAGCCGGGCGGCGCCTTCAGCAACACGTTGGTGAGATGGACCGAGGTCAAGCCGACATGGATGCTTTCGGCGCTGCCCAGCGGGCCCAGTGTGGAGATCACACGCTCTTTCACGAGGTGCTGCGCGTACAGCAAACCGGCGAGCGCGATAGCGACGAGCACCAGCAGCACGCCGCCCGACACCACCAGCCAGCGTTTGCCCTTCGACATCGCCATGTTTTATCTCCTCGTGACTGCACGGTGCGCGCTGTGGCTGCACCGGGCTTTGATAACCGACGGGCGCCCCATTTTATTTACCACACCAGCCCCGCGATGCATGTGGCCTGGCGCTCACGCAGCCCCTGTTTCGACGCGCATCGGCAACATGGCGCCGGCGTTCAAGCCGCGGCGCCGGCCGCCGCGCGGCTCGAGCGCCGCGCGGTTCGGACAGACGGCGAACCTGTCGGCCAGCGGGTCCGCTTCCCGCCCATCTTCTTCTAGCGCGCGATCGGCTTGTAGCGCAGACGCTTCGGACGCGCCGCTTCTTCGCCCAGACGAGCGCGCTTGTCGGCTTCGTATTCCTGATAGTTGCCGTCGAAGAACGTGACTTGCGAATCGCCTTCGAACGCCAGAATGTGCGTGGCAATCCGGTCGAGGAACCAGCGATCGTGCGAGATCACCAGCACCGAGCCCGCGAATTCGAGCAGTGCGTCTTCGAGCGCGCGCAGCGTTTCGACGTCCAGATCGTTCGACGGTTCGTCGAGCAGCAGCACGTTGCCGCCTGCAATCAGCGTTTTGGCCAGATGCAGACGGCCGCGCTCACCACCCGACAGATTGCCGACGATCTTCTGCTGATCGCCGCCCTTGAAATTGAAGCGGCCAATGTACGCCCGCGACGGCGTTTCGTATTTGCCGACCGTCAGCACGTCCGCACCGCCGGAAATTTCCTCGAACACGGTTTTCGAGCCGTCCAGCGCATCGCGGCTCTGGTCCACGTAAGCAAGCCTGACGGTCGGACCTTGCACGATTTCGCCCGAGTCCGGCTGTTCGCGGCCGGTCAGCATCCGGAACAGCGTGGATTTACCCGCGCCGTTCGGGCCGATGATGCCGACGATCGCACCCGCCGGAATCTTGAAGCTGACGTTATCGAGCAGCAAACGGTCGCCGTACGATTTGCTGACGTTCTTGAACTCGATCACTTCATTGCCGAGACGGTCGCCGACCGGGATGAAGATTTCCTGCGTTTCGTTGCGCTTCTGGTATTCCTGGCTGTTCAGTTCCTCGAAGCGGGCAATACGCGCCTTCGACTTCGCTTGACGGCCCTTCGGGTTCTGGCGCACCCATTCGAGTTCTTTCTTGATCGCCTTCTGACGCGCCGATTCCGACGACTCTTCCTGCTTCAGGCGCTCTTCCTTCTGGTCGAGCCAGCTGCTGTAATTGCCCTTCCACGGAATGCCGTGACCACGGTCGAGTTCGAGAATCCACTCGGCGGCGTTATCGAGGAAGTAGCGATCATGGGTCACGGCGACGACCGTGCCCGGAAAGCGCGTGAGGAACTGTTCGAGCCAGTCGACCGATTCCGCGTCCAGGTGGTTGGTCGGCTCGTCGAGCAACAGCATGTCCGGCTTTTCGAGCAGCAGTTTGCACAGCGCGACGCGCCGCTTTTCGCCACCGGACAGGTGCTCGATCTTCGCGTCCCACGCGGGAAGGCGCAGCGCGTCGGCGGCGATTTCGATCTGCTGTTCCGCGCTGCCGTCCGTCGTGGCGAGAATCGCCTCGTATTTCGCCTGCTCGGCTGCGAGCGCGTCGAAGTCCGCGTCCGGTTCGGCATAGGCCGCGTAGATTTCGTCGAGCTTCTTTTGCGCGTTGAAGACGTCGCCGAGACCTTCTTCGACGGCTTCACGCACGGTCTTGTTCGGGTCGAGCTGCGGCTCCTGCGGCAGATAGCCGATGTTCAGGTTCGGCATTGGCGTGGCTTCGCCTTCAATGTCCTTGTCCACGCCGGCCATGATGCGGATCAGCGTCGATTTGCCCGAGCCGTTCAGGCCGAGCAGGCCGATCTTCGCGCCGGGAAAGAACGACAGCGAGATGTCTTTGAGGATTTGACGCTTGGGCGGCACGATCTTGCCGACCCGGTTCATGGTAAAGACGTATTGGGCCATTTGCTTGCAATTGACGTTGACGACGCCGGCGGCGATTCAGGGCGGGCGGTCGTGGGTGGATGGGTATGCTTTGCCAGGGATGCTGAGGCCGGGCGAAAGCCCGGCGCCGGCCGGCGTGGCGTCGTATCAACGATGCTCTACGCGCGGGCGGGGTGTTCAGATGGCATTGTACTTCGCGACGAGGGTGGGACGGCAGGGGCCGGGACGATCGGCGTCCCGCCGGTTGCGCCTTTGTCAGTTCTCCCGCCGCCCACTCGCCGGATCGAAAAAATGCAGGTGCTGCGCGGGCAGCGCCACCTGCAGCGCGTCGCCGGCGGCGGGACGGTGCGTGTGCGGCAAGCGCACGGTGACATCGTGTTTGCCCCAACGCCCGTGCGCGAGATTATCCGCGCCGAGCAGTTCGCAGGAGTCCACCGTCAGCGTGGCGTGCGCGGCGTTCGCCTCGCCAGCGCTCATGTGTTCCGGACGAATGCCCAGGGTCCACTCGCGTCCTTTCGCGACTTCGCGGCCGATGGCGTCCACGCCGGCCAGCGGCAACTTCGGACCGTTGCCGGCGATATCGAAGGTCGCGCCGTCGTCCGATAGGCGCCCCTCCAGAAGATTCATGCCCGGCGAGCCAATGAAGCTCGCGACGAACACCGTGGCCGGCCGCTCGTACACGTCGGTCGGCGCGCCGATCTGTTCCGCGCGACCTTTGTTCATCACGATCACGCGTTGCGCCAGCGTCATTGCTTCGATCTGGTCGTGCGTGACGTAAAGGCTCGTTGTGGCAAGGCGCGCATGCAGTCGCTGGATTTCCAGCCGCATCTGCACCCGCAGACGCGCGTCGAGATTCGACAGCGGTTCGTCGAAAAGAAACACCGCGGGCTCGCGGACGATCGCGCGGCCCATTGCCACGCGTTGCCGCTGTCCGCCCGACAGCTCACGAGGCTTGCGTTGCAGCAAGGTTTCGAGTTCCAGAATCTGCGCGGCAGCCTCGACGCGCTTCGCGATCTGCGCCCGCTCGACACCCGCGATCTTCAGCGCGTAGCCCATGTTCTCCGCGACGCTCATATGGGGATAAAGCGCGTAGTTCTGAAACACCATCGCAATGTTGCGGTCTTTCGGCTCCAGTTCGTTGACCACTTTGCCGGCAATCGAAATCGTGCCGTCGGAAATGCGCTCCAGCCCGGCCACCATGCGCAGCAACGTGGATTTGCCGCATCCCGATGGACCGACCATCACGACGAACTCGCCATCGGCGACCTCCACGTCGATCCCATGCAGCACGAACTGTTTGCCGTCGTAGGTTTTTTTAACGTGTTGCAGGGTCAATGCAGCCATGCTGTTTTTAGCCTTTTCGTTGCTTGCCGCTCGGTGCGTTCATTATTCGATTGACGGTGAATTTGCGCCGACCGCACGTCACTTCTCCGCATCCACCAGGCCGCGGACGAACCAGCGCTGCATCGTCAGCACGACGGCAAGCGGCGGCAGCATCGCGAGCAGCGTGGCCGTCATCACCAGATGCCATTCGGTTGCGGTGTCGCCCGATGCGATCATGCTTTTGATGCCGACCACGGCGGTCGTCAACGACTGCTGGCTCGTGATCAGAATCGGCCACAGGTACTGGTTCCAGCCGTAGATGAACGTGATCACGAAGAGCGCCGCCATGTTCGTTTTCGACAGCGGCAGCACCACGTCCCAGAAGAAACGCAGCGCGCCCGCGCCGTCAATGCGCGCCGCTTCCATCAGCTCGTCGGGCAGCGTCATGAAAAACTGGCGGAACAGGAAGGTGGCCGTCGCCGACGCGATCAGCGGCAACGTCAGTCCGCTATAGGTATTGCTCAGATGCATCGACGAGACGACCTGCACGGTTGGGAAAATCCGCACTTCGACGGGCAGCATCAGCGTGATGAAGATCAGCCAGAACGACAGATTTCGGAATGGGAAGCGGAAGAATACGATCGCGTAGGCGGAGATCATCGACACTGCGATCTTGCCGATCGAAATCACCAGCGCCATCACGAGACTGTTCAGCAGCATGCGGCCAAACGGCGCCGCCGCGTTGCCGCTGCCCTTGGACCAGACTGTCGCGATGTTGTCGAACAGATGCGTGCCGGGCACGAGCGAGAGCGGCACGCTGAACACTTCGTGCTCGCTCATCGTGGCCGCGCAGAACGCGACGTACACGGGGAATACCACCAGCACGACGCCGGCGATCAGCACCGCGTGGCAGAAAAGGTCGAAACCGCGGCGGTTCTCGATCATGAGTATTGAACCCGGCGTTCGATGAAGCGGAACTGCACGACCGTCAGCGCGACGACGATCAGCATCAGCACCACGGATTGCGCGCCCGAACTGCCGATATCCAGTCCCTGAAAGCCCTCGGCGAAAATCTTGTAGATCAGCGTGCGGGTGGATTGCGCGGGGCCGCCGCCGGTGGCGGCGTCGATCACGGGGAAGGTGTCGAAGAACGCGTACGTGATGTTGATCACCAGCAGGAAGAAACTGACCGGCGACAGCAGCGGCAATGCGATACCAAAGAAGCGCCGCACCGGTCCTGCGCCGTCGATCGCGGCAGCTTCGATCAGCGAACGCGGAATCGCCTGCAGCCCCGCGTAAAAGAACAGAAAGTTGTAGCTGACCTGTTTCCATACCGAAGCCAGCACCACCAGAAACATCGCCTGGCCTGCATTCAGCGCGTGATTCCAGACGATCCCGTACTTTGCGAGCGCATACGTGACGAGGCCAATGCTCGGATTGAACAGGAACGACCACAGCACGGCGGCAATCGCCGGCGCGACGGCATATGGCCAGATCAGCAACGTCTGATACGTTTTAGCGCCGCGCGTCACGCGATCGGCGCATACGGCGAGCAACAGCGAGATCGCGAGCCCCGACACCGTGACGAGCGCGCAGAAGACCAGCGTCGTGTTGAACGACGAGAGGTAGAGCGGATCGGCGAAAAGCTGTCTGAAGTTGGCAAAGCCCACGAACTCGCTCGACGTGCCGAACGCGTCCTGGCTTTGCGTCGCTTGCCACAGCGCCTCGCCGGCCGGCCACAGAAAGAACAGCACGGTGATCGCGAGTTGCGGCGCGACGAGCAGATAAGGCAGCAGGCTCGTGCCAAAGCTGGAGCGCTTTTCCATCGGAATGTTCCCAGGGTGGGGCGGTGACCCCGTGTCAATGCATCAACTACCCGCTTTCTCGAAGCGGCGCAGCAGTTCATTGCCACGCGAGACGGACGAATCAAGCGCTTCCTGCGGCGTCTTCTTTTGTGCCCAGACCTGTTCGAGTTCTTCGTCGATGATGGTGCGGATCTGCGGCATGTTGCCCAGACGCAGTCCCTTCGTGAACGGCAGGGGCGGCTTGTTGAGCATCTGTTTGATGGCGGTGTCGCTGCCGGGATTCTTGTCGTAGAAGCCCTGTTGCTGCGTCAGCTGATAGGCGGCCGTGGTGACGGGCAGATAGCCGGTGTCCTGATGCCATTTGGCGGCGACCGGCGCCGACGACAGATACGCGAGGAACTTCGCGACGCCCTTGTACACGGCCGGGTCTTTGCCCGCCAGCACCCACAAACTCGCGCCGCCGATGATCGCATTCTGCGGCGCGCCCTTCACGCTGGCGTCGTACGGCATCATGCCGGTGCCGAAGTTGAACTTCGCGTATTTCTTGATCGTTGCAAGCGAGCCGGAGGAATTGGTGATGATCCCGCAATCACCGCTGTAGAACTTGGACACGGGTTCGTCCTTGCGGCCGACATACGTGAACGTGCCTTCCTTTTCCATGTTCTGCAGGAACTGGATGTGCGCGACCTGGAGCGGCTTGTTGAACTCGAGTTGCGCGTCGGCGCCGTCGAAGCCGTTGTTTCTGGTCGCGAATGGCACACCGTGCCACGCGCTGTAGTTTTCAAGCTGGATCCAGCTTTGCCAGCCGGACGAGTAACCGCACGCCATGCCCGACGCTTTCAGCTTCTGCGCGTCGGCCTGCAATTCGGCCCACGTCTTCGGCGGCTGGTTCGGATCGAGGCCGGCCTTTTTGAACGCGTCCTTGTTGTAGTAGAGCACGGGCGTCGAGCTGTTGAACGGCATGGAGACCAGGCCGCCGGTTTTAGCGTCGCTGTAATAGCCCGCGATGGTCGGTACGAAGGCTTTCACGTCGAGCGGGACGCCAGCCTGCCGGAATACGTCGGACACCGGAATTACGGCCTTTCTGGCCTGGATCATCGTGGCGGTGCCGACTTCGTAGACCTGCAGAATGGCGGGTGCGTTGCCGCTGCGATAGGCGGCGATGCCGGCCGCGAGCGTCTGGTCGTACGTGCCTTTGAAGACCGGCACGATCCTGTAGTCGGTTTGCGACGCGTTGAACGCGTTGGCGATGTCGTTCAGACGTTCGCCGAGCGCGGCTTCCATGCCATGCCAGAACTGGATTTCAGTGGCGGCGTGAGCGGCCTGACAGAGGCCGACGCTCAGGACGGCGGCCACGGAAAGCGAGCGGAACAGCGGCGTGCGACTCATCGAGTGTGTCTCCTTCGGAACGGGCGCAATGGCGAATCGCGCGATTCTATTTGTGTTCGATGACAGTCCGGCGACGTCTGGCCGGCGCTGGAAGCCGCAATTTAACATTGCTGTCATGAAACGGAAACGATCGGTATTCCGGCGGCGCCGCAGCCACGAAAGCAAAAGCCCGCTTCAGGAAGCGGGCTTTCGGATACAGCACGGAGGTGAGAAGCGCGCTGAACGCGCCGGCCGTCAGACGTTGAACAGGAAGTTCATCACGTCGCCGTCATGCACCACGTATTCCTTGCCTTCCGCGCGCATCTTGCCGGCTTCCTTCGCGCCTTGCTCACCCTTGTACGTGATGTAGTCGTTGTACGCGATCGTCTGCGCGCGAATGAAGCCGCGCTCGAAATCCGTGTGGATCGCGCCCGCGGCTTGCGGCGCCGTGTCGCCGATATGAATGGTCCACGCGCGCACTTCCTTCACGCCGGCCGTGAAGTAGGTTTGCAGGCCGAGCAGTTTGAAGCCGGCGCGGATTACGCGGTTCAAGCCAGGCTCTTCCATGCCCATATCGGCGAGGAATACTTCCATGTCGGCTTCGTCGAGGTCGGCGATTTCTGCTTCGATCGCGGCGCACACGGCTACCACCGGTGCGTTTTCGGCTGCCGCGAACTTCGCGACCGCGTCCAGATGCGGGTTGTTCTCGAAACCGTCTTCCTTGACGTTCGCCACGTACATGGTCGGCTTGGCGGTGATCAGGCAGAACGGCTTGAGCGTGGCCATTTCTTCATCCGACAGATCCAGCGCGCGGACCGGTTTGGCCTGGTCGAGCTGCGCACGAACCTTTTCCAGCACGGCGGCGTTCTTGACCGCTTCCTTGTCGTTGCCGGACTTCGCGGCTTTCGAATAGCGCGCCAGCGCCTTTTCGACGGTGGAGAGGTCGGCCAGCGCGAGTTCGGTGTTGATCACTTCGATGTCCGACAGCGGATCGACCTTGTTCGCGACGTGAATCACATTTTCATCTTCGAAGCAGCGCACGACGTGCGTGATTGCGTCCGTTTCGCGGATGTTCGCGAGGAACTGGTTGCCGAGGCCTTCGCCTTTGCTCGCACCGGCCACGAGACCGGCGATGTCGACGAATTCCACGACGGCCGGCAGGATGCGCTCCGGCTTGACGATTTCGGCGAGCGCTTTCAAACGCGCATCCGGCACCTCGACAATGCCGACGTTCGGCTCGATCGTGCAGAACGGATAGTTCTCGGCGGCAATGCCCGCCTTGGTCAGCGCATTGAACAGAGTGGACTTGCCGACGTTAGGCAGGCCGACGATGCCGCATTTGAGGCTCATGGGAATCCTTCAGTGATTCAATAAGTTGCGTGATGCGCTCGACGCTGTGTGCGGGATTCGAAAAGCCGTCGCAGTGGCGTGGCGGAGGAAACGCAGCGGAGCGGGACACGACACCGAATCGGGGCAAGGCCGCGGCGATTCTGGACGAGTTTTGTCACGGAAAGCGCAATTGTAACCCGTTCGGATCGGCTGCTCGATGTGCGTTCGGGCGAACTTGCGCGTCGATCCGTCCCCTGCAACCCCCACGGCTATAATGCGCGCATGAACGCACACCACCAGACCTTTGATGTCGCCGTGATCGGCGGCGGGCTCGTCGGCAAGACCGCGGCGCTCGCGTTGACGCAGGGCGGCCTGCGCGTCGCGCTGCTTGCGCAACTCTGCGCGCCGCTGCCCGCCGGAGCGAGCTTCGACTCGCGGGTCTATGCGTTGTCGTCCAGCTCACAGGCGCTGCTCGAGCGCTTGCGGGTGTGGCAGGCGCTGGATCTGTCGCGACTCGGTCCCGTCTACGACATGCGGGTCTATGGCGATGCGCACGCGGAGTTGCACTTCTCCGCGTTTCAGGCCTCGGTGCCGCAACTGGCGTGGATCGTGGAGTCCTCCGTGATCGAAAAGGCGCTCGACGCCGCGCTGCGTTTCCAGCCGAATCTCGCATGGATCGACACGCGTGCGCAGGCGCTCGACTTCACTGCGGAGAGCGCAAGCGTCGGGCTTGCCAACGGCCACGTGCTGGACGCCGATCTGGTGGTCGGCGCGGACGGTGCGCACTCGTGGGTGCGGGCGCAGATCGGCTCGAAAATGGACCGACGCGACTATAAACAAATCGGCGTGGTCGCCAATTTCAAGGCTGAGCGGCCGCACAGCGAAACAGCCTACCAGTGGTTCAGAGAGGGCGAGATCATTGCGCTCCTGCCTATGCCGGACGGGCACGTGTCGCTCGTCTGGTCGGCGCGCACCGCGCATGCCGAGGAGCTGATCGCGCTCGATCCCGAGCAGCTCGCCGCCGAAGTGGAGCGCGTGACGGGCGGCCAGTTCGGCGCGCTCGACTGCGTGACGCCCGCACAGGGCTTCCCGCTCGCGCTCCAGACCGTCGACCGGCTGGTCGCACCGCGCGTGGCGCTGGTCGGCGATGCGGCGCATCTGATTCATCCGCTGGCGGGCCAGGGCATGAATCTCGGTTTGCGCGACGTGGCGGCGCTCGCCGAGACGGTCGCCAGCAAGGAGTCGTTCCGCGATCTCGGCGACATGGTGCTATTGCGCCGTTACGAGCGCTCGCGTCGCGAAGACATTCGCGCGCTGATGGTCGCGACCGACGGCCTGCATAAACTGTTCTCCGTGCCGGGTCCGCTTGCGCGCATCGTGCGCAATACGGGGATGGCTTTGGTCGGCGCGCAGCCGTTCATCAAGCGCTGGCTGGTGTCGGCGGCGCTCGGGTAAACGCAGCACCGACCATATCCGGCCGGTGAGACGGGTATCATGACCGGATCGACCCGCTCCCAGTCTGCCGCTGCGTTCCAGAATCGCGCCCGGCTGGAAACGCCGGGAAACGTAAGAATCGCGACACGTGCGCGATTGAACCCAGGAATTCAGCATGAAAAAAACCTTCCGCATGGCCGCCGCCGCGCTTGCCATTGCCGCCGTCACGCTGGGCTGCTCCGCCCAGGCCGACCAGACCACCGACAAGCTCAAAGCCACGCTGCAATCGCGCCTCGCTGACGTGAACATCAAGAGCATCAGCAAGTCGCCGATTCCGGGTCTTTACGAGGTGAATCTCGGCACCCAGATTGTCTATAGCGACGCGAACGGCGATTACCTGCTGCTCGGCGATATGGTGGACGCCAAAACGCGGAAAAATCTGACCGAGGCGCGCCTGTCCGAAACCAACCGTATCGACTTCGCCAGCCTGCCGTTCGGCAACGCGGTGAAGGTCGTGAAAGGCAACGGCTCGCGCAAGATCGCCGTGTTTTCCGACCCGAACTGCCCGTACTGCAAGCAACTCGAAACTTCGCTCAAGTCGCTCGATAACGTGACGGTGTACACGTTCCTCTATCCGGTGCTCTCGCCGGACTCGACTGCCAAGTCCCGGTCGATCTGGTGCTCGACGGACCGCGCGAAAGCATGGGAATCGTGGATGCAGGACCATCAGGCGCCCACGGCCGCCGGCACGTGCGACACGGCCGCGATCGACAAGAACCTGGCGCTCGGCCACGCAATGAACGTGGACGGCACGCCGACCGTGTTCCTCGCCGACGGCCGCCGCCTGCCCGGCGCCGTGCCCGCCGACCGGCTCGACAAGGAAATGTCCTCGGTGCATTGAGCACGCGCAGAACTACGGTCAAAGGAGGCGCGGCATGCGCCTCCTTGCGCATCAGACTCCGCATCCGGTGCGCATCACTTCGCCTTGCATCATTCGCCTCAAACTCCTGATCGCCGCCGATGAAGCCAATCCGCTACACCATCGTTCCCAGACAACCCGCCGCCCACCTGTTCGAAATCACCGTCACCGTCGCTGATCCTGATCCGGCCGGTCAGCGTTTCATGCTGCCGGTGTGGATTCCGGGCAGCTACATGGTGCGCGAATTCGCGCGCAACATCGTCACGCTGCGCGCGTTCAACGACGCGGGCCGCAAGGTCCGTGTGGAAAAGACCGACAAGCACACCTGGCAGGCCGCGCCGGTGAAAGGCGCGCTGACGCTGCGCTACGAGGTGTACGCGTGGGACCTGTCGGTGCGCGCCGCGCATCTGGACGACACCACCGGCTTTTTCAACGGCACCAGCGTGTTTCTTTCGCCGCTCGGTCACGAGGAAGCGCAGTGCGTGGTGGACATCCAGAAGCCGGCAGGCGCGGCGTATCGCAACTGGCGCGTCGCCACGGCGCTGCCGGAAGCACGCGGCACGAAGCGCTACGGCTTCGGCGAATATCGCGCGCAGAACTATGACGAGTTGATCGATCATCCCGTGACGCTGGGTGAATTTGCGCTTGCCACGTTCAAGGCGCATGGCGTGCCGCATGACGTCGTGATCGCCGGGCGCGTGATCGGTCTCGACATGGCGCGCCTGTCCGCCGACCTGAAGCGCATTTGCGAAGCGCAGATCGCGATGTTCGAGCCGAAAACGAAGAAAGCGCCAATGGATCGCTACGTGTTCATGACGCAAGCCGTCACCGACGGTTACGGCGGACTCGAACACCGCGCGTCGACCGCGCTCATCTGCAATCGCGGCGATCTGCCCGTGGAGGGCCGCGACGCAATGTCGGAAGGCTACCGCACGTATCTCGGACTGTGCAGCCATGAGTACTTTCACACCTGGAACGTGAAGCGGATCAAGCCGGCGGTGTTCGCACCGTACGATCTCAGCGTCGAAAACTACACGTCGCTGCTGTGGCTGTTCGAGGGCTTCACGTCGTACTACGACGACCTGATGCTCGTGCGCACCGGCCTGATTTCGCAGGACGAGTATTTCGGGTTGCTCGGCAAGGTGATCGGCGGCGTACAGCGGGGCAGTGGGCGGCTGAAGCAGACCGTCGCCGAAAGCTCGTTCGACGCGTGGGTCAAATACTATCGCCAGGACGAAAACGCGCCGAACGCGATCGTCAGCTATTACACGAAGGGCTCGCTCGTCGCGCTCGCCTTCGATCTGACGATCCGCGCGCAGACCGGCAACCGCAGATCGCTCGATGACGTGATGCGCCTGCTGTGGCAGCGCTTTGGCCGCGACTTCTATCGTGGCAAGCCGGTCGGTGTCAGTGAAAGCGAGATCGAGGCGATCTTCGTGGAAGCGACCGGCGCGAACCTGAGCGAACTGTTCGCCGAAGCTGTGCATGGCACGCGCGATCTGCCGCTCGAGTCCCTGCTGGCGCCGTTCGGCATCACGCTCACGCCGGAGGTCGACAAGAGCGGCAAGCCGTCGCTCGGTGCGCGCGTGCGCGGCGGCGCGGACTGCACGCTGGCGGCGGTGCACGAGGGCAGCGCTGCACAGAAGGCCGGTCTGTCGGCGGGCGACGTACTGATCGCGATTGACGGCCTGCGCGTCACCGGCGCGAATCTCGACGGCCTGTTGTCGCGCTACTTGCCGGGCGCGAAAGTAGAAGTGCACGCGTTCCGCCGCGACGAATTGCGCGCCACCGAAGTCAGGCTGGACGGTCCCGAGGTGTCCCGCTACAAGCTCGCGGTGACCGACAAGCGGCCGGCGTCGCGCAAGGCGCGGGACCGCTGGCTGACGAACTGACCGTCATTGGGCCATGACCGATTGACGAGTCCGGGCGGCGGACTGTTCTACCTGTGCAACGATCCGTCGCCGCTGGATGGCTTTTTCGTCAGTCGGTAAAAAATCACAATGGCTCCACTTGCGCAACACTGCGCGCCCCTACTGGAGTCAACCATGACCACGATCCTGCAAATCAACTCGGCAGCCCGCTCACAAGGTGCGAACTCGACGCTGCTCCTCAACGAGCTGACCGCAAAACTGCAACAATCGAATCCGGGCGCGCAAGTCGTCGTCCGCAATTTGCAAGCTGAGCCGTTGCCGCATCTGGACGACGCCGTTCTCGGCGCGTTCTTCACGCCGGCTGACCAGCGCACGCCGCAACAGTCCGCGATCGCCGCGCGCAGCGAAGCGCTGATCGCCGAGTTGCAAGCCGCCGACATCGTCGTGATCGGCGCGCCGATGTACAACTTCGGTATTTCGTCGCAACTGAAAACGTACTTCGACTTCATCGCTCGCGCTGGCATTACGTTCCAGTACACGGCGAACGGTCCGGAAGGTCTTGTCAAAGGCAAGAAGGTCTACGTCGTGTCGGCACGCGGCGGCAAGTACCTCGGCACCCCGAACGACAGCCAGACACCGTATCTGACCAGCTTCCTCGGTTTTCTCGGGATGACCGACGTGACGTTCATCTATGCCGAAGGTTTGAACATGGGCCCGGACGCTGCGGGCGCAGCGCTGGCCGCGGCTCGCGAAGCGATCGCTGCGGTATAAGCGCACTTTGCGTGCTTCGCCGCCGGCCTGCCGCGCGCGATGTCACGCAAGCATTTTCGCTTCGTCGGGCAGGCGCCAGTCGATCGGTTCGCGGCCCTGTTTGACGAGGTAGTCATTTGCCTTCGCGAAGTGTCCGCAGCCGAGAAAGCCGCGATGCGCGGACAGCGGCGACGGATGCGGCGCTTCCAGCACGTAATGCGATTTGCCGCCGAGCAGCGCGCGTTTGGCCTGTGCATGCGCGCCCCATAGCATGAACACGAGGCCGTCGTGCTTGATCGCCAACTCGTGAATCAGCGTATCGGTGCATTTTTCCCAACCGCGTTTTGCGTGACTCGCTGCCGAGTCGCGTTCGACGGTCAGCACCGTGTTCAACAGCAGCACGCCTTGCCTCGCCCACGAATCCAGGCAGCCATGCCCCGGCGGCTCATGACCGAGACTCGCGGCAATTTCCTTGAAGATGTTGCGCAGTGACGGCGGCGGGCGCACATGCGGCGCGACAGAAAACGCGAGTCCATGTGCTTGTGGCGTGCCGCGATCTTCGCCGTGATACGGATCCTGGCCGAGGATGACCACTTTCACGTCGTCGGGGCTTGTCAGCCGAAGCGCGCGGAAAACGTCGGCGGGATACACGGTTTTGCCCACCGCGCGTTCACCGTCGACAAAATCGCACAACGAGCGATACGCGTCGCTGCCAATGAACGGCTTCAGATGCACGCGCCATGCCGCAGGGAGAGCGGCAAACTGGGCTTCGAGAGTGGGCGGCGCGTCGGCGCGTGCGCTCACTTTGTCTGTTGATGATGGTTGCTGCGTGGTAGAGGCGGTGTTTGCGTCGTCACCGAACAACGAGGCTTGCGACGAGATGGGATGGGCGCGGGTACGAGAAGCGGATGTCATGGCGAGGAAGTGTCTCAGCAAACGTGTCGCGGCTCAAGGGGCCGCGTCGGGTGAAACTTGCAGGGGGCGCGGCGGATTGTCATGGCGCCACCGCGTCCCCGCGACGCTTCACCCCTTGCGCAGCTGATAGCCGCGCTGCGCCTTGCTGACATTATCCGGTGCGAGGCCGCGGATTGCGTTGCCGAGTTCCGCCGCGAGCGTATGAAGCGCAGCCTCGTCGCCGGACTTCAACTCGAGTTCGATTTCCAGAATCGGAGCACGACGCTTTTCACCGTCGACGTCGGCAACGACGTCGCCCCGATCGATCGCAGCCTCGATCGTGGAGCCGTCGACATTCACATTCCACAGCGTGCGCGTGAAGTTCGTGCGGAACAGTTCGATCAGTTCCGGCGCTGCTTGCCGCACCGCGTCCGCAGCCGACGCTTCGTCGCACGCATTCAACAGCGCGTCGATCTCCAGCTCTTCGCCGGCGACGGGCATCTCCCATTCGTGGCGACTGTGCAAACCGTCTTTCGCATCACCGACGGTCTTGTAGGTCTGCAGCCAGCCTTCCGGTGCATGCCTCAGACGCAGCGCGCTTTTCGAGTGAGCCAGCGCGAGCTGTGGCGTATCGAAATAGATATTCTTCAACTCGATCGCGCGGCCTGGTGTGCCCGCACGTGCGCCGAACCATTGCGTTGCCGCTTCCACCTGGTCAGGCGGCAACGTCAGCTTGATTTCGCGTTCCATGCCCATGATCTGCTCCGCTAGCCGGGTGCGTGGTCAGAAAAACATACGCGCAAGCTCTACGCCTGGATCTTCGGCACGCATGAAGGCTTCGCCGACGAGGAACGTATGCACGTCCATCGCCCGCAACCGTTCGACATCGACGCGCGACAGGATGCCGGACTCCGTCACCACGATGCGATCGTCGGGAATCAGTTCGAGCATGCCGATGGTCGTCTCGATCGACGTGTCGAACGTGCGCAGATTGCGATTGTTGATCCCGATCAGCGGTGTGCTCAGCGTGAGCGCTTCCATTAACTCGTCCCGGTCGTGCACTTCAACCAGCACGGCCAGCCCGAGCGAATGCGCGAGCGCTTCGAGATCCTGCATTTGCGATGTTTCGAGCGCGGCGGCGATCAGCAGGATCGCGTCGGCGCCCATCGCGCGGGCTTCGACGATCTGATACGGATCGACGATAAAGTCTTTGCGCAGCACCGGCAGACTGCACGCGGCGCGTGCTTCCTGTAGATACGCGACGCTGCCCTTGAAGAACTGCACGTCGGTCAGCACGGACAGGCAGGCCGCGCCATGCTTTTCATACGACCGCGCGATCTCGGCCGGAACGAAGTGTTCGCGCAACACGCCTTTCGACGGGCTCGCTTTCTTCACTTCGGAAATCACGGCGGCAAGTCCCGCCGAATGCTTCGCGCGCAACGCGCCGACGAAGTCGCGAATATTGCGCGACGACGCTTCGAGCCGCAACTCTTCGAGCGGCGCGCTCTGTTCGGCGGCGCGGACTTCTTCGCGTTTGACCGCGATGATGCGGTCCAGAATGTCGCTCATAACGTTCTCGCTACGTAATTACTGCGTGTATTGCTGGGTGAAGCGAATGAGTTCTTCAACCTTCGCGCGAGCCTTGCCGCTCGCGATCGCCTCGCGCGCCAGCACGATGCCGTCCGCGATGGATGAAGCCACGTTTGCCGAATACAGCGCCGTGCCCGCGTTCAGCGTGACGATTTCACGCGCGACGCCCGGTTTGTTGTCGAGTGCTTCGAGCAACATGGCTTTGGACTCGGAAGCGTCCGCCACTTTCAGCGTGCGGTTCGACACCATCTGCATGCCGAAGTCTTCCGGATGGATTTCGTATTCGAGGATCTGGCCGTCGCGCAATTCGCCGACCTGCGTAGCCGCGCCGAGCGAGACTTCGTCCATGCCGTCCATTCCGTACACCACCAGCACGTGATTGGCGCCGAGGCGTTGCATCACCCGCACCTGAATGCCGACGAGGTCAGCATGGAACACGCCCATCAGCTGATTCGGCGCGCCAGCCGGATTGGTGAGCGGCCCGAGAATGTTGAAGATGGTCCGCACGCCCAGTTCCCGACGCACCGGCGCGATGTTTTTCATGGCCGGATGGTGATTCGGCGCGAACATGAAACCCATGCCCGTTTCCGCAATCGATTCCGCCACCTGTTCCGGCTGCAGGTCGATTTTCACGCCGAGTGCTTCGAGCACGTCCGCGCTGCCCGACTTGCTCGATACGCCGCGCCCGCCATGTTTCGCTACTTTCGCGCCGGCGGCCGCCGAAACGAACATGGTGGCCGTGGAGATGTTGAACGTCTGCGAACCGTCGCCGCCCGTGCCGACGATATCGACAAAATTCGAGTTGTCCTGCACTTCGACGTGGCGGGCGAATTCACGCATCACCGTGGCGGCTGCGGTGATTTCGCCGATGGTCTCTTTTTTCACGCGCAGGCCGGTAATGATCGCCGCCGCCATCACGGGCGAAAGTTCGCCGCGCATGATGAGCCGCATCAGATGCAGCATTTCATCGTGGAATATCTCGCGGTGCTCGATGGTCCGTTGCAGCGCTTCGTGAGGCGTGATCGTCATGATGTCGTCTCGTTTCATCGGGCGGCGCGGTGGGAAGGGCTGGCCTTCGACTGTTTCACGAAGTTTTCGAGCAGCGCGTGGCCGTGTTCGGACAGAATCGCTTCCGGGTGAAATTGCACGCCTTCCACCGCGAGCTCCTTGTGGCGCACGCCCATGATCTCGCCGTCGTCGGTCCATGCGGACACTTCCAGACAGTCGGGCAGCGACTCGCGCTCGATGGCGAGCGAGTGGTAGCGCGTCACCGAAAAGTGTTTCGGCAGGTCGGAGAACACGCCTTTGCAGTCGGTTTCGATCGTGCTGACCTTGCCGTGCATGATGGTTTGCGCGCGCACTACGCGCCCGCCGAAGGCCTCGCCGATAGCCTGATGGCCCAGGCAGACGCCGAGAATCGGCGTTTTGCCGGCGAATTCGCGCAACACGTCGAGCGTGATGCCCGCATGTTGCGGATTGCTCGGGCCGGGCGACAGGCAGATACGCTCGGGGTTGAGCTTCGCGATGTCGTCCAGCGTGATTTCGTCGTTACGGTAGGTGCGCACGTCTTCGCCGAGTTCGCCGAAGTATTGCACCAGGTTGTAGGTGAACGAGTCGTAATTGTCGATCATGAGCAGCATGGTGTTCTCCGGTCAGAAGTCGCTATCGAGGCCGTCCTGCACCTGTTCGGCGGCGCGCAATACCGCACGCGCCTTGTTCTCGGTCTCCTGCCATTCGGACTCCGGCACCGAATCGGCGACGACACCGGCTGCCGCCTGCACATACAGATTGCCGTTCGCGATTACGCCGGTGCGGATCGTGATCGCCAGATCCATTTCGCCGGTGAACGACAGGTAGCCGACCGCCCCGCCGTAGAGGCCGCGCTTCACGGGTTCGAGTTCGTCGATCAGTTCCATTGCGCGCACTTTCGGCGCGCCCGACAGCGTGCCGGCCGGGAACGTGGCGCGCAGCACGTCGAAATTGGTGGTGCCCGGCTTCAATTTGCCTTCGACCGAACTCACGATGTGCTGCACGTGCGAGTATTTTTCGATCACCATTTTATCGGTGACGACTACCGAGCCAATCTGCGCGATGCGGCCCACGTCGTTGCGCGCGAGGTCGATCAGCATCACGTGTTCGGCGATTTCCTTCGGATCGTTCAGCAGTTCGGTCGCGAGTTCGGCGTCGCGTTCCGGCGTATTGCCGCGCGGACGGGTACCCGCGAGTGGACGGATCGTGACGATCCGATCTTCGCCACGCTTTTCCTGGCGCACCAGAATTTCCGGCGACGCCCCCACCACGTGAAAGTCGCCGAAATTGTAGTAGTACATATACGGCGACGGATTGAGCGAGCGCAGCGCGCGATACAGCGACAGCGGATTGTCACGATACGGCTTCGTCAGACGCTGGCCGACCTGCACCTGCATGAGTTCGCCGGCCGCGATGTATTCCTTTGCCTTGCGCACCGCGGCCAGGTAATCGTCTTTCGCGAACTCGCGATACGTTTCCGTGCGTACGCTTGCCGACGTGACGGGCGGCTGGACGGTCGCGCGCAACCGCTGACGCAGTTCGCGCAGACGCTGTCTCGCTTTCGTGTAGGCCTCCGGCTGCGTTGGATCGGCGTAGACCACGAGATAGAGCTTGCCGGCGAGGTTGTCGATCACCGCCACTTCTTCGGTGAGCAGCAACTGGATGTCGGGCAAGTTCAGATCGTCTTTCGGGGTGGTGTCGGCGAGTTTTTTCTCGATGTAACGCACAGCGTCATAGCTGAAATAGCCGGCCAGACCGCCCGCAAAACGCGGCAATCCGGGACGTTGCGCAACCTTGAAACGACCCTGGAATTGCTGGATGAACTCGAGCGGATCGCCCTCGTGCGTCTCGACGACCTTGCCGTCGCGCACCACTTCCGACACCGCATTGCGTGTGCGGATCAACGTCCGCGCCGGCAAGCCGATGAACGAGTAGCGCCCGAAACGTTCGCCGCCCACTACCGATTCCAGCAGGAAAGAGTTGGCGCCGTTGCGCTCCGGTTGCGCGAGCTTGAGGTACAGCGAGAGCGGCGTTTCGAGGTCCGCGAGTGCTTCGGCGATGAGCGGAATGCGGTTGAAACCCTCGTTGGCGAGGGACTGGAATTCGAGTTCGGTCATGTTCCGATCCTGTTCGTAGGTCCGGCGGCAGCGTGCGCCGGACAAAGCGGGGCATGGCGCGGCCGGTCAGGCGTTCGATCGACGTTCGACAGTTCGACGGTTCGAAACGATGATGATAACCGGCGCGAGTTTCCCATCGACGCGTGCAGCGGGTGTCAGCGTTCAGTCAGTACCTTTTGGGTAAAGGAAGGCCGAATAAACCAGTGCAGCGAAACCAGGTGAGGGGAAACACGCGTGAGCGCAGCGAAGTAAAAAACGGTTGCCGAAGACGAGCTTCAGCGTACCTCAGGCGAGGTTAGCGCGACCAGCGACGCCAGGGCCAGGCTCCCCGGTCGATGCTAATCAGACTCCGTTTTTTATTCAGAAACATGAGGATGAAGGACTGTTCAAGTCGTGGAATGATGCGCTGCGATCGCCTTCGCGGCGTCGAGCAGCGAGGCAACTATACCATCGGATTTTATCGTTTGTATAGCTTGCCCGTGGTTGTAGCCGTAGGGCACGGTGAGCGTCGCCATGCCTGCAGCGCGGCCCGCCAGCGCGTCGTTTTCCGAATCGCCGATAGCAACCGTGGCCTGCGGATCAACGCCCAATTGCGCAGCCGCGGTAAGCATCGGCAATGGGTCCGGCTTCTTTTTCGGCAGACTGTCGCCGCCGAGCACGACGCTGAAATATGGCGCCAGCCCATACTGTTCGAGCAGCTCGACTGCGAACCGGTGCGGCTTGTTGGTCACGCAGGCGAGTTTGATGCCGGCGTCTCGCATCGCGCGCAGGCCGGCTTCGACCTCCGGATACAGGCGCGTGTGCAGACCATTGATCTTCGCGTATTCCGCCTGATAAATGGCGAGCGCTTCGTCGAAACGGTCTTGCGCATGCTCGGCTTCGAAACGCGGCGCGAGCACGCTGCGGATCAGGTGCTCCGAACCCTTGCCGACATAACCGATCACTTCTTCGCGCGTTGTCCCGCTCGCGTCGAGTTGCGCGAGCATGCCGTTCAGACCGGCGGTGAAGTCGTCGGCGGTGTCGATCATCGTGCCGTCCAGGTCGATGATCGCGGCTTGCAGGCGCGGGCCGTTCAATCTCGGGGCGGGGAACGGAGTCGTCATTACGTCGTGCCGGTTCAGTGCTGGATGTGAGCGATCGCCGCGCGCATTTTCTCGATCACGGCCTTGTGATCCGGCGCACCGAAGATTGCCGAGCCGGCCACGAACGTGTCTGCGCCTGCCTCGGCAATCTCCGCGATGTTATCGACCTTGACGCCGCCATCCACTTCCAGATGAATCTCGCGACCGGTGCGGTCGCGGTACTCATTAATGCGCTTGCGCGCTTCCCGCAGTTTGACGAGCGCCTCGGGAATGAACGACTGGCCGCCAAAGCCCGGATTGACCGACATGATCAGCACGAGATCGACCTTGTCCATCACGTAATCGAGATGGCTCAGCGACGTGGCCGGGTTGAACACGAGGCCCGCCTTGCAGCCGTGATCGCGAATCAGTGACAGCGTACGGTCGATATGGTCCGAGCCTTCCGGATGAAAGCTGATGATGTTCGCGCCGGCCTTCGCGAAGTCCGGCACGATACGGTCCACCGGTCGCACCATCAGATGCACGTCGATCGGCACGTCCACATGCGGGCGGATCGCCTCGCACACGAGGGGCCCGATCGTCAGATTGGGCACGTAGTGGTTGTCCATCACGTCGAAATGAATCCAGTCGGCGCCGGCAGCGACGACGTTGCGGATTTCTTCGCCGAGGCGGGAGAAGTCGGCGGACAGGATGCTGGGCGAAATGCGGAATTGCGTCATGGCGGGGGCGGGTGCGAGCGGGGAAAGCGTTATTTTACCGGTTTGTACGATTTCGAACCGGCCGGCCGGGCGTGCAAAGCCGCCGCCACGGCGGACGTCGAATGTTGCAAAAACGTCCTGAAAGGCCGTGGCCGAAGGGATTTGTCGGGTTGCGGGGCCGCCCTGCATGACGCAGAATGCCAAACCATCAGTGCTGCGTCGCCGGTGAGCTCGGTGACTGGCTGCGCCCCGGCTTTCGCCGGCTTTCGTAGGTTTTCACAGCCCGTTCACCAGACCGGAACCAGGATGAGCCAGTATGAATTCAGCGTCTCGGCGCAGGTGCAGTTCCTGCCCGAAGAGTCGGACCCGGAGCGCCGCCAGTATGCGTTCGCCTACACGCTGACCATCCGCAACACCGGTCAGGTGCCCGCACAACTGATCGCGCGTCACTGGGTGATCACCGACAGTGAAAAGAATGTGCAGGAAGTGAAGGGGCTGGGCGTGGTTGGCCACCAGCCGCTGCTGAAACCCGGCGAGCAATTCGAGTACACGAGTTGGGCGGTGATTGCGACACCCGTTGGCACGATGCGCGGAGAGTATTTCTGCGTGGCGGAGGACGGCGAACGATTCGATGCGCCGGTGCCTGAATTCATTTTGCGCATGCCGCGCACGCTGCATTGAACTGGACGCGCCGGGTGCGGTCATTAGACAGTTTAATGTTGACGCTCAAGCGCCCGGCGTCATAAAGGCTTCTGCTCGTTGGACGGCGTGGGCGCGTCATGACGGCTGGCGCGCGCCGCTTTCCTTTTACCGGACGACGTCCATACAACGATAAAGACCAGCAGGAAAAGCGCGAGGAGCGATTCCAGCGCGAAGATAAGCATCGGGTATTCGTCGAACAGATCAGACATGGCGGTTTCCATCAAGAACGAACATTGTATGCGCTTTATCCGCACGGCCGGAGCATGGCTCGGGGCACTTTCGGTAGCGGTGATGCTGGCGTCCTGCGGAGGCGGCGGCGCGATCCGGTCTTCCGCTTCACCCCCGACTGGCGCCGCGATCATCCCCGGCCAGATTGCATCGACACGGCTCACGGCCGTGGCCTGGCAGCAGGTGCCGGGCTGGCAGGACGACTCGCTGATCGGCGCAACCGCCGCGTTGCGGCAAAACTGCGTGCGGCTGGCGCGTCAGGCGAACTGGGCGCGGGCCTGTGCGGCGGCCGCGCAGATCGACGATCTGGACGTGACCAGTGCGCGGGCCTTTTTCGAAGCCTACTTCACGCCATTTCAGCTAGCCAACACAGATGGCACGCTCGACGGACTCGTCACAGGGTATTACGAGCCTTTGCTGCGAGGTTCGCGCACGCGGCATGGCGTGTATCAGACGGCGCTTTATCGCTGGCCGTCCGGCTATCGCCCGGGCGAGGCAATGCCGGCGCGGGCGCAACTCGAGCGCGCTGGCGCGCTGAACGGCAATGAAATTGTGTGGGTCGACGATCCGATCGAAGCGTTTTTCCTCCAGGTGCAGGGATCGGGCCGTATCGTGATGGAAGACGGCAGCGTGCTGCGGCTGGGTTTCGGCGGCACGAACAATCAGCCGTACAAGTCGATTGGACGTTGGCTGCTGGATCGTGGCGAACTGACCCCGGCGCAGGCGACCATGCAGGGCATCAAGGCTTGGGCGCGGGCGAATCCCAATCGCGTCAACGCACTGCTCGATACCAATCCGCGCTTTGTTTTCTTCCGCGAGATGCCGTCCGCGGAAAGTGCGCCGGGCGGCGGCGCGGATGGCCCGATCGGCGCGCTGGGCGTGCCGCTCACACCGGAGAGGTCGATCGCGGTCGATCCGACTTCCATTCCGCTCGGCACGCCAGTTTTCTTGCAGACAACGCGTCCTCTGACCAATTCGCCGATGAATCGGCTGGTGTTCGCGCAGGACACGGGGTCGGCGATCAAGGGCGGCGTGCGCGCGGACTATTTCTGGGGCTTGGGCGATGAAGCCGGCGACCTCGCCGGCAAGATGAAGCAGGGCGGCAGGATGTGGCTGCTGCTGCCGAATTCCTGAGTCCTTGGGTGCCGGGCAGAGACTTCGGCGAGTCGCGGCCGCGTGCTTCGTTCAAGGCGTGAGAAGGCCGGCGGCCGCCGCTGCCGTCTGACCTGGCTCAGGTCAGGCGAAGCTCGGGCCGCCGCATCGACTCAAAGACCCGAAGTGCGCTTATCCACCACTCGCCGCGCCTTTCCTACCGAACGCTCAATCCCGTTCACGCCAAGCACATTGACCACTGCGCTTACACCAATCAGTGCCTTGATGTCGTAACTCAATGCCTGCTTTGCCGTGGTCAGCGCGACGGAGTCCGGCGCCGTCTCCGGGCACGGCTCGACGTTCAGCGTCAATACATCCAGCGGACCTTCCTTCGTCAGCACGATCTGGTAGTGAGGCGCGAGTGCGTGCTGTTTGAGCAGCAACTCTTCGATCTGAGTGGGAAAAACATTGACGCCGCGCACGATCATCATGTCGTCGGAACGGCCGGTGATCTTTTCCATTCGACGCATCGTGCGAGCGCTGCCCGGCAGCAGACGCGTCAGATCACGCGTGCGGTAGCGGATGATCGGCAGCGCCTCTTTCGTGAGCGACGTGAACACCAGTTCGCCGAGTTCACCATCCGGCAGCACTTCGCCAGTTTCCGGGTCGATGATCTCCGGATAGAAATGGTCCTCCCAGATCGTCGGGCCGTCTTTGGTTTCCACACACTCGGACGCGACGCCCGGGCCCATCACCTCGGACAGACCGTAGATGTCGACCGCATCGATGCCCATGCGCTTTTCTATTGCCTGACGCATGTCGTTGGTCCACGGCTCCGCGCCGAAGATGCCGATGCGCAGCGAACAGTGGGTCGGATCGACGCCCTGGCGCTCGAGCTCGTCGGCGATCGAGAGCATGTAACTCGGCGTGACCATGATGATGTCGGGACGAAAATCCTGAATCAGTTGCACCTGCTTTTCAGTCTGGCCGCCGCCGAACGGTATCACCGTGAGACCGGCGCGCTCGGCGCCGTAGTGCGCGCCGAGGCCGCCCGTGAACAAACCGTAGCCATAGCTTATGTGAACCTTGTCGCCGCGCCTCGCTCCGGCTGCGCGCACTGACCGCGCGACGAGATTGGCCCACGTGTCGATATCACGCGCGGTGTAGCCGACCACGGTCGGCTTGCCGGTCGTGCCGGACGAAGCGTGAATTCGTGAAATCTGATCTTGCGGAACGGCAAACATCCCGAACGGATAGTTGTCGCGCAGATCCGTTTTGGTCGTGAACGGAAAGCGCGCCAGATCTGCGAGTGTTTTGACTTCACTCGGATGCACGCCGGCTTCGTCGAATTTGCGCCGATAAACTGGCGAGTTTTCGTACGCATGGTTCAACGACCATTTCAGCCGTTCAAGTTGAAGTGCGGCGAGTTCGTCGCGGCTGGCGGTCTCGATCGGATCGAGCGGAAGGCTGGTGGTCATTGAAAGTCTCCTTGCTGCCTCAATGCTTGGGTCTGATGTGTGAAGCGTGTGCGTGCCGAAATCGCGGACTGTCGTTATCGGCTAGCGTATTGGTGCGGCTGCTGCAGGCAGCGGCCACGGCGCTGTCCATCCGGCGTGCCGCCGCGCCTGAGCTGCGCCTTAGCCGCGTCGCGGACTAATCGCCGGTTGGAATCAGATTGCCTTTGATCTGTGCCGACTTGCCGCGAAACATGGCAACCGGTTCGCCAGCGCGGTTGGTGACGCGAATATCGTAAATGCCCGTGCGGCCGCTCAGTGTCTGTTCGATCGCTTCCGCGGTCAGCACTTCGCCGCCTGGCACCGGGCGCAGGAATTCGATCGAGCATCCGGCTGCGACCGTATTGATGTTGTACGTGTTGCACGCGAAGGCAAACGCCGAGTCGGCAAGCGTAAACATCAGACCGCCGTGACAGATCTGGTGACCATTCAGGAAATCGGCGCGCACCGCCATCCGAAGGCGCGCGTAGCCCGCGCGCACCTCGACGATTTCGATGCCAAGCGCTTTCGTGCACGCGTCGTTTTCATACATCGCTGCAGCCGTGGCGCGCGCGAGTTCGTCCGGCGTCATCTGGCTGGCCGTTTTGCCGGCGAGTTCGGGTTGACTGGACATATCAACGACCTTCGAAGCGCGGCGCGCGCTTTCCGACGAACGCTTGCACGCCTTCCGCGTAGTCATGCGAAGCGCCGAGGTCACGTTGCAGATCGCGCTCGAGATCGAGTTGCTGCTCGAGCGTTTGCGTAACACTGGCGCGCATCGCTTTCTTGATTGCCGCAATTGCGCGCGTCGGCTGTTGTGCAAGGCCGGCTGCGAAGGTGGCAACAGTAGCGGCAAGATCCGCGTCATCCACGACCTGCCAGATCAGGCCCCAGCTTTCGGCCTTCTCTGCGCCGAGCTTGTCACCGGTCATGGCAAGGCCCAAAGCGCGAGCCATACCGACGCGTTGAGGCAGGAACCACGTACCTCCGGAGTCGGGCACGAGGCCAATTTTCACGAAAGCCTGTATGAAACTCGCCGAGCGTGCGGCAAACACGAGGTCGCATGCAAGCGCGAGATTGGCGCCCGCGCCCGCCGCGGTGCCGTTCACGGCGGCGATCACCGGCAACGGCATAGATTGAAGGCGACGAATCAACGGGTTGAAATAGGCCTCGATCAGCTCGCCCAGGTCGGTCATCGCGCCTGGCGTAAAGTCGAGATCGGCGAGATCCTGTCCTGCGCAAAAGCCTCGGCCGGCGCCGGTCAGCACGAGCGCACGGGCGCCGGACGAGTCGACCTGATCGAGCGCCGCGCTCAACTCCTCGTGCATGGCTCGCGTGAAGCTGTTGAGCTTGTCCGGCCGGTTCAGCGTGATGGTGGCGACGTGGCTCGATGCGTCGATGTCCACGCGGATCGCTTCAAATGACATTGGGTGTCTCCTCAAAGTCTCATCTGGCTGGTGATAGTCTTGCGGCGCAATACTCAGACGCGTTCGATCACCAACGCGATGCCCTGGCCGACGCCGATACACATCGTGCAAAGCGCGAAGCGGCCGTTGATGCGTTCCAGTTGGTGCAAGGCGGTGGTGATGAGCCGCGCGCCCGAGGCGCCAAGCGGATGGCCCAAGGCGATCGCTCCACCGTTCGGATTGACGCGTGGATCGTCGTCACGCAAACCGAGGGTGCGCAAGACGGCAAGCCCCTGCGACGCAAACGCTTCGTTGAGTTCGATCACGTCGAACTGTTCGAGCGACATGCCTAGTTGCCTCAACAGCTTTTGCGTGGCCGGCGCAGGTCCGATGCCCATGATGCGCGGCTCGACGCCCGCCGTGGCCATGCCGACCACGCGCGCCCGGCGACGCAGACCGTACTGGTCGGCCGCCTGCTGGTTCGCAAGCAGAAGGGCGCACGCGCCGTCATTCACGCCGGACGCGTTGCCCGCGGTCACGCTGCCGTCTGGGCGAACTACGCCTTTCAGCTTGCCGAGACTTTCGAGCGACGTTTCGCGCGGATGTTCGTCGAGCGTGACGCGAACCGGGTCACCTTTCTTCTGCGGAATTTCAACAGCGACAATCTCCTGAGCCAGAACGCCGTCACGCTGCGCGCGCGCCGCTTTTTGCTGGCTTGCCATCGCGAACGCGTCCTGATCGGCACGGCTGACACCGAATTCAACAGCGACGTTCTCAGCGGTTTCGGGCATCGAGTCGACGCCGTACTGACGTTTCATCAGCGGGTTGATGAAGCGCCAGCCAATCGTGGTGTCGTAAATGTCGGCCTGACGGGCGAATGCGCTAGCAGCCTTACCCATCACGAACGGCGCGCGCGTCATGCTCTCGACGCCGCCAGCAATCATCAGCCGCGCTTCGCCCGCCTTGATCGCACGCGCGGCAGTGCCCACGGCATCCATGCCCGAGCCGCACAGGCGGTTGAGGGTGGCGCCCGGCGCGTCGGTGGGCAGACCGGCCAGCAGCGCGGACATACGCGCGACGTTGCGATTGTCTTCGCCCGCCTGATTGGCGCAACCGTAAATGATGTCGTCCAGCGCCTTCCAGTCGACGCCCGGGTTGCGTTCAATCAGTGCCTTGATCGGCACGGCGCCGAGGTCGTCCGCGCGAACGTCTTTCAGGGCGCCGCCATAGCGGCCGAACGGGGTGCGAATCGCGTCGCAGATAAAAGCGTCGGTCATTTCAATTCCGTCAGGACGGATCGGCGTGAGGTGCCGATCCGATGTCTCATGTTAGTTGTCGCGCAAAGCGCGGTCCATTCGGCCAAACGTCATAGGACGAACGCCGTGCTTTCGTCTTATGCCATTCAGCCAGCTACCGCCGGCGCCGCTTTCGGTTCAACATGAACGCGGCTTTGAACGACGCGGAAACGGTTCGCGACAAAGGCGGCGTCGGCGAGCGCGGCATTCGCTGCCGGATTCGCGCCCGTGCCGTGGAAGTCCGAAAACGCCGCCGACTGATTCACGAACACGCCATCGGTAAGGTTGATCGACAGTGCTACGCCGCCCTGAATCGAGGCCTCGTGCGCCTCTTCGAGCACGGCTTCGTCGGTGCTGTAGACCGACAGCGTCAGCGCGCCGTGTTCAGCCGCGGTCGCGCCCGCCAGTTCGAGGGACTGCGCCGTGGAATCCGTCGCGATCACGAACGAGATCGGGCCGAACCATTCCTTGGTGATCTGCTCGCCGTCTTTGCCGGCGTCCAGCTTGAGGACGAGCGGGGTGCGCACGCGGGCTTCCGCAAAGACAGGGTGGGTGAGCGTCTGGCTTTCGGCGAGAACGTTGCCAAGCTTCGCGGCTTCGTCGATTCTCTGGGTGACGCCTTCGTTCTGGATCGCGCCAAGCAGTTCGACGGCACGCGCCGGGTCGGCCACCAGTTTTTGCACGGCGCCGCCAATGGCCTGAGCGACTTCGTCAAAGCTCAAGGTGCCCTCGGCCGTGCGGATGCCGTTGCGCGGCACATAGATATTTTGCGGCGCGGTGCACATCTGGCCGGAGTAGAGCGCGAGCGAGAAAGCGATGTTGCGGGCGACGGCTTTCATGTCGTCGACCGAGTCGATCACGATCTGATTGACGCCGGCCTTTTCGGTATAGACCTGTGCCTGGTGCGCATTGCGCTCGAGCCATGTGCCGTTTTGCGTGCTGCCGGTAAAGTCGATCAGTTTGATCTCGGGGCGCACGGCCAGCGCCTGCACGAGAGCGCCGTCGTTCGGCTCGGTCGCGAGCAGGGTCACCACGTTCGGGTCAAAACCGGCTTCGCGCAGAACGTCGCGGGCGATCCGCACAGTCAATGCCAGCGGGAGAATCGCGCCCGGGTGCGGCTTGACGATCACCGTGTTGCCCGTTGCCAGGTCGGCGAACAGGCCCGGATAGCCGTTCCACGTCGGGAACGTGCAGCAACCAAGCACGAGGCCGGTGCCGCGTGGCACGACGGTGTAGCGCTTATGCATCGCAAGCGGCGGGTTTTTCCCTTGCGGCTTTTCCCAGTGGGCGTCGGCGGGAATGCGACGCAACTGGTCCCATGCGTAGACCACGGCTTCCAGCGCGCGGTCCTGGGCATGCGGGCCGCCTGCCTGGAAAGCCATCATGAAAGCCTGGCCGGTGGTATGCATCACGCTGTAGCCGATTTCGAAGCTGGCGCGGTTGATCCGCGCGAGAATTTCGAGCGATACGCCGACCCACGCTTGTGGACCTGCCGCGCGCCAGTCGCGTTGTGCTTGTGCAGCAGCGGCGATCAGCGCTTCGGGATCGGCTTTCGGGTAGCGTACGCCGAGCGGAATGCCAAACGGCGAAACCTCGGCGCCGACGGTTTCGCCTGTCGTTGGTTGGTCCAGTTCGAACGTCTTGCCGAGAAGGGCTTTGAATGCGGCTTCGCCGTCTGCGTTAGCTGTTTCCCCGTACACTTTCGGACTGGGCATCTCGGCGAACGGGCTCCAGTAACCGCGGGTCTCAATTGCTGCGAGCGCCTTTGTCAGCGTGTCTTCGTGCTTGATGAATAGCGGATGTGTCATGGCGTGGGGCTTTGGCTGTACGGTGAAAAAGCCTGTCGAATAATTAACCGACCGGTTGGTTGGTGAATGTTAGCATTATTAAGATGGCTGCGCGAAGCGTTTTCGCGTGCCTACTAATCACTAGGAGGCGGCATGGCTTACGAGAACATTCTGGTCGAGACGCGCGGGCGCGTCGGTCTGATTACGCTGAACCGGCCGAAAGCGCTGAATGCGTTGAACGACGCATTGATGGACGAGTTGGGGACGGCGCTTCGCGAGTTCGACGCCGACGAGGCAATCGGCGCGATCGTCGTCACGGGCAGCGAGAAGGCTTTTGCCGCTGGCGCGGATATCGGCATGATGGCCTCTTATTCGTATATGGACGTCTATAAGGGCGACTACATTACCCGCAACTGGGAAGCGGTCCGCGCGATCCGCAAGCCGATCATTGCAGCGGTGGCCGGTTTCGCGCTGGGTGGCGGCTGCGAGTTGGCGATGATGTGCGACATCATTTTCGCCGCCGATACGGCCAAGTTCGGCCAGCCGGAAATCAAGCTTGGCATCATGCCGGGTGCGGGCGGCACGCAGCGATTGCCGCGCGCTGTGTCGAAAGCGAAAGCAATGGACATGTGCCTGACCGCGCGCTTCATGGACGCCGACGAGGCTGAACGGGCCGGGTTGGTGTCGCGGGTGATTCCGGCCGCGTCGTTGGTCGACGAAGCGCTAGCCGCAGCGGCGACCATTGCCGAATTTCCGCTTCCGGCAGTCATGATGGTCAAGGAATCGGTCAATCGAGCTTACGAAACGACGCTCGCTGAAGGAGTCCACTTCGAGCGACGCCTGTTCCACTCTCTCTTCGCCACCGAGGACCAGAAGGAAGGGATGGGCGCTTTCGTCGAGAAGCGGAAGCCGGCTTTCAAGCATCGTTAATACGCCTGTCAAAATAACGCTTGCCAGGCGGATTGGGGCTCGCTAGAATCTCGCTCTTTCGTGCTCCGGACGCCGGGGCACGGGAAGCGGGAGAGCCTTGGCTGGCGAGGCTTTCGGCGCGGTGGGCAGGTTCAGGAAGTTGCTGAAAACTGTTGACGGCGACACGGAAGTTCTTCATAATCTCGCTTCTCTGCTGCTGATGCAGCGGGCGCAGAAACGAAGCGGTGCGGGGGTGGCGAAGGTGGTCATCCGGTGCAGCGCGGTCGTGGAAGCGTAACTGATCTTTAAAAACTAACAGCCGATAAGTGTGGGCGCTTGATGCGCTGGCGCACACCGGGTCTTACGGGGCCGGGTGAAGCGAAAGTATCAGGTCTCACACAGTAATGAAAGGAAGGTTTTTCTGTCGAGAGATGGAAGGATCATTCGTCAGTACGTTGAGTGAGCGACCGGGTTCGAGAGAGCCCGAGAAACAGTAACAGGTTTGAACTGAAGAGTTTGATCCTGGCTCAGATTGAACGCTGGCGGCATGCCTTACACATGCAAGTCGAACGGCAGCACGGGGGCAACCCTGGTGGCGAGTGGCGAACGGGTGAGTAATACATCGGAACGTGTCCTGTAGTGGGGGATAGCCCGGCGAAAGCCGGATTAATACCGCATACGCTCTGCGGAGGAAAGCGGGGGATCCTTCGGGACCTCGTGCTACAGGGGCGGCCGATGGCAGATTAGCTAGTTGGTGGGGTAAAGGCCTACCAAGGCGACGATCTGTAGCTGGTCTGAGAGGACGACCAGCCACACTGGGACTGAGACACGGCCCAGACTCCTACGGGAGGCAGCAGTGGGGAATTTTGGACAATGGGCGCAAGCCTGATCCAGCAATGCCGCGTGTGTGAAGAAGGCCTTCGGGTTGTAAAGCACTTTTGTCCGGAAAGAAAACGCTGTGGTTAATACCTGTGGCGGATGACGGTACCGGAAGAATAAGCACCGGCTAACTACGTGCCAGCAGCCGCGGTAATACGTAGGGTGCAAGCGTTAATCGGAATTACTGGGCGTAAAGCGTGCGCAGGCGGTTCGCTAAGACAGATGTGAAATCCCCGGGCTTAACCTGGGAACTGCATTTGTGACTGGCGGGCTAGAGTATGGCAGAGGGGGGTAGAATTCCACGTGTAGCAGTGAAATGCGTAGAGATGTGGAGGAATACCGATGGCGAAGGCAGCCCCCTGGGCCAATACTGACGCTCATGCACGAAAGCGTGGGGAGCAAACAGGATTAGATACCCTGGTAGTCCACGCCCTAAACGATGTCAACTGGTTGTCGGGCCTTCATTGGCTTGGTAACGTAGCTAACGCGTGAAGTTGACCGCCTGGGGAGTACGGTCGCAAGATTAAAACTCAAAGGAATTGACGGGGACCCGCACAAGCGGTGGATGATGTGGATTAATTCGATGCAACGCGAAAAACCTTACCTACCCTTGACATGTATGGAAGTCTGCCGAGAGGTGGATGTGCCCGAAAGGGAGCCATAACACAGGTGCTGCATGGCTGTCGTCAGCTCGTGTCGTGAGATGTTGGGTTAAGTCCCGCAACGAGCGCAACCCTTGTCCCTAGTTGCTACGCAAGAGCACTCCAGGGAGACTGCCGGTGACAAACCGGAGGAAGGTGGGGATGACGTCAAGTCCTCATGGCCCTTATGGGTAGGGCTTCACACGTCATACAATGGTCGGAACAGAGGGTTGCCAAGCCGCGAGGTGGAGCCAATCCCAGAAAACCGATCGTAGTCCGGATCGCACTCTGCAACTCGGGTGCGTGAAGCTGGAATCGCTAGTAATCGCGGATCAGCATGCCGCGGTGAATACGTTCCCGGGTCTTGTACACACCGCCCGTCACACCATGGGAGTGGGTTTTACCAGAAGTGGCTAGTCTAACCGCAAGGAGGACGGTCACCACGGTAGGATTCATGACTGGGGTGAAGTCGTAACAAGGTAGCCGTATCGGAAGGTGCGGCTGGATCACCTCCTTTCCAGAGCTTATGCGTCAGGCGACGCACCAAGCGCTCACGCTTATCGGCTGTGAACTTTGAAGACACACATGCACAGCATACGCAGACAGACTCAGGGGTCTGTAGCTCAGCCGGTTAGAGCACCGTCTTGATAAGGCGGGGGTCGATGGTTCGAATCCATCCAGACCCACCACTGATTCTGCGGTGGCTGACCGGTGAGACCCCCGGGGATGGAAAGCAGATGCTGTTCTGTGCATGACCGGGGGGATTAGCTCAGCTGGGAGAGCACCTGCTTTGCAAGCAGGGGGTCGTCGGTTCGATCCCGTCATCCTCCACCAATCCTCAATGCCTAGTGTTCGGTATTCACCGAGCGTTATGCATTGGCGATTGAGCCAGTCAGAGCGATACGTGGTGATGGTAACTGCGCTATCGGCTGTCGTTCTTTAACAATCAGGAAGAAGTAGTAAAGAGATTCACGAAAGATCACTTAGAGATGGGTGATCGAGTAGGTGAATCAGGGTTGTGATTGTATCGATGTATTTTTAAGTGATCGAAAGATTGCTTTGGAATACGGCGCAACACGAATACTCAACCTGTAGCGAGTGGGTCGGAAGACGCACCCGTTATAGGGTCAAGCGAACAAGTGCATGTGGTGGATGCCTTGGCGATCACAGGCGATGAAGGACGCGGTAGCCTGCGAAAAGCTACGGGGAGCTGGCAAACGAGCTTTGATCCGTAGATGTCCGAATGGGGAAACCCGGCCCGAATGGGTCATCCGTAACTGAATACATAGGTTACGCGAAGCGAACGCGGCGAACTGAAACATCTAAGTAGCCGCAGGAAAAGAAATCAACCGAGATTCCCAGAGTAGTGGCGAGCGAAATGGGAGCAGCCTGTACTCTTTATCTTCATTGTTAGTCGAACGCTCTGGAAAGTGCGGCCATAGCAGGTGATAGCCCTGTAGACGAAAACAGCGAGGAAGAACTGGGTGTACGAGAAGTAGGGCGGGACACGTGAAATCCTGTCTGAAGATGGGGGGACCATCCTCCAAGGCTAAATACTCGTGATCGACCGATAGTGAACCAGTACCGTGAGGGAAAGGCGAAAAGAACCCCGGGAGGGGAGTGAAACAGATCCTGAAACCGCATGCATACAAACAGTCGGAGCCTTCGCAAGGGGGTGACGGCGTACCTTTTGTATAATGGGTCAGCGACTTACATTCAGTGGCAAGCTTAACCGATTAGGGCAGGCGTAGCGAAAGCGAGTCCGAACAGGGCGATTTCAGTCGCTGGGTGTAGACCCGAAACCAGGTGATCTATCCATGGCCAGGATGAAGGTGCGGTAACACGTACTGGAGGTCCGAACCCACTAACGTTGAAAAGTTAGGGGATGAGCTGTGGATAGGGGTGAAAGGCTAAACAAACCTGGAAATAGCTGGTTCTCTCCGAAAACTATTTAGGTAGTGCCTCGTGTATCACCTTCGGGGGTAGAGCACTGTCATGGTTGTGGGGTCCATTGCGGATTACTACGCCATAGCAAACTCCGAATACCGAAGAGTGCAATCACGGGAGACAGACATCGGGTGCTAACGTCCGGTGTCAAGAGGGAAACAACCCAGACCGCCAGCTAAGGTCCCCAAATATTGCTAAGTGGGAAACGAAGTGGGAAGGCTAAAACAGTCAGGAGGTTGGCTTAGAAGCAGCCATCCTTTAAAGAAAGCGTAATAGCTCACTGATCGAGTCGTCCTGCGCGGAAGATGTAACGGGGCTAAGCAATATACCGAAGCTGCGGATGCATATTTATATGCATGGTAGGAGAGCGTTCCGTAAGCCTGCGAAGGTGCACTGGAAAGTGTGCTGGAGGTATCGGAAGTGCGAATGCTGACATGAGTAGCGATAAAGGGGGTGAAAAGCCCCCTCGCCGTAAGCCCAAGGTTTCCTACGCAACGTTCATCGGCGTAGGGTGAGTCGGCCCCTAAGGCGAGGCAGAAATGCGTAGCTGATGGGAAGCAGGTCAATATTCCTGCACCATTGTCAAATGCGATGGGGGGACGGATCGCGGAAGGTTGTCCGGGTGTTGGACGTCCCGGTCCTTGCATTGGAGAAGGCGCTTTGGCAAATCCGGGCGCGGAATTCAAGGGTGCGAGGCCATTCACTTCGGTGAAGAAGCAATCGGAAGTGGTTCCAGGAAAAGCCTCTAAGCTTCAGTTTGACAGTGACCGTACCGCAAACCGACACAGGTGGGCGAGATGAGTATTCTAAGGCGCTTGAGAGAACTCGGGAGAAGGAACTCGGCAAATTGGTACCGTAACTTCGGGATAAGGTACGCCCCTGTAGCTTGATGCCCCTGCGGGCAGAGGGTGAAGGGGTTGCAATAAACTGGTGGCTGCGACTGTTTAATAAAAACACAGCACTCTGCAAACACGAAAGTGGACGTATAGGGTGTGACGCCTGCCCGGTGCCGGAAGATTAAATGATGGGGTGCAAGCTCCTGATTGAAGTCCCGGTAAACGGCGGCCGTAACTATAACGGTCCTAAGGTAGCGAAATTCCTTGTCGGGTAAGTTCCGACCTGCACGAATGGCGTAACGATGGCCACACTGTCTCCTCCCGAGACTCAGCGAAGTTGAAGTGTTTGTGATGATGCAATCTCCCCGCGGCTAGACGGAAAGACCCCATGAACCTTTACTGTAGCTTTGCATTGGACTTTGAACCGGTCTGTGTAGGATAGGTGGGAGGCTTTGAAGCGTGAACGCCAGTTTGCGTGGAGCCAACCTTGAAATACCACCCTGATCTGTTTGAGGTTCTAACCTGGGTCCGTTATCCGGACCGGGGACAGTGCATGGTAGGCAGTTTGACTGGGGCGGTCTCCTCCCAAAGTGTAACGGAGGAGTACGAAGGTACGCTAGGTACGGTCGGAAATCGTGCTGATAGTGCAATGGCATAAGCGTGCTTGACTGTGAGACTGACAAGTCGAACAGGTGCGAAAGCAGGTCATAGTGATCCGGTGGTTCTGTATGGAAGGGCCATCGCTCAACGGATAAAAGGTACTCTGGGGATAACAGGCTGATACCGCCCAAGAGTTCATATCGACGGCGGTGTTTGGCACCTCGATGTCGGCTCATCTCATCCTGGGGCTGTAGCCGGTCCCAAGGGTATGGCTGTTCGCCATTTAAAGAGGTACGTGAGCTGGGTTTAAAACGTCGTGAGACAGTTTGGTCCCTATCTGCCGTGGGCGCTGGATATTTGAAGGGGGCTGCTCCTAGTACGAGAGGACCGGAGTGGACGAACCTCTGGTGTACCGGTTGTCACGCCAGTGGCATCGCCGGGTAGCTATGTTCGGAAGAGATAACCGCTGAAAGCATCTAAGCGGGAAACTCGCCTTGAGATGAGATATCCCCGGGGCTTCGAGCCCCTTGAAGGGTCGTTCAAGACCAGGACGTTGATAGGTCAGGTGTGGAAGCGCAGTAATGCGTTAAGCTAACTGATACTAATTGCCCGTAAGGCTTGATCCTATAACAGGTGTGTGACGGCCAGCCGTCAGTGCGCAAGCACTCATGGCGGCCCCACCCTGCGCCACGCGCAGGGTCTTGTGCAGACCACACACGGTTGAGATCAGTGTTGTGCCAGAAACAGCACAACCCTAAAACTCTGGTGAGCCTCACCAGACACTACTTCTTCCCCGATTGGTTGGGCTGTCCCCCCAAAAGACAGCGCAACAACAAGTCATGCCTGATGACCATAGTGCGTCGGTCCCACCCCTTCCCATCCCGAACAGGACCGTGAAACGACGCCACGCCGATGATAGTGCGGATTACCCGTGTGAAAGTAGGTCATCGTCAGGCTCCCCAGCAGTGTCAGAAACCCCACCCCCAAAAGGTGGGGTTTCTGCGTTTACGGCGTGCGGAAACGGCTGCCCGACAACGGCAACACAACAGCTTCGGGCGCAGGCGCAAGAAAGCTTCATCGGTCCTGAGTCCAATGCGCCAGACCCGCCCGCCATAACAGCCCGCCCATCCCCAGATAGCCCCCAAAAGCTACGTCACGCCGCAACACAAAGCCCAATCGAACCCTGCGTTACCGAATCAACATCCGCTTCGTTCCAAAGCATTACCGGCCTCACTTTCCCTGCTCCAGAAAGCGCTGCGCCAACCGCACCCAATAAGTCGACCCAACCGGCAGCAACTCGTCGTTGAAATCGTAGCTTGCGTTGTGCAACATGCAGGGCCCGGCGCCGTGACCGGACTCGCGATGGCCTCCGTCTCCGTTGCCAAGAAACGCGTAGCACCCTGGCCTTGCCAGCAGCATGAACGAAAAGTCCTCGGCGCCCATGGTCGGCTCAACGGCATCGTCGACGTTTTCCGCGCCGACAATCTCCTTCATCACCGAGGCGGCAAACCGCGCTTCTTCGCTACTGTTGACAGTCGGCGGGTAGTTTCGGTGAAAGCGAATATCCACTGAGCAGTCATACGCCTCGGCGGTACTTTGGGCGATCTTGCGCATCCGCTCTTCGATCAGATCCAGTGTCTCTGTCGTGAAAGTGCGCACAGTGCCCGCAATCCACGCGTCGTTCGGCACGACGTTCACCGCGTCGCCAGCATGAATCTGAGTGATGGACAACACCGCAGTGTCGAGCGGTTTCTTGTTCCGCGTGATGATGCTTTGCAAGCCATTCGCAATCTGTACTGCTGTGAAGACGGGGTCGTGACCATTGTGAGGCAGCGCCGCGTGCGACCCTATGCCCTTGATTGAGATACGAAATTCGTTGCTCGACGCCATGATCGGACCTTCCGTCACGCCGAACTGGCCGGCAGGCATTCCCGGCCAGTTGTGAATGCCGAACACTGCGTCGACAGGAAACTTGACGAACAAGCCGTCGTCGATCATCGCCTGCGCGCCCGCACCGCCTTCCTCCGCAGGCTGGAAGATGAACACGATCGTGCCGTCGAACTCTCCATGCTTCGCAAGGTAACGCGCTGCTCCGAGCAGCATGGCGGTATGTCCGTCGTGGCCGCATGCGTGCATTTTTCCGTCGTTTTTTGACCGATGATCGAAGCTGTTAACCTCCTGAATCGGCAGCGCGTCCATGTCGGCACGCAGGCCGATTGAGCGCGTTCCGTTACCACGCTTGAGCACGCCGACCACGCCAGTCTTGCCCAGTCCCCGGTGAGTTTCAATGCCCCATGACTCAAGGCTTTTCGCCACCAGGTCGGCAGTGGCGGTTTCCTCGTAACGCAGTTCCGGATGAGCGTGAATCGTTCGTCGAATCGTCTGAATTTCGCCGCGAGCGGCCTGGATTTCGGGAATCAGTTTCATGATGGAGTGAGATGCGTTTGTGCTTTCAGCTGACATGAAGTGACGCGGGCCGCATGGCCCGGACACGGACCCAATTGATTCTACGCCGAAGCCATTTTTGGCGGCGTCGCGTGCGTCAACGGACAATTCGCGTAATAGAATCGCCCATTGTCTGAACGCCTGACGTTTCAACGGACGCATTGCTCATGAACGCCCCGAAGGATTTTGCCCGCGCGGTCTGCCCGCACGACTGCCCGGACACCTGCGCGATGCGCGTGACCGTTGAAAATGGTCGGGCGACCAAAGTGAGCGGCGATCCCGATCATCCGCCCACGCAGGGAGTGCTGTGCACGAAAGTCAGCCGTTATCCTGACCGTGTGCATCACCCGCGCCGGCTGACTACCCCGATGAAGCGCGTTGGCCGCAAAGGCGAAGGGCTCTTTGAACCGATCACTTGGGACGAAGCGTTCAGCCTGGCCGCAACACGTCTGAAAGAAATCGCCGCCCGCGCGCCGGAGGCCATCTTGCCGTACAGCTACGCCGGCACGATGGGCCTCGTTCAGGGCGACAGCATTGCGCAGCGCTTCTTTCACAAGCTCGGCGCGTCGCAGCTCGATCGCACGATTTGCGCAGCCGCCGGCGCGGCCGGCCTGAAATACACGTATGGCGCGAGCGTCGGCATGCTCACCGAGTTCTTTGCCGAAAGCGAAGTGATCCTGATCTGGGGCGCCAATCCGATTGCATCGAATCTGCATTTCTGGACGCACGCGCAAGAGGCCAAGCGCCGTGGCGCGCGTCTGATTGCGATCGATCCGTATCGCTCGCTGACCGCAGAGAAATGCCACCAGCATATCGCGCTGAAGCCCGGCACTGACGGCGCACTCGCGCTCGGCATGATGTACGTGTTGATCACCGAAAATCAGCTCGATCACGACTATATCGATGCTCACACGCTCGGCTTTGCCGAACTGAAAACGCGCGCGCTGGCCTATCCGCCGTCGCGCGTTGCCGCAATTTGCGGCATTCAGGAGCACGAAATCGTCGACCTCGCGCGTCTGTACGGCAGCACGAAAAAAGCCGGCATCCGGATGAACTACGGTTTGCAGCGCGTGCGCGGCGGCGGCAATGCCGTACGCGCAATCGCCTGCCTGCCTTCGCTGACGGGCGCATGGCGCGAGCGTTCGGGAGGCGCATTGCTCTCGTCGAGCGGATGGGCGCCCGTTGATTCGCATGCGCTGCAGCGCCCCGATCTGATGCCGGGTTGGCCCGCTCGCCAGCCGCGCGTGATCAACATGAACGCGATTCGCGACGCGTTGCTGCATGCGGGTGACGCGACGTTCGGCCCGAAGCTCGAGGCGATCGTCGTGTACAACTCGAACCCGGTCGCAGTGGCGCCCGATTCGGAGCGGGTCGCGGCGGGTTTCGCCCGCGACGATCTATTCACCATCGTTCTTGAACACTTCCAGACCGATACGGCGGACTATGCGGACCTCTTGCTGCCGGCCACCACTCAACTCGAACATCTGGACGTCCACAAGTCTTACGGGCACACGCATGTGATGGCGAATCTGCCTGCGATCGCGCCCGTCGGCGAAGCGCTTCCCAACACCGAGATTTTTCGCGGCATCGCGCGCCGCATGGAACTCGCGGAGCCGGCGCTTTTCGAGAGCGATGAAGCGGTTGCGCAGGCCGCGTTCCGTTGGCATGACAAAACGCTGAAGGGCGCAGACTGGGCGGCGTTGAAAAGGGCGGGTTGGCTTAAACTGGATCTGCCCGACGCGCCGCTTGCCGAGGGCGCGTTCCGAACGCCATCGGGGAAATGCGAGTTTTATAGCGCACGCCTCGCGCAGATGGGACTCGACCCGCTGCCCGACTACCTGCCTCCTTGCGAATCCGCGGACGGCGCGCCCGAACTTGCCACGCGTTATCCGCTCGCGATGATCTCGCCACCCGCGCGTAACTTCCTGAACAGTACGTTCGTCAACGTCGAAAGTTTGCGGGCGACGGAAGGCGAGCCGCATCTCGACATTCATCCGGCCGACGCGCAGCCGCGCCGGATCGTCGACGGCAACCTCGTGCGTATTTTCAACGACCGCGGCTCGATGCAGGCCCGCGCGCGCGTCACCGATAAGGCGCGCCAAGGACTCGTGGTCGGTTTGTCGATCTGGTGGAAAAAGCTTTCACCGGACGGCCGCAACGCCAACCAGGTCACGAGTCAGGCGCTCACGGATCTGGGTGGGTCGGCCACCTTTTACGACTGCCTCGTCGAGGTCGAGCCGGTTTGACGAACGATGGAAACCCCGTCAAATCCCCCTGAAACGGCGCTCGCAGGCTCGTCCGGAATCGGTTCGAGGCGGAAGTCTAACCACCTGCTTTTCGCCATGTGCGCCAGGATGCCCATGCTACGATGCGTTTTTAGCACGACCATTCGAAAATAAAGGAGGAGACGCTGCATGGACAAAATCTGGCTGAAATCTTATCCGCCCGGCGTTCCCGCAGAGATTGACCCGACGCGCTATTCGTCGGTGGCCGAACTGCTCGAAGAGGCTTTCCGCGATCACCGCGCGAAGCCGGCATTCGTCTGCATGGGCAAGGAAATCAGCTATGGCGAGCTCGACGCCTTGTCGCGCAAACTCGCCGCGTGGTTCCAGTCGAAAGGTCTCGCACGTGGCGCGCGCATCGCGATCATGATGCCGAACGTGCTGCAGTACCCGGTCGCGATCGCTGCGATTCTGCGCGCGGGCTATGTGGTTGTGAATGTGAATCCGCTCTATACGCCGCGCGAGCTTGAACATCAACTCAAGGATAGCGGCGCCGAGGCCATCATCCTGCTCGAAAATTTCGCGGTCACGCTGCAGGCAATCGTGCGCAATACGTCTGTGAAGCACGTGATCGTTGCCGCGATGGGCGATCTGATGGGCATCAAGGGTACGCTGGTCAATCTCGTCGTGCGCAAGGTCAAGAAGATGGTGCCGGCGTGGAATCTGCCGGGGCACGTCAAGTTCAACGACGCGATTGCGGAGGGCGGCCGCCAGACTTTCACGCCGGTTCAGCAAGGCCCGGACGACGTCGCGTTCCTGCAGTACACCGGCGGCACGACGGGCGTGGCCAAGGGCGCCACGTTGCTGCACCGGAATCTCATCGCCAACGTTTTGCAATCGGAAATCTGGCTCAACCCGGTTCGCATGAACCGCGCCGATATCGATCAATTCATCACCGTTGTCGCCCTGCCGCTTTATCACGTGTTTGCCCTTACCGTGTGCGGGCTGCTGACCATCCGCACGGGTGGTCTTGGCGTGCTGATTCCGAATCCGCGCGACATCCCGGGCATGGTCAAAGCGCTGCAAGGCTATGCGATCACGACCATACCCGCCGTCAACACGCTGTACAACGCGTTGCTGAACAGCCCCGATTTCCATAAGCTCGATTTTTCGAAGCTGATCGCCGCAAACGGCGGCGGCATGGCCGTGCAGGAAGCCGTGGCGAAGCGCTGGTTCGAACACACGCATACGCCGATTATCGAAGGCTACGGCTTGTCGGAAACGTCACCGTGCGTGACCTGCAATCCGGTCACCGTCACCGAGTACAGCGGCACGATTGGCTTGCCGTTGCCGTCCACGGAAATCTCCATTCGTGACGACGACGGCAACGAAGTCCCGCTCGGCCAGCCGGGCGAGATCTGCATTCGCGGGCCGCAAGTTATGGCCGGCTACTGGAACCGACCGGACGAGACGGCCAAAGTCATGACGCCGGACGGCTTCTTCAAATCGGGCGACGTCGGCTTCATGAACGCCGGTGGCTTTGTGAAGATCGTCGACCGCAAAAAGGACATGATTCTGGTCTCCGGCTTCAACGTTTATCCGAATGAAATCGAGGATGTCGTTGCGAAAATACCGGGCGTGTTCGAAGTTGCCGCCGTGGGGGTGCCGGATCAGCATTCGGGCGAGGCGGTGAAGCTTTTCGTCGTCAAAAACGATCAGGCGCTGACGGACGCGGACATTTTTGCGTACTGCAAGCAGCAACTGACCGGCTACAAGCGGCCCAAGATCGTTGAGTTTCGTACGGAACTGCCGAAGAGCAACGTCGGCAAGATTCTGCGCCGGGAACTGCGCGACGGGCGAGCGTGAGCAGGCGGACAGCCAGGCAGCACTCACTGTGAGCCATTGAAGCTGCCGCGTGGCGGCCGAAAGTCTCGAATACCCAATTCGCTATTCCGTTGGAAGACAGAAAGGCCTAGCCGACTCATCATCGGCTGGGCCTTTTTCGTTGCGGCATCGGATACGAGCAGCGCAGAAAAAAAGGCGCCCGAAGGCGCCTTTGAGGAAGACTGCTTTTTTACGACTTATTAGAACTTGTGACGAATACCGATACGAGCCGTGAACTGGTTCTGGTTCGACGACGGCGACAGGTTGTTGATGTCTGCCGTTGCTGCGACCACTGCGCCCGCTGAGTTGACGGTGTCGCCCAGAGCGTGCTGGTACACACCCGTCACGTACACGTCCGTGCGCTTGGACAGGAAGTAGTCCACGCCCACTGCACCCTGGTGATACTGAGCACGCGAGTTGCCGTTAATTTCCGCGCCGCGCGTGTAGTCATACGCTGCGCCGACCAGCAATGCCGGGGTCAACTGGTACTTGAAGTTGACTTCAGCGTTGTTGAACGTTGCCGACTGGCCCTTGAACGGCGATGCATACGCCGAACCCAGGTTCGCGAAGCGGATGTTCGAGTACGTTGCGCCGATGGTCGCTGCGCCGAACGTGTAGGCACCGCCCGCACCGATGACCTGGTACGTGTTAGCCGACGTGAAGCCGCTGTAGATCGTCGACGTGACAGCCGTTTGCGGCGTTGCAACCGTGCCGCTGTTGTTGAACAGGCCGCCCGACACTGCCGGCGTGCGCGCGTTCAAATAGCCAACGCCCAAGACCAACGGACCGTTGTTGTAGCCAGCGCCCAACGACCAGATCTGGTTCGACGAGAAGTTGCCTGCAACACCGCCGAAGCTGTACGTGCCGCCGAACGTCAGGCCGCCGTAGTTCGCGCTCGTGTACTTGACCGTGTTGTTGGTGCGGTACGCGTTGTTGAAGTTGTCGAGGTCACCCGGGTGAGCCGCGATGTAGCCGCCCCACTGGTCACCCACTTCCAGCGGACCAACGTAGTCAACCACGGAGTCATACTGACGACCCAGCGTGACGGCGCCGAACTGGCTCGACAGGCCGACGTAAGCCTGGCGACCGAACATCAGACCGCCTTGACCCAGCTTGCCGTTGTTCACGTCAAAGCCGTTTTCCAACACGAAGATTGCCTTCAGACCGCCACCCAGGTCTTCCGTGCCACGCAGACCCCAGCGCGAGCCTTGCAGAACGCCGCTCGACAGGTTGTACAGGTGCTTGCCACCTGCGTTGGTGTTGATGTTGAAGCCTTCGTCAATGATACCGTACAGGGTCACGCTGCTCTGGGCATGAGCGACGCCTGCGAATGCGCCCAGTGCTGCGAGAGCGAGAAGCGACTTTTTCATCGAATGATCTCCAAGGATTACGAATCTTTTGTACAAGGCGAATATTTATCTGGCGTTGAGGCCTTGCTTGTCCAACTTCGCGAGAAGTTGCACGTAATGTAACAAAAGGCATACATGGCACAAAGCAAAAGGAGAGGGCCAGGAAGGCTCCTGTTTCGTTTACGCAACATGGTCTAGAATCACTCATTCCTGCCCAGATTATGCGTTTCCAACGCTGCCGTAACGCCGGGTTTTGCGCAGCAAAGCCTTGTCGCACGGACCTGCCGCAACGGCCGGGCAGTCGTCGAATGAGGGAGTGCTGAATGTTTCTGGACGAGTTGATCAGCGAGTTCGATCGGGGTTTACGCTCAATGACGGGCGTGTCCCGAATGAGTCGTCCGTTGCCGTTACCGCAAGTATCGGAAAGGGAAAACACCGAGCTTTCGCAGGCCGAACGCACTCACGCCGCGGGGCTCATGCGCGTGAATCACGTCGGCGAAGTGTGCGCGCAGGCGCTTTACCAGGCGCAAAAGCTGGCCACCCGCTCGCCGTCGTTGCGGGCAGTGTTCAACCGCGCCGCGATCGAGGAAGAAGACCATCTTGCATGGACGTCAAAGCGCCTCGAAGCCCTCGACTCGCGTCCAAGTCTGTTGAACCCGCTGTGGTACACCGGCGCGCTGGCCATCGGCCTTGCGGCGGGGCGCATGGGAGATCGGGTCAGCCTCGGCTTCATGGCGGAAACCGAGCGTCAGGTGGAGCAGCATCTGAACGGTCATCTCGAAGAGTTGCCCGCTGCGGATCACGAGTCGCGCGCAATCGTCGAACAGATGCGCGCGGACGAAGCCGCGCACGGCAAGTCGGCGATGGACGCGGGCGGGGTCGAGTTGCCGTTCCCGGCCCGCGCGTTGATGCGAGCCGTATCCAAAGTGATGACGACAACGGCGTATTACATCTAGCGCTTCGACTCACTACATCGACCCGTTTGAAGTGGGACGGCGCGCCATGCGCCGTCCCACCTGATTGACCTGAATCGCCAGCTAAACCCTTCCAAACCGCCTTCGCGATCGCTTAACTTCCGCACCTTTCCCCCAGACTTTTCACGTATCACCTTCACAAGTTGCACTAGCTCATTCATTTATAACGGTTTTCCGTTTTATGTCTGATGTGAGGGAGTCGCGCTAAGTCCTTGTTCTATCAAACAAAATTCGCTCAAAAAGCACGTATCTCCCTTGACCCCCGTTTAGCGTTACTCTAAAGTGGGAGACAGTGTGAGAAAGTGTATTTTTGTGTGATCTCGCGAATGGTTTGCGGTAGATTTTCACGGATCGGTTAAGCGGCGCAAGGATGTGCGTCGCAGAGACGTCGTACGGGCAATCAGGTTGCAAGCGATCAGGGGCAGCGGTGAAACGCCAACCGGATTGACCGCAGCGACTGCATGGAAACGGAGCAAAGCGCTGGAGCGCTGATTCCGGTCGACAGGGGAGAGCGAAGTGTTCCAAGGGGCGTCGGCGCTGACGCTCGATGCGAAAGGGCGGATGTCTGTGCCCTCTCGGTATCGGGATGCGCTGCAATCACAGGCAGAGGGACGGGTGACGATTACCAAGCACCCGGACGGCTGCCTGTTGCTCTTTCCGCGCCCGGAGTGGGAAGTCTTCCGTAACAAGGTCGACAAGCTCCCCATGAACGCAACCTGGTGGAAACGCATTTTTCTCGGCAACGCAATGGACGTGGACATGGACGGCGCAGGGCGCGTGCTCGTGTCGCCGGAATTGCGCACGGCCGGCGGTCTGGAAAAGGAAGTGACCTTGCTCGGCATGGGGCGCCACTTCGAGCTATGGGATGCAACAACATACGCCGCGAAGGAACAGGCGGCAATGGCTGAGGGCATGCCCGAAGCGTTGAAAGACTTCACGTTCTGATCGCGGCTTACATATATGGCACCTGCGATGGGAAACGAATTGCAGCATCGCACGGTGCTGCTGGACGAGGCGGTGGCGGCGCTGGTCACGCGCGCCGACGGCGTGTATGTGGACGGTACGTTCGGGCGCGGTGGTCATAGCCGCCTGGTGTTGGAGAGGCTGGGAGAGGCGGGGCGTCTGATCGCTTTCGACAAAGACCCGCTTGCCATTGCCACGGCGCAGCAGATTGCGGACCCGCGCTTTGGCATCGTGCATGAGAGTTTTGCTTCACTGCGCTCAGCCTTGGCGGAGCGTGGAGTTGAGCGGGTGTCGGGCGTGTTGCTGGATCTGGGCGTGTCGTCGCCGCAAGTCGACGATCCGGAGCGGGGCTTCAGCTTTCGCGCCGACGGCCCGCTCGACATGCGGATGGACCCGACGCGCGGCGAGTCCGCGGCGGACTGGCTGGCGCGGGCCACGGTGCAGGAATTGACGGAGGTGATAAGAGATTATGGGGAAGAACGGTTTGCTTTTCAGATTGCAAAGGCGCTTGTTGCTCGCCGGGCAGAGTCCGACCGTCTTGGGCCTCTCGTCACCACGGGCGAGCTTGCCCAAATCGTGGCTCACGTCGTCAAAACCCGTGAGAAGGGCAAGGATCCGGCAACCCGCACCTTTCAGGCTATACGGATTCACACAAATCAAGAGCTTGCGGAGCTGCAAGTCGTTTTAGAAGCAGCGTTGTCGCTGTTGGAGCAAGGGGGACGGCTGGTGGTCATCAGCTTTCATTCGCTCGAGGACCGGATCGTCAAGCGATTCATGCAGACGCACGCAAGTGCGCCGAAGGTGGATCGCCGCCTGCCGATTCGTGCAGTCGACCTGCCGAGCCCTCCACTCAAGATCATAGGCCGTGTATTCGCCAGCGAGGCTGAAGTCGCCGCGAACGCGCGCGCCCGTTCTGCCGTGATGCGTGTGGCGGAGCGGATCGCACCATGAATCGCCTCAATATTTTCCTGCTGATCATCGTCATGGGTTGCGCCTTGTCCGTCGTCAACGCTACCAATCAGCAGCGTCAGATCTTTATCCAGTTGCAGCGTGCCCAGTCTCAGGAGCGTCAGCTGCAGCAGGACTATTCACAGCTTCAATATCATCAGAGTGCGCTGTCCAAGACGTCGCGCATCGAGCAGATCGCCACTGATTCTCTGAAGATGCAATCGGTCACCACGGGTCGCACGCAATATCTGACGCTCGACCCCACCGCCGCCCGCGCGGTGGACGCGCCGATTCCCACTTCCGGTCCGGCGTCCGCGCCGGTGGCGACCCGTCGCGGAGGTGTGCGATGAAAAAATCGTCCGCTCGCAAGAGCGTCGCGTTCTCGGCTAATCCGATTCTGTCGGTGCGTCTGCCGATGTGGCGCTCCAAGCTCGTCGTGTTCCTGCTGTTCATGGCGTTCGTCGCGCTGGCCGGTCGCGCATTCTGGATTCAGGGCCCGGGCAACGCGTTCTATCAGAAGCAGGGTGAAATCCGCTATCAGCGGCGGCTCGAACTGCCTGCCACACGCGGCAAGATTCTCGATCGCAACGGTCTCGTGCTGGCCACGAGTCTGCCGGTGCGCGCCATCTGGGCAATTCCCGAGTCGGTGCCGGACGACCTCGGCGCAGACAAGCTGACGTCGCTCGGCAAGCTGCTCGGCATGACCACCAAGGAACTGCGCGCGAAGCTGTCGGAAGACAAGACCTTCGTGTACGTGAAACGCCAGGTGCCGGTGGATGTCGCCGATAAGGTCAAGGAACTGGACATCCCCGGCATTTACGCGCGTGATGAGTACAAGCGCTTCTATCCGGAAGGGGAGATTACCGCTCACCTGATCGGCTTTACCAACGTCGAGGACGAAGGGCAGGAAGGGGTCGAACTCGGCGATCAGAAATTGCTCGCCGGCATGTCGGGCAGCCGCCGCGTCATTAAAGACCGCATGGGCCACATCATCGAAGACGTGGACGAGCAGGTCGTGCCGCACAATGGTCAGGACGTCGATCTTTCCATCGACAGCAAGATCCAGTACATCGCCTACACGAACCTGAAGGCAGCGGTCGAAAAGTTCAAGGCGAAAGCCGGCGCCGCGATGGTGATCGACGTGCGTACCGGCGAAGTACTGGCGCTCGTCAATTACCCGACCTATAACCCGAACGACCGTTCGCACCTGACGGGCGACCAGCTACGCAACCGCATCCTGACGGACACGTTCGAGCCCGGCTCCATCATGAAGCCGTTCACGGTTTCGCTCGCGCTGGACCTGCATCGCGTCACGCCAACTACACTGGTTGATACAGGCGGCGGCCGCTTCGTGCTCGACGGTGCGCCGATTACCGACGACAGCGGCTTTGGCGTCCTCACGGTAGGCGGCGTGATCCAGAAGTCGAGCAACATCGGCGCGACGAAGATCGCGATGCAGCTCAGGCCGGAAGAGATGTGGAACATGTACACCAGCATCGGTCTCGGCCAGGCGCCGAAGGTCGGATTCCCAGGCGCGGCGGCAGGCCGTTTGCGTCCGTGGAAGAGCTGGCGCCGGATCGAGCAGGCCACCATGTCGTACGGCTACGGCCTCTCGGTATCGCTATTCCAGCTGGGCCGTGCTTACACCGCGATCGCGCACGACGGCGAAATCATGCCGGTGTCGATTTTCCGCACGCCAGGCGACCAGCCGGCAACCGGCCCGCAGATCTTCTCGCCCACCACGGCTCGCGAAGTGCGCGCCATGCTCGAAACCGTGGTCGCGCCGGGCGGCACGTCGCCGGACGCCGCGGTGCCGGGCTATCGCGTCGGCGGCAAGAGCGGTACGGCATACAAGCACGGCGCGCATGGTTACGATCACTCGAAATACCGCGCGTCGTTCGTCGGCATGGCGCCGATGCCGAATCCGCGCATCGTCGTGGCCGTGTCGGTCGACGAACCGACGGCCGGTAGTCACTTCGGCGGTCAGGTGTCGGGTCCGGTGTTCTCCGGCATTGTCGGTGATACGCTGCGCTCGCTGAATGTGCCGCCGGACATGCCGGTCAAGCAGATGGTGGTGTCGGACGACTCCGCGCCCGCCGCACCGGCTGCGCCGGCCACGCAGGCGCAGGTCAAGAAGCTCTCCACCTCCGCTGGTGCGAAGAAGTTGACGATTTCCGCCAATGCGAAGAGCCATCCCGGAGTGGTTCGATGAGCGCGTTGCGCAAGCACCACCCCGCGCAGCGGCAGATCGCCGACGCGCTCGACTGGCTGCAGGCTCACGTGCAGCGAGGCGCGCATCTGCACGCCGACACACGCTCGCTCGCGGCCGGCGACGCATTCTTCGCTTACGCGGTGGACGGCGCGGACAATCGCCCGTTCATCGCCGGCGCGCTCGAACGCGGTGCGGCGGCAGTGCTGGTTCAGCCCGAAGGGTTTAACGGCGCGATCGATGCGTCCAACACGCTGGCCGTGCCGGCGCTGAACGAACTCGCCGGATCGATTGCGAGCGGCTGGTATCAGGACCCGAGCGACGCCATGCTCGCCGTTGGTGTCACGGGCACGAACGGCAAGACCTCCTGCAGCCAGTGGATTTCGGCGGCGCTCACTGCGCTCGGCACGCGCTGCGCGATTATCGGCACGCTCGGCACCGGCTTGCCGGGTCAACTCGTGCACACCGGCTTTACCACGCCCGACGCGCCGCAACTGCAGCGCAGTCTCGCGCAGTTGCGCGACGCGGGCGCGCAGGCCGTTGCGATGGAAGTGTCGTCGCACGCGTTACATCAGGGGCGCGTGAACGGCACGTCGTTCGATATCGCCGTCTTCACGAACCTTACGCAAGATCACCTCGATTATCACGGCACGTTCGAAGCCTACGAGGCAGCGAAAGCGCGTCTTTTCGCATGGCCGGGTTTGCGCGCAGCCGTGATCAATCGCGACGATGCGGCAGGGCGTCGTCTGCTGGTCAGCACGAAGGGCCACGCGCGCACGATCGCCTTCGGTCTGAACGACACGCTCGAAAACCCGCCGCCCGCCGACGCGTTGCTGCTGGCTTCGAACGTGCGCGCCACGGCAACCGGCACCGCATTTCATCTGCACACGTCGGACTGGGGCGACGCCGAAGTCGAAGTGCAAACGCTCGGCGCGTTCAACGTCAGCAATCTGCTCGGTGTGCTCGGAGCGCTGCTCGCTGCGGGCGTGCCGTTCTTCGTCGCGCTCGCCGAACTGTCGAAGCTCGAATCGGTGAACGGGCGCATGCAGCGCCTCGGTGGCCGCCTGCAGAACGACGAGCCGCTCGTCGTGATCGATTACGCTCACACGCCCGACGCGCTTGAAAAAACGCTCGAAGCGCTGCGGCCGATGGCGATCGCGCGCGGTGGCGAACTCGTGTGCATGTTCGGCTGCGGCGGCGACCGTGACGCAACCAAGCGTCCGCGGATGGGCGCGATTGCCGAAAAGCTTGCTGACAGCGTCGTCGTGACCAGCGACAACCCTCGCAGCGAGAATCCGCAAACCATCATCGACCAGATCGCGGCCGGGATGAAAGACGCGTCGAAAGCGCGCCGCGTCGAGGATCGCGCGAGCGCGATCCTGCAGGCGATCCGCGGCGCCGCGCGGGAAGACGTCATCGTGCTGGCCGGCAAAGGGCACGAAGCAACACAGGAAATCATGGGCAAGAAACGCGCTTTCTCCGACCAGGACCATGCTCGCCTCGCGCTGGCCGCACGCGCGACGCACGCTCGCGGAGGTGGCGAATGAGCCGGCAGGAAAAGGGCATGTTCACGCTGCACGAAGCGGCCGTGATGATCTCCGGCGCGACCGTGACCGGCGACGCAAGCGCGGTGATCGAGCGCGTGTCGACGGACAGCCGCAGCGCGGGCCCCGGCGATCTCTTCATCGCCATCAAAGGCGATCGTTTCGACGCGCACGACTTCCTGCCGGAAGTCGCCGCGCGCAACGTGACGGCCGTGCTGGTGTCGCGCGTGCCGCAAGACTGGAACGTGCCCGCGCTGCACGTTGCGGACACGCGCGTGGGCCTCGGCGCGCTCGCGCGTGGCTGGCGCCGCAAGTTCAGCATGCCGCTTGTCGCCGTGACCGGCAGCAACGGCAAAACCACGGTCAAGGAAATGATCGCGTCGATCTTCGCCGCCGCGGTCGGCGTCGACGCACGCCTCGCCACAGCCGGCAATTTCAACAACGACATTGGTCTGCCGCTTACGCTGTTCCGCCTGCACGACGCGCATCGACTGGCGGTCGTCGAACTTGGCATGAATCATCCGGGCGAAACTGCGTTGCTCGCGAAGATCGCCGAGCCGACGGTCGCCGTGGTGAACAATGCGCAGCGCGAGCATCAGGAATTCATGGCGACGGTCGAAGCCGTCGCGCTCGAACACGCGAGCGTGATTCACGCGCTGTCGCCGGAAGGCACGGCCGTGTTCCCCGCGGACGACGCCTACGCGAGCATCTGGCGCGTGGCGGCCACCGGCAGCCGCATCATGGACTTCGCGCTGAACTCGGCGGAACGGTCTACGGAAGCCGCCGTTACCGGCACTTTCTCGGGCAGCGTGCTGAGCATCGAAACGCCGGAAGGCAAGATCGGCGTCACGTTGCAGGTGCTCGGCAACCACAATGCGCACAACGCGCTCGCGGCCACCGCCGCTGCACTCGCGGCAGGCGTGCCGCTCGACGCCATCCGGCGCGGCCTCGAATCGTTCGGCGCCGTGAAGGGCCGTCTTCAGGTGAAGCGGGGCGCACTCGGCACGCTGGCCGGCGCGACCGTGATCGACGACACCTACAACGCCAATCCCGATTCGATGCGCGCCGCCATCGACGTGCTCGCATCGCGCGCGTCGCCACGCGTTCTCGTGATGGGCGACATGGGTGAAGTCGGCGACAACGGTCCGGCATTCCACCGCGAAATTGGCGCGTACGCCAAGGAACGCGGTATCGACGCGCTGTACGCAATGGGCGACGCCTCGCGCGACGCCTGCACTGCGTTCGGCGCGGGCGCGCATCACGTGGCCGACGCCGGCACGCTGGTCGCGCAATTGCAGCAGCGCGGTTTCGGCGCGGCTGCAACGCTTCTCGTGAAAGGCTCGCGCTTCATGCAGATGGAGCGCGTGGTGGACGCCGTAACGAGTCCACAACCCGACGCAGCGGGCGAGACGCCCGCTGCACATTGAAATAGAAGGACCGAAGCATGCTACTGGCGCTGGCGCAATGGCTGCAGAATGACGCAAGCTTCTTGCGCGTGTTCAGTTATCTGACTTTCCGTGCGGTGATGGCCACCATCACCGCACTGCTGATCGGGCTCGTCTGCGGCCCGGCGGTGATTCGCAAGCTGACCGCGATGAAGGTCGGCCAGGCCGTCCGTAAAGACGGTCCGCAGTCGCACCTCGTGAAGTCGGGCACGCCGACCATGGGCGGCGTGCTGATTCTGCTCGGCATCGCAGTGGCCACGCTGCTGTGGGCCGATCTGACCAACCGCTTCATCTGGATCGTTATTCTCGTCACGTTCGGTTTCGGCGTGATCGGCTGGGTCGACGATTACCGCAAGGTGGTCTACAAGGACCCGCGCGGCATGTCGTCGCGTGAAAAGTATTTCTGGCAGTCGGTAATCGGCCTCTTCGCCGCGGTGTATCTCGCGTTCAGCGTGTCCGAAGCGAGCAACGTGCGTGTCTTCGATCTGTTCATGGCATGGGTGAAAAGCGGGCTGTCGATGGGCCTGCCCGCACGCGCCGACCTGATGTTGCCGTTCGTGAAGTCGATCAGCTATCCGCTCGGCGTGTGGGGCTTCATCGTGCTCACGTATCTGGTGATCGTCGGTGCGAGCAATGCGGTCAATCTCACGGACGGTCTCGACGGTCTCGTGATCATGCCGGTCGTGCTGGTCGGTTCGTCGCTCGGCGTGTTCGCGTATGTGATGGGCAGCTCGGTCTACTCGAAATACCTGCTGTTTCCGCATATCGCCGGCGCGGGCGAACTGCTCATTTTCTGCTCCGCAATGGGCGGCGCCGGGCTCGCCTTCCTCTGGTACAACACGCACCCCGCGCAGATGTTCATGGGCGACGTCGGCGCGCTTGCGCTCGGCGGCGCGCTCGGCACGGTCGCCGTGATCGTGCGGCAGGAAATCGTGCTGTTCATCATGGGCGGCATTTTCGTTGCCGAAACGCTTTCCGTGATGATGCAGGTCACGTGGTTCAAATTCACCAAGCGCCGTTTCGGCGAAGGCCGGCGTCTCTTCAAGATGGCGCCGCTGCATCACCATTTCGAATTGTCAGGGTGGAAAGAGACGCAGGTCGTCGTGCGTTTCTGGATCATCACGCTGATGCTGTGTCTCTTTGGTTTGTCCACGCTCAAATTGCGTTAAGCAACAGGTATTAAAGGAAGCAGGCGATGTTCGGCGAGAAGTTTCGGGATCGGCAAAAGCCGATGGTGCTCGTGCTGGGACTGGGTGAATCCGGTCTCGCCATGGCGCGCTGGTGCGCGCGGCACGGCTGTCGGCTGCGTGTGGCCGACACGCGTGAAGTGCCGCCGAGCCTGTCCGCACTGCAAGCGCACCGCGTCGACGCCGATTTCGTCGGCGGCCCGTTTTCGCCGGTGCTGCTCGAAGGGGTAGATCTCGTGGCGATCAGCCCGGGTCTGTCGCCGCTCGCGGCCGACCTGCTGCCGCTGATCTCCGCGGCCAGAGAGCAGGGCATTCCGGTGTGGGGCGAACTCGAACTGTTTTCTCAAGCGCTGAGCGCTTTGGGCGAAAGCGGCTACGCGCCGAAAGTCGTGGCGATCACGGGCACCAACGGCAAGACCACGACGACGAGCCTCACCGGCTTGCTGTGCGAGCGCGCCGGCAAGACGGTCGCGGTGGCGGGCAACATCAGCCCGTCGCTGCTCGACAAACTCATGGAAGCAATCGACACCACCGCGCTGCCCGACGTCTGGGTGCTGGAACTGTCGAGCTTCCAGCTTGAAACGGCGCACACGTTCGAACCGGACGCCGCCGCGGTGCTGAACATCACGCAGGATCACCTCGACTGGCATGGCGGCCTCGACGCTTACGCCGCCGCGAAGGGCCGCATCTTCGGACCGCAGACCGTGCGCGTGCTCAATCGTGACGACTCGCGTGTGATGGCGCTGGCGCCGTCGGAGTCGAGTGACGCCGAAATGATCACGTTCGGCGTGACCGAGCCGAAGAACGACGGCGACTATGGTCTGCTGCGCGATAACGGGATGGTCTGGCTGGTCGAGGCACACGACCGTGACGCGAACGACGAGCCGAAGCCGAAGCGCCGTCGCAAGAACGACACGGTGACGCCGCCGGACATTGCGCTCAAACGGCTGATGCCCGCAGACGCTTTGCGCATTCGCGGATTGCACAACGCCGCGAACGCGCTGGCCTCGTATGCGCTCGCGCGTGCGATCGGCCTGCCCGGCGCGCCACTGCTGCACGGCTTGCGTGAGTATCGGGGCGAGCCGCATCGCGTGGAACTGATCGCGTCGATCGAAGGCATCGATTATGTGGACGACAGCAAGGGCACCAACGTCGGCGCGACCGTTGCCGCGCTGGACGGTCTCGCACAGCGCGTCGTGCTGATCGCGGGCGGCGATGGCAAGGGCCAGGCATTCGAGCCGCTCGCCGCGCCGGTCACGCGCTGGTGCCGCGCGGTGATGCTGATCGGCCGCGACGCGCCGCAGATTCGCGCCGCGCTGGAGCACACCGGCATTGCGATGACCGAGCACACCACGCTCGAAGACGCCACGCGCGCGGCCACTGCGCTCGCCGAACCGGGCGACGCCGTGCTGCTGTCGCCGGCCTGCGCGAGCTTTGACATGTTCAAGGGTTACGCCCACCGCGCGGAAGTGTTCCGCGGCACGGTGGAAGAGATCGCGGCCGAACGGGGGACAATAATATGAGCTGGTCGGAACGTTTCGGTTCACGTGAGGCCGCTGCTGGCGACGCAGCCGGTGCGGGCGGCGCGGCGCGCGGGTCCAGCCGCTCCGGCGGCAGCGGGCTGGCGAGCGCCGTCAACGGCGTGCGCCCGCTGCGTTCGCGGATGCTCGATTACGATCACTCGCTGCTGTGGGTGGTCGTCGCGCTGCTGGGTCTTGGCGTCGTGATGGTGTATTCGGCGTCCATTGCGATGCCGGATTCGCCGAAGTACGCGTCGTATCGCGACTACGCTTTCCTGCTGCGCCAGATCATCTTCGTGGTGATGGGCGCGGTGATCGGCGTCGTGTCGTTCCGCATTCCCATTTCGACGTGGGACAAGTATGCGCCCAAGCTGTTCCTGATCGCGCTCGCCGCGCTGGTGGTCGTGCTGATTCCCCACGTCGGCAAGGGCGTGAACGGCGCGCGCCGCTGGATTCCGCTCGGCATCACGAACATGCAGCCGTCGGAAATCATGAAGCTCGCGGTGACGATTTACGCCGCGAACTACACCGTGCGCAAACAGGAATACATGCACAGCTTCGCCAAGGGCTTTCTGCCCATGGCGGTTGCCGTGGGTCTCGTCGGCGCGTTGCTGCTGCTCGAGCCGGATATGGGCGCCTTCATGGTGATCGCCGCCATCGCGATGGGCGTGCTGTTCCTCGGCGGCGTGAACGGCAAACTGTTCGGCGGCCTGGTAGCGACGGCGGTCGGCACGTTCAGCCTGCTGGTGTGGGCGTCGCCGTGGCGTCGCGAGCGGATCTTCGCGTATCTCGATCCGTGGGATGACCGCTATGCGCAAGGCAAGGCTTACCAGTTGACCCATTCGCTGATCGCATTCGGTCGCGGCGAGTGGTTCGGTGTGGGCCTCGGCGGCAGCGTCGAAAAACTCAACTATCTGCCGGAAGCGCACACCGACTTCATCCTCGCGGTGATCGGTGAGGAACTCGGTTTTGTCGGCGTGCTCGTGGTGATCCTGATGTTTTACTGGATCGTGCGCCGTTCGTTCGAGATCGGCCGTCAGGCACTCGCACTCGACCGCACGTTTGCGGGTCTCGTCGCGAAGGGCGTCGGCATCTGGTTCGGTGCGCAGACCTTCATCAACATGGGCGTGAACCTCGGTTTGCTGCCGACCAAGGGGCTGACACTGCCGCTCGTCAGCTATGGCGGCTCGGGTATTTTGCTGAACTGCGTCGCCGTGGCCGTTTTGATGCGTGTGGATTACGAGAACAGGGTGTTGATGCGCGGAGGGAAAGTATGACCGTTCTGCCGCAACGCACGCTGATGGTGATGGCCGGTGGCACCGGGGGGCATGTGTTCCCGGGGCTCGCGGTCGCTCACCTGATGCAGGCGTGGGGCTGGAAGGTCGTATGGCTCGGCAATCCCGCCGGCATGGAAGCGACGCTCGTGCCGAAGCACGGCATCCCGATGGAATACGTGCGTTTTGGCGGCGTGCGCGGCAAGGGCATCACGACGAAGCTGATGCTGCCGCTCAATCTGCTGCGTGCGTGCACGCAAAGTCTGAGCGTGCTGCGTCGCGTGAAGCCGGACGTCGTGCTCGGCATGGGTGGGTACATCACTTTCCCGGCTGGTCTGATGACCGCGTTGAGCGGCCGTCCGCTGGTTTTGCATGAACAGAATTCAATTGCGGGCCTCGCCAACAAGGTGCTTGCGAAGCTCGCCAAACGCGTGCTCGTTGCGTTCCCGAATGCACTGCCGCACGGCGAATGGACCGGAAACCCGATTCGTGAGGAACTTGCGCGCGCAATCGCACCCAAAGCACGCTACGCCCAACGCAGCGGTCCACTGAATGTGCTCGTGGTGGGCGGCAGTCTGGGCGCGGCTGCGTTAAACGAAGTGGTGCCGCGCGCAGTCGCGCTGCTTGCGCCGAACGAACGTCCGCGCATCGTGCATCAGGCGGGCGCGAAGCACATCGACGCGCTGCGCGAGAACTACGCGGCAGCCGGTTTGCAAACGGGTGAGCATGAACAGACGAGCGTGGAACTCGTGCCGTTCATCGACGACATGACGAGCGCCTACGCGAACGCCGACCTGGTGATCTGCCGCTCGGGCGCGATGACGGTGTCGGAGATTTCGGCGGTCGGCGTGGCGGCGTTTTTCGTGCCGTTCCCCTATGCCGTAGACGATCACCAGACAACCAATGCAGCGTTTCTCGCCGACAACGGCGCGGCGCTGGTCGTGCAGCAACGCGATCTGTCGGCGCACATGCTCGCCGACTGGTTGCGCAGCCAGACGCGGGAGACGCTGGCGGAGATGGCGGAGCGTTCGCGCTCGCTCGCGAAACCCGACGCCACGCAGCAGGTCGCGCAGATCTGCGCAAGCGTGGCGGGTTCGAATTCGGGCGCGAGCCCAGAAGGAAAGCAATGAAACATATCGTCAAACATATTCACTTTGTCGGCATCGGCGGTGTCGGCATGAGCGGCATCGCGGAGGTGCTGGTCAATCTCGGCTATCAGGTGAGCGGCTCGGATCTGTCGAGCAACGCGGTGACTGATCGCCTCGCCACGCTCGGCGCGCGGATCGCGATCGGTCACGCGGCGGAAAACATTGAAGGCGCCAACGCCGTGGTGGTGTCCACGGCCGTGCGCAGCGACAACCCGGAAGTGCTGGCGGCGCGCCATCGCCGCATTCCGATCGTGCCGCGTGCGGTGATGCTCGCGGAACTGATGCGCCTGAAGCAGGGCATCGCGATTGCCGGCACGCATGGCAAAACCACGACGACTTCGCTGGTCGCGAGTGTGCTCGCCGCGGGCGGACTCGATCCGACTTTTGTGATCGGCGGCCGGCTGATCAGCGCGGGTGCGAATGCGCGGCTCGGCACGGGCGATTTCATCGTCGCGGAGGCGGACGAGTCGGATGCGTCGTTCCTGAACCTGTTTCCGGTGATCGAAGTCATCACGAATATCGACGCGGATCACATGGACACGTACGGTCACGATTTCGCGCGACTCAAGCAGGCGTTCATCGAATTCACGCACCGTCTGCCGTTTTATGGCATTGCCGTGCTGTGTGTCGATGATCCGAACGTGAAGGAGATCCTGCCGTTCGTGTCGAAGCCCATCATTCGCTATGGCTTTGCGCCGGATGCCCAGGTGCGCGCGGTCAACGTAAAAGCGCATGGCGGCAAGATGCATTTCACGGCCATGCGCGAAGACGCGGCGGCGCTCGACATCGTGTTGAACCTGCCCGGCGAACACAATGTGCAGAATGCTTTGGCCGCTATTGCGATTGCGACTGAACTTGAAGTGAAAGATGCCGATATCCAGCGAGCGCTGGCGGATTTCAACGGTGTCGGCCGACGCTTCCAACGCTACGGCGAAGTGCCGGTCGTCTCCGAAGGCCGCGCCGCGGGCGAGTACACGCTGGTCGACGATTACGGTCATCACCCGGTCGAAATGGCGGCCACGATTGCGGCGGCGCGCGGCGCATTCCCGGGCCGGCGTCTCGTGCTCGCGTTCCAGCCGCACCGCTTCACGCGCACGCGCGATTGCTTCGAAGATTTCGTGAAAGTACTGTCGACGGTAGACGCGCTCGTGCTGACCGAAGTCTATTCGGCCGGTGAAGCGCCGATCGTCGCCGCAGACGGCCGCGCGATGGCGCGAGCGTTGCGCGTGGCGGCCAAGGTCGAGCCGGTGTTCGTCGATACGGTGGATGAAGTGCCGGACGCGCTTGCAGCAATCGTGCGCGATGGCGATGTGGTGATTACGATGGGTGCGGGTTCGATCGGCGGCGTGCCGGGTCGTCTCGCGCAGGAAAACAAGGTGTGAGATGAGCAGTATCGACCCGAAACGATTTGGCAAGGTAGCCGTACTGCTCGGCGGCGAGTCCGCTGAGCGCGAGGTGTCGCTCACGTCCGGCCGCCTGGTGCTGCAGGGATTGCGCGACGCCGGTATCGACGCGCATCCGTTCGATCCGTCCGAGCGTCCGCTCGCCGACCTGAAAGCGGAAGGCTTCGACCGCGCGTTTATCGCGTTGCATGGCGGCTATGGCGAAAACGGCCAGATTCAGGGGGCGCTCGACTTTTACGGCATCAGATACAACGGCAGCGGCGTACTCGGCTCGGCGCTCGGGCTCGATAAATTCCGCACCAAGCTCGTGTGGCAGCAACTCGGTATCCCCACGCCGCCGTTCGAGGCTGTAATGCGCGGCGACGACTATGAAGCGCGCTCGAAAGAGATCGTCGCAAAGCTCGGCTTGCCGCTTTTCGTGAAGCCGGCAAGCGAAGGGTCGAGCGTCGCGGTGATCAAGGTCAAGAGCGCCGACGCGTTGCCGGCGGCGCTGATCGAAGCAGTCCAATACGACAGGATCGTCGTGGTGGAAAAGAGCATTGAAGGCGGTGGCGAATACACGGCGTGCATTGCGGGCGATCTCGATCTGCCGGTGATCCGCATCGTGCCGGCCGGCGAGTTCTACGACTACCACGCGAAGTACATCGCCAACGACACGCAGTACCTGATCCCGTGCGGTCTCGCGCCGGAAGAGGAAACGCGGTTGAAGGCGCTGGCGCGTCGCGCATTCGACGTGCTCGGCTGCACCGACTGGGGCCGCGCCGATTTCATGCTCGATGCGCAAGGCAACGCGTATTTTCTCGAAGTGAACACGGCGCCTGGCATGACCGATCACTCGCTGCCGCCGAAAGCGGCGCGTGCGGTGGGGATCAGCTATCAGGATCTGGTTGTCAGCGTATTGGCGCTGACGTTGAAGGACTAACCGGGGCGACCCGAAAGCAACACCATGTGGAACAACGTTCGCCAGCTCAATTTCGCCGCCAACGCACTGCATGCGTTGCTGGTGCTCGCGCTGCTGGCGGCAGGCGGTTACTGGCTGATTCAGCGGCCGAATTTCGCACTGCGCGAAATCCAGATCGACGGCGATACGGAGCACATCAATTCGCCCACGGTGCGCGCGGGTGTGGTCGGCCGCCTGAAGGGCAATTTTTTTACGGTGGATCTCGACGTCGCGCGCCAGGCGTTCGAGCAGATGCCGTGGGTGCGTCACGCCAGTGTGCGGCGAGTCTGGCCGAACGCGCTGGCTGTCACGCTGGAGGAGTACAAACCGCTGGGAACTTGGGGCAGTGATCAGCTCGTGAGCGTGGACGGCGATCTGTTCACCGCCAATCAGGGCGAGCTCGATCAGGAACTGCCCGCGTTCGATGGACCGGACGGCACGGCCAAAGAAGTCGTCGCGCGCTATCACGATTTCCAGAAGTGGTTTGCGCCGCTCGGCGCGACGCCGGAAGAAGTCACGCTGTCGGCGCGTTATGCGTGGACGGTGAAGCTGTCGAATGGTACGCAGGTTGAACTTGGCCGCGAACGCAATCAGGACACGCTGCTCGATCGCAGCAAACGTCTGACGGCGGCGTGGGGCGCAGTGACGCAACGTTGGGGAAAGGATATCGAGTATGCGGACTTGCGCTATCCGAACGGTTTCGCGATTCGTGCCGCTGGCATGCGCTTTATCAGCGAACCCGACAAAGGCAAGAAGTAAACGGACATCACACGCAATGAGCACGCTATGAGTAAAGACTATAAAGATCTGCTGGTCGCCCTCGACATCGGGACGTCGAAGGTCGTGGCCATTGTCGCCGAGTTGAAGGGCGAGGGTCACTACGAGGTGATCGGCCTCGGCCAGAGCGAATCGAAGGGGCTCAAAAAAGGCGTCGTGGTGAACATCGAGGCCACCGTGCAGTCTATTCAGCGCGCGCTCGAAGAAGCCGAGTTGATGGCCGACTGCAAGATCACGAATGTATTCACCGGAATCGCCGGCAGCCATATCCGCAGCTTCAATTCGAGCGGCATGGTGGCGATCAAGGAGAAAGAGGTCACGCAAACGGACGTGGCGCGCGTGATCGAAACGGCGAAGGCGATCAACATCCCAACCGATCAGCAGGTGCTGCACATCCTGACGCAGGAATTCATCATCGACGGTCAGGAAGATGTGCGCGAGCCGATCGGCATGAGCGGCATCCGGCTGGAAGTGAAGGTGCATATCGTCACCGGCGCGGTGAGCGCGGCGCAGAACATCGTGAAGTGCGTGCGCCGTTGCGGGCTCGAAGTGAACGACCTGATTCTGCAGCCGCTCGCGTCGTCGCTCGCGGTATTGACAGAAGACGAAAAGGAACTCGGCGTGGTGCTGGTCGATATCGGTGGCGGCACGACAGATATTGCGATTTTCAGCGAAGGCGCGATTCGTCACACGGCGGTGATTCCGATCGCGGGCGACCAGATCACGAGCGACATCGCCATGGCGCTGCGCACGCCGACGCCGGACGCGGAAGACATCAAGGTGGACTACGGCATCGCCAAACAGGCGCTGGCCGATCCGGACGAAATGATCGAAGTGCCGGGTCTCGGCGAACGCGGTCCGCGCACGTTATCGCGCCAGGCGCTGGCGGCGGTGGTCGAGCCGCGCGTCGAAGAGCTGTTTTCACTCGTGCAGCAGGTGGTGCGCGAGTCGGGTTACGAGGAACTGCTGAGTTCCGGCGTGGTGCTGACAGGCGGCGCGTCGATGATGCTCGGCATGGTCGAGCTGGGCGAGGACATTTTCCTGAAGCCGGTGCGTATCGGTGTGCCCGAGTACGCAGGCGGTCTCGCCGACGTCGTGCGCAACCCGCGCTATTCGACGGCAATGGGCCTGCTCGTCGAAGGACGCTCGCAGCGCATGCGTGGCCGCAAGGTCGCGGTGCAGTCGGGCTCGATGGGCCAGGTGTTCACGCGCATGAAGGACTGGTTCCTCGGCAACTTCTGACGCATCCATTTTTGCTTTTGCTTTTTGCTTTTGCTTGTGCGGTTGGCTGTTGCAGCACGGTTTGAAAAATACGCGTTGGTGCCGGCGGCTGGCGCGCGACGGGAGGTTGCCCGATCTCCTGCCGAATAACGGCCGAAGTGGCTGTAATTTTTTATCTTGACGGAGGCAACATGGAATTCCAGATGCTGGAAACCGAAACGAACGGCACCATCATCAAGGTGGTCGGAGTAGGTGGCGCTGGCGGCAATGCCGTGCAGCACATGATCAACAAAGGCGTGCAAGGCGTCGATTTCATCGTGATGAACACGGACGCGCAGGCTCTGTCGCGTTCGCGCGCCACGGCGGTGATCCAGTTGGGCAACACGGGTTTGGGCGCTGGCGCCAAGCCGGAAATGGGCCGCGCAGCAGCGGAAGAAGCACGTGAGCGCATCGCCGACGCACTGCGCGGCGCGCACATGGTCTTCATCACCGCCGGCATGGGCGGCGGCACGGGCACGGGCGCAGCACCCGTGGTCGCGCAGATCGCCAAGGAAATGGGCATTCTGACCGTTGGCGTGGTCAGCAAGCCTTTCGAATTCGAAGGCGGCAAGCGCATGCGCGTGGCAGAAGCCGGTTCGCAGCAACTGGAGGATCACGTCGACTCGCTGATCGTCGTCCTGAACGACAAGCTGTTCGAGGTGATGGGCGACGACGCCGAGATGGACAAGTGCTTCCAGTGCGCAGACGACGTTCTGAACAACGCAGTTGCCGGCATCGCGGAAATCATCAACGTCGACGGTCTGGTGAACGTCGACTTTGAAGACGTGAAGACGGTCATGGGCGAGCAGGGCAAGGCGATGATGGGCACGGCGACGGTGGCCGGTGTCGATCGCGCGCGTCTCGCGGCCGAGCAGGCTGTCGCCAGCCCGCTGCTGGAAGGTGTGGATCTGTCGGGCGCGCGTGGCGTGCTGGTGAACATCACGTCGAGCCGTTCGCTGCGTCTGTCGGAAACGCGCGAAGTGATGAACACGATCAAGAGCTACGCTGCAGAAGACGCAACGGTCATCTTCGGCGCGGTGTACGACGATGCAATGGGCGATGCGCTGCGCGTGACGGTCGTGGCAACGGGTCTGGGCCGCGCGGCGAAGAAGCAGCAGTCGGCGCCGATGACGCTGCTGCGCACCGGCACGGACAACCAGCCGGTCGGCACGATGCAACATGGCTCGTATGCACCGCAACAGGCGAACACGGCGGATTACGGCGCGCTGGATACACCGGCTGTGTGGCGCACGTCGCGTGATACGGCGGCTTCGCACGTGCAGGCGCTGCAGGAAAAGGGCGTCGATACGTACGACATTCCGGCGTTCCTGCGCAAGCAGGCGGACTGAGCGCACGGGGCAGGCTTTCGTTGCCGCGCGGTTTTGTCACGCGCTGGCGGACGAATGCACGAGCGTGGTGGGTGAACGGCGAACAAGTCGCGTATTGTCAAAAATTCGCGACAAGGACAGGTGCCCTCTTCGATTCGCGAAGCGGATTGGGCCATTGTCGCCGGCTGGCGGCGCCCTGAAAGGAGTTACGCAAGGCGGCGCGCCAATTTCACTGCGACACGACGACGTGCGAGCGTGCTTCGCATCGATGCAAAGGACTGAGCATGATTCAGGCAGGTGAAAAGCTACCCGACGCTACGATTTTCGAATTTGTCGAAGACGAGCGGGCGGGCTGCACGCTGGGGCCGAACAGCTTCAGCGTGCTCGAGCAGACGGCGGGCAAGCGCGTGGTGATTTTTGGATTGCCGGGCGCGTTCACGCCGACCTGTTCGGCCAAACATGTACCGGGCTATGTCGAGCATGCCGAGAAGTTGCGCGCTCTCGGCGTCGACGAAATCTGGTGCGTGTCCGTCAACGACGCGTTCGTAATGGGCGCGTGGGGACGCGATCAGCACGCCTCGGGCAAGGTGCGCATGATGGCGGACGGCAGTGCGGCTTTCACGCGAGCGCTTGGTCTGGAGCAGGATTTGTCGGCGCGTGGCATGGGAATCCGTTCCCAGCGTTACGCGATGGTGGTCGACGACGGCGTGGTCAAGACGTTGAACGTCGAGGCCGCCGGCAAATTCGAAGTCAGCGATGCAGCAAGTATTCTCGCCACGTTGAGCTAGTTACGGCGGGTCTCACGACCTTCGCAGCGGCAACGCGCAGCGCGCGTTGTGCGTCGGCAACGGTCGAGAAGACGCTTTTGTGACAGGCCGTTACGCGGGCCGACGACCGGAAACGCCTCCGTTCCGGGACGTCGGCCCGTCACGCTTTCCTGACGGGCGCCCATTGGGTAATGCAGCGAAACAGATTGATACGTTCCGCGCAACGACGCTCCTTAGGGTGATGGAGTATAATTCGTGCTATGGAATAAAAAGTCCCGATTGGGATTTTCAATCGAATAGAAGACCACCATGTTGAAGCAGCGCACTATCAAATCAATCGTCAAGACCGTCGGGATCGGCCTGCATTCCGGTCGCAAGGTCAACTTGACGCTTCGCCCCGCGGCGCCGGATACCGGCATCGTGTTTTCGCGCGTGGATCTGCCTACGCCGGTGGATATTACAGCGACGGCGATGGCGATTGGCGATACGCGGCTCGCTTCGGTGTTGCAGAAAGACGGCGCGCGCGTGTCCACCATCGAGCATCTGATGTCGGCATGCGCGGGCTTGGGCATCGACAACCTGTACGTGGATGTCACTGCCGAAGAAATTCCGATCATGGACGGCAGCGCGGGTTCGTTCGTGTTCCTGATCCAGTCGGCTGGCATTGAAGAGCAAGGCGCAGCGAAGAAGTTCATCAAGGTCACCAAGCCGGTCGAGATTCGCGATGGCGATAAACACGCGCGTCTTGACCCGTTTTTTGGTTTCAAACTGAAGTTCACGATTGATTTCCGTCACCCCGCCGTCGATAAAACCGGTCAGGCGCTGGAAGTGGATTTTGCCAATACGTCCTACGTGCGTGAAATCGCACGCGCCCGCACGTTCGGCTTCGCGCATGAAGTGGAAATGATGCGTGAACTGGGCCTGGCCCGCGGCGGCAGCATGGACAACGCGATCGTGCTGGACGAGTACCGCATTCTGAACAACGACGGTTTGCGTTACGACGACGAATTCGTGAAACACAAAATGCTCGACGCGATCGGCGATCTGTATGTAGTCGGCCATCCGCTGCTGGCGTCGTACACGGCGTACAAGTCGGGGCACGGGCTGAACAACGCGCTGCTGCGCGAACTGCTGGCCCACGAAGATGCGTACGAAATCGTCACGTTCGACGACACGCAAAAAGCGCCACGCGGTTTCGCGTTCGAGACGCAAACAGCATTTGCTTAAGATTCCGCCGACGTTTCGTGTGAAATTTCAGAAACGTGGGTAGATAACGAAAGCGGCCCTCAGGGCCGCTTTTTGTTTGTTCAGCGATTTTTCCGGTGCCGTGCCGCCATCTTCGCCAGCGCCTCCTGCAACGGCGACGGCGCGAGCGACTCGCTCAACTCGTGCAGCGCATTCACGCCAGCCGCAGACATGCGCGCCTGTTTCACCGGCGGTGGCGCTTTGGCCGGTTGCGGCCGCACGCGAATCCGCAGCGAGTTGACCGGCCAGCCGCGCTGCTGCAAATCCGACAGCAAACGCGGTTCGAGATGCCGCAGGCGCGCGGCAAGCGCATTGTGAGCGGCGAATAGCGCCAGCACGCCTTCCTTGATGAAGCCCGGCTCCACGCTGGAGCCCAGGTAGTCCGGCAACAATTCCCGCAGATCCTTTTCGAGCGCTGCGATCTGTTCGACGCCCGCGCGCAGCGCTGCAAACGCGTCGGTGCGACTGAGCACTTCAGCGAGCGGCTGCGGGCGGCGCGCGGTGAACTGTCTGGGCGGCGGCCTTGAAAAGGAAGGAAAACGGCTCATGTTTGATGGCATAGGCGTGTGCGCACCCAATGCGCGTCACGTTGCGATTGTACCGCGCGGGACGTAGGCGGACTCGCCCCTGTGCGCGCCCTTCGGTGGCGCCGCAATAGCCTCCGGACCCCCGGCAGTCGTCGCACCGCGGACACAGGCGCACGCGGGGGCGCGTGCTAAAATGCCCGATTCGAATTCACTCTTGGACTAAGCCGCCGAGGCCCTTCCGACCCCCGGAGCGCACGTGCATGAAACCGCACGCCGCTTCCCAGCCGAAGCCGCGACGCAGACACCGATCCGATGACCACCGGTTTTCTACAGAAGATTTTTGGCAGTCGCAACCAGCGGCTAGTCAAGCAATATCAAAAGACCGTCGCGGCGATCAATGCGCTCGAACCGCAGATCGAGCAATTGACGGACGATCAACTGCGCGCCAAAACGGGTGAATTCCGCCAGCGCGTGGCAAGCGGCGAGTCGCTCGACAAGCTGCTGCCCGAAGCCTTCGCGGTCTGTCGCGAGGCCAGCAAGCGGGTGCTGAAAATGCGCCACTTCGACGTGCAGCTGATCGGCGGCATGGTTCTGCACTACGGCAAAATCGGCGAAATGCGCACGGGTGAGGGTAAAACGCTGGTGGCTACGCTGCCGGTCTACCTGAATGCGTTGTCGGGCCGCGGCGTGCACGTCGTCACGGTGAACGACTATCTCGCGCAGCGCGACGCCGAATGGATGGCGCGTCTGTACAACTTCCTGGGCCTGTCGGTCGGTATCAACCTGTCGCAGATGGACCACGGCGCGAAGCAGGAAGCGTATGCCGCGGACATCACGTACGGTACGAACAACGAATTCGGCTTCGACTACCTGCGCGACAACATGGTCTACGAGACCGAAGCGCGCGTGCAACGAGCGCTGAATTTCGCGGTGGTCGACGAGGTCGACTCGATCCTGATCGACGAAGCGCGTACCCCGCTCATCATCTCCGGCCAGGCCGAAGATCACACCGAACTCTACGTGCGCATGAACGCGCTGCCGCCGCTGCTCGAACGCCAGATCGGCGAAGAAAAAGCGGACGGCACCGGCGTGGAAAAGCCGGGCGACTACACGCTGGACGAAAAAGGCCGCCAGGTATTCCTCACGGAGTCCGGCCACGAAAAGGCCGAGCGTCTGCTCGCCGAGTGGGGCCTGATCGGCGACGGTGAAAGCCTGTACGCGCCGCAAAACATCACGCTGATGCACCACGTGTACGCCGCGTTGCGCGCGCACACGCTGTTCCATAAAGACCAGCACTACGTCGTGCAGAACGGCGAAGTCATTATCGTCGACGAATTCACCGGCCGTTTGATGTCGGGTCGCCGCTGGTCGGACGGTTTGCATCAGGCGGTTGAGGCGAAGGAACACGTGAAGATCCAGAGCGAGAACCAGACACTCGCGTCGATCACGTTCCAGAACTACTTCCGGATGTATGCGAAGCTGGCCGGCATGACCGGCACGGCGGACACGGAAGCGTACGAATTCAACGAGATTTACGGTCTCGAAACGGTCGTGATCCCGACCAACCGTCCGCCGAAGCGGATCGACAAGCAGGATCAGATCTACAAGACGGCCAAGGAACGTTACGACGCGGTGATCCGCGACATCCGCGATTGCTACGAGCGCGGTCAGCCAGTGCTGGTCGGCACGACGTCGATCGAAAACTCCGAGTTGCTATCGCACCTGCTGAAGCAGGCCGGTTTGCCGCACGAAGTGCTGAACGCCAAGCAGCATGCGCGTGAAGCCGAAATCGTGGCCGAAGCCGGCCGTCCGAAGCGCATCACGATCGCCACGAACATGGCCGGTCGCGGCACGGACATCGTGCTGGGCGGCAACGCGGAAAAGCAGGCGTCGTTCATCGAACTCGACGAAACGATCGCCGAGGACGAAAAGAAACGCCGCATCCAGAAGCTGCACGACGAGTGGCAGGCTCTGCACGATCAGGTGAAGGCCGCCGGCGGCCTGCACATTATCGGCACCGAGCGTCACGAATCGCGCCGCATCGACAACCAGTTGCGCGGCCGTGCCGGCCGTCAGGGCGATCCGGGTTCGTCGCGTTTCTATCTGTCGCTGGAAGACCCGCTGCTGCGCATTTTCGCGGGCGACCGTGTGCGCGCGATCATGGACCGCCTGAAAATGCCGGAAGGCGAGGCGATCGAGGCGGGCATCGTGTCGCGTTCGATCGAATCGGCGCAGCGCAAAGTGGAAGCGCGCAACTTCGACATTCGCAAGCAGCTGCTCGAATACGACGACGTGTCGAACGACCAGCGCAAGGTGATCTACCAGCAGCGCAACGAATTGCTCGAAGCGAACGACATCACCGAAACCATCGGCGCAATGCGTCATGGCGTGATTGCGGATATCGTTCATCAGTTCGTGCCGGCGGGCAGCATCGAAGAGCAGTGGGATGTGCCCGAGCTCGAAGAAGTGCTGCGCAACGAATGGCAGCTCGATCTCGCGATCCAGGAAATGATCAACGAGTCGAACTCGATCAGCGCGGACGAGATTCTCGAAGCCGTCGAGGCCGCCGCGGACGAGGCTTATGAGGCGAAGGTCGAACTGGTCGGCCGCGAGTCGTTCAGCGCGTTCGAACGCTCGATCATGCTGCAAACGCTCGACCGCAGCTGGCGGGAACATCTGGCCGCGCTCGACCATCTGCGTCAGGGCATCCATTTGCGCGGCTATGCGCAAAAGAATCCGAAGCAGGAATACAAGCGCGAGGCTTTCGAACTGTTCGCCGCGATGCTCGACGCCGTCAAGCTCGAAGTCACGCGGGTGGTGATGAACGTGCAGATCCAGTCGCCGGAACAACTGGAACAGGCCGCCGAGCAACTCGAAGAGCAGGGCGGCCACCTCGAAAACGTCGAGTTCCGTCATGCCGAATTCGCCGAGGCTGCCGCAGCAGCACCGGCCGCCGTCGAAGCAGCCACGGCCGCCATGATTGGCGACGCAATGAGCCATGCTTCGTCGTCGCAAGCGGCGGTTGCTGCGAACGTCACGGCCGACAACGTGCCGAAGGTTGGGCGCAACGATCCGTGCCCGTGCGGCAGCGGCAAAAAGTACAAGCAGTGCCACGGCAAGATCGCGTAATGCCGAAGCCGGCGCGCTAATGGGCGCGCCGCTTCGTTTTACGCGCTGATTGTTGTTGATTTCGCGGTGGTTCGGCAGCACGCCTACGCCATCAGTTTCCGTATCCGCGATGCCGGCATCTGCCGGCATTTCTTCGACAGGTCGCGACCATGGCTGTCAATTTCCCTTCGATCGAACCCGCTCAACTCCACCCTGTCGCCGGCGTCACGCTCGGTTGGGCCGAGGCGAATATCCGCAAGCCGAACCGTAAAGACGTGCTGGTCATCTCCATCGACGAAAGCGCGACGGTAGGCGGCGTATTCACGCAGAACCGGTTCTGTGCGGCGCCGGTTACCGTGTGTCGCGAGAACCTGGAGCGCGTGCGCGCCGGCGGCAAGCCGGTTCGCGCGCTGGTGATCAACACGGGCAACGCCAACGCCGGCACGGGCGAGCCGGGCCTCGTGGCGGCGCGCGAAACCTGCGCAGAACTCGCGCGTCTCGTGGACATCGCGCCGGAACAGGTGCTGCCGTTTTCCACCGGCGTGATTCTCGAACCGCTGCCGGTCGACCGTCTGAAGGCTGGTCTGCCTGCCGCGCTGGCGAACCGCAAGGAAGCCAACTGGTACGACGCTGCGCAGGCGATCATGACCACGGACACTTTGCCCAAAGCCGCTTCGCGCGAGGTCACGATCGACGGCCACACCGTCACGCTTACCGGTATCAGCAAGGGCGCGGGCATGATCAAGCCGAACATGGCGACCATGCTCGGTTTCCTCGCGTTCGACGCCGCGGTCGCACAGCCGGTGCTCGACGCGCTGGTCAAGTACGTGGCGGATCGTTCGTTCAATTGCATCACGATCGATGGCGATACGTCGACCAACGATTCGTTCATCCTGATCGCGTCGGGTAAATCGAGCCTGCCTGCGATTACGTCCACCGATTCGCCCGCTTATGCAGCGCTGCGCGACGCGGTGACCGCGGTCGCCCAAAGCCTCGCACAACTGATCGTGCGCGACGGCGAAGGCGCGACCAAATTTATGACCGTGCAAGTGGAAGGCGGCGCGAACGTGGCCGAATGCCGCAAGATCGCTTATGCGATCGGGCATTCGCCGCTCGTCAAAACGGCTTTCTACGCATCGGACCCGAATCTTGGCCGCATCCTGGCGGCCATCGGCTATGCCGGCGTGGACGATCTCGACGTCGGCAAGATCGATCTATATCTGGACGACGTGCTGGTGGCTACTGCCGGCGGCCGCAATCCGGCCTACCGTGAAGAAGACGGCCAGCGCGTCATGAAGAAGAGCGAGATCGGCATTCGCGTCGTACTCGGCCGCGGCGACGAGCAAGCCACGATCTGGACTTGCGATCTGTCGCACGATTACGTGAGCATCAACGCCGACTATCGTTCGTAACCAGGTTCATTGCGCGGCCTGTGCGCCGCTTACCTAAAACCATGGACAAACTCGAACAGTTTTTGACCCGGGCAGAAGCCGTGCTCGTTCGCCTGGAGGCCATGCTTCCTCCTGCTGCACCGGAAATCGACTGGTCGGCCGCAGTGGCGTTCCGCTGGCGCAAGCGTCAGGGCCGCGGCTACCTGCAACCGGTACCGGCCATTTCGACGATCACGCTTGACGATTTGCAGAATATTGATCGTCAGAAAGGGCTGATCGAGCAGAACACGCGTCAATTCGTGCACAAACAGCCGGCCAACAATGTGCTGCTGACGGGTGCACGCGGTACGGGCAAATCGTCGCTCATCAAGGCCTGCCTGAATGCGTATGCGAAAGACGGCCTGCGCCTGATCGAAGTGGACAAGGACGATCTGCACGATCTCGGCGACATCGTCGACCTGATCGCGCAGCGGCCGGAGCGCTTCGTGGTGTTTTGCGACGACCTGTCTTTTGAAGACGGTGAGTCGGGTTACAAGGCGCTGAAGGTCGCGCTCGACGGCTCGATTGCCGCGCAGTCCGACAATGTGCTGATCTACGCCACGTCGAATCGCCGCCATTTGCTGCCCGAGTATATGAGCGACAACGAGACGTACAAGCACACGTCGGACGGCGAGATTCATCCTGGCGAACTGGTGGAAGAAAAGATTTCGCTGTCCGAGCGGTTCGGGCTGTGGGTTAGCTTCTACCCGTTCAAACAGGACGACTACCTGTCGATTATCGGCCACTGGCTGCGGCACTTCGGCTGCGACGACGCGGAAGTCGAGGCCGCCCGCGGCGACGCGCTGGTGTGGGCACTCGAACGCGGTTCGCGCTCGGGGCGAGTGGCGTGGCAATTCGCTCGCGACTGGTCCGGGCGCAAGACTTCGAGTTCGGCCCCCGCATGAGCGATGTCGAAACAAACGCGGCCGGTCGCAAGGTGACGCAAGTGGCCGTCGGCGTGCTGGTTCAGCCAGACGGGCGGTACCTGCTCGCGCAGCGTCCGGCTGGAAAGCCCTATGAGGGTTACTGGGAGTTTCCGGGCGGCAAGCTGGAAGCGGGCGAGTCGGTCGAGGCCGCGCTTGCTCGGGAACTGCACGAAGAACTTGGAATCGAGGTCAAGGCGAGCCACCTGTGGCACACGCTTGAGCACGATTATCCGCACGCTTACGTGCGGTTATTCTTCTGCAAGGTGACAGAGTGGATCGGCGAACCGCACGGCCGCGAAGGTCAGGCGTTTGTCTGGCAAAAGCTGCCGGCCGATGTCGAGCCGTTGTTGCCGGCCACCATTCCCGTGCTGGAATGGCTGGCAGCGGAGAAGAACTAGAAGCGGAGGCCGCGCTCAGTGCGGGTTGTGCTCGCCGGCCGGTCGCTCATCGGACGAGGCTTCCTGGTCGTTCCCGCCGATCTTGTATTTTTCGGCGGCCCAGGCGCCGAGATCGATCTGCTTGCAGCGATCCGAGCAAAAAGGGCGGAAGCGGCTTTCCGGAGTCCAGCGGACGTCCTTTCCGCAAGTAGGGCATTTGACGACGGTAGGCATACGGTCAGGCGGTCAATCGCAAGTAGAACAAGTAACGAATATAGGGGCGTTTTTGGCGGCTTCAAAGTCGCGGCCCCTCGATTCGTGCTGCCACGCGGAATGCAACCGACGTCACACGCGCGCCGATCGGCCCGCTACAGGCTGCAGAGCGTCAACTGGAAGGGCACGTCGACATCCACAGCGCGCGGACGCAGATCGCCGTCCTGCACCGTAAAACGCACCCACAGCATGTACTTGTTGGCGCTGGCTTCGGGGATGACCCGCAATTCAGGTGCCACGCGCACTTGCATCAATTGATACGAGCGGCCTGACAGCATCTGCTGGTAACTGCCTTGCATGGCCATGACCTTGGATGCCTGGCCTGACTCGCGCGCGAGACGCAATACGATAGTGGCCGCGTCGCGCAGCGGCAGCAACGGCGTAACCCACTTCGCAATGTCCTGCCGACGCTGGTCCGGATGCAGTTGTTGCCACGCATAATATGACGGCAGGTCGAATTTGCAGGTGCCGCCCGGAATGATCGCGCGGCTGCGAATACTCGCGAGCCACTCGTTTTCCGCAAGATGCTGGCCGGTTTTGCCCTGCATCTGCGACAGGCCCGCCAGCGTTTGTTCGATTTCGCCCAGCACCGCTTCGAGCGCGCTTTGCTCGATGCCCGGATTGCCGCGGAATGGCGCCAGCGTCTGCCGTTGACGCTCGAGCTCTTTCATCAGATCCGACTTCAGATCCGCGCGACCCGCAACCTCCGAGATCTCGAACAGCGTGGTCAGTGCGACGTGGTGTTCCCTGGCGTCTTCCTGAGTCAGAAAGAATGTGAAGCGCTCGAACAGGTCTTCGAGGCGCAATAGCGTCCGGATTCGCTCGTTGAAGGGATACTCGTAAAGGATCAAGCGGGCTCGCCTCGGGCGTGGTCGGTGACGGGAATGCAGAACATTCTAATGCCGTGAGACTACCCTAGCAATCACACACTTTTTCCGCGTGCTTTTGCAACTTTTCTGGTGTGTTTGGGGCGGTTTTCTCGCTGCATTCGGCTCTTAACCGTGCGTAAAGTTCAACCCGTTCTCGACGCTTCCCGATACGGCCGACGCGCTCTCCCGTGCCCTCACGCGCCCGCGAGCGCCAGATACGCGCTGTGTTGCGCGTCGACCTGCGCTCTGAGTGCGTCGAGCGGCGCGTCGTCGTTCTCGATGACGTCGTCGGCTGCGGCAAGGCGTGCTTCCCGGGTCGCCTGCCGGGCAATGATTGCGAGCACCTGTTCGCGGCTAAAGCCATTGCGTTTCATCACGCGCTCAACCTGCGTCCCGACGCTGCAATCCACGGTCAAGACGCGGTCCACACGATTTTTCCAACTGCCCGACTCCACGAGCAACGGTACCACGACGATCACATACGGACCTTGGGCTTCCCGTTGCTCGCGCTCGGTCTCCGCCCGAATCAGCGGATGGGTGATGCTTTCGAGGCGCTTGCGCGCGGTCTCGTCGCTGAAGACGAGGGTTCGCATGCGGGCGCGGTCCAGTGAGCCGTCGGGCGCGACGAATTCAGCGCCGAATTCCGCGGCGATCTGCGGCATTGCAATGCCGTGCGGCGCGGTTACGCGATGTGCGATCAGATCAGCGTCGACGAGCGGTACGCCATGCGCGGCGAACAGATCGGCGACGGTGGATTTGCCGCTGCCGATGCCGCCTGTCAGTCCCACAGCAAACATGCGTCAGCCTCCCAGAGCCATGTAGAGCGGTGTGCCGAGAAACAGCGTAACAGCGCCGCCCACTGCGAGAAAAGGCCCAAACGGCAGCGGCTCCTCGAAACGCATGCGGCCGCGCCACGTAGCCGCAAGACCGACCACCGCGCCCGCGACAGCCGCAATCAGCACGATCTGCGGCAGCGCCGCCCAGCCGAGCCACGCGCCGAGCGCCGCCAGCAGTTTAAAGTCGCCATAACCCATCCCTTCGACGCCTCGCACCAGGCGGAAAAGCCAGTGCACCGCCCACAACACGAGATAACCGAAGATCGCACCGAGCACGGCGTCGTGCAGACTCGCGAACGTGCCGTCAAGATTGACGATGATGCCGGCCCACAGCAAGGGCAACGTCATCGAATCGGGCAACAGGTGCGTGTTGACATCGATCGCGCTCATGGCGAGCAACATTGCGCAGAGGCCAAATGCGGCGAGCGCGGCGCCAGTCGGGCCGAACACGGCGAGCGCCCCGGCCGCAAGCGCAGCGCTGCCTAGTTCCACTAGCGGATAGCGCAAGCTCACGTGCGCCTTGCATGCCGAGCAGCGCCCGCGCAGCAGCACGTAGCTGAGCACCGGCAGGTTTTCCCAGGCGCTCAGCGCATGCCCGCAGTGCGGACACGCGCTGCCTGGCACCCACAGGTTGTAGCGGGCGGGAAGGCCGTCGTCTTCGAGCGGCTCGTCGGTTGCCTCGCTGACTTCCTCGCGCCACGCGCGCTCGAGCATGATCGGCACACGATGCACGACCACATTCAGAAAGCTGCCGATCACGAGCCCCAACACGATCGCGAACGTGAACTGCACGCCGCCCGGCAAACTGCGGAACGCGATGCCCAGACCGGACGCAAAGTGACCGGACAGCACGCCCGAAAGCAGGCCGGTGGAAGTGTCTGACACGAATGGGGAGATTGCCTGCATAGATAAAGGATGGATTCGGCTGCGATCCTACACCACGTTGCCGAGTTGAATAATGGGAAGATACATCGCGATTACAAGGCCGCCGACCAGCGCGCCCAGCACGACGATAACGAGCGGCTCGCACAGGCTCGAAAGCGTGGCGATCTGTTCATCCACCTGCCGGTCCGCGAGAGACGCCACGTCGATCAGCATGGTGTCGAGTGCTCCGGACTCCTCGGCAATTGCAACCGGCTGGACGACCTCCGGCGCGAAGCAGTGCGCGGCGTGCATGGCGGCGGCGAGCCGCTCGCCGCGCCTGAGGCGGGTGGCGATCTGCGCAGTGGCGCGGTCGAAGAAAGCGTTGCCGGTGGCGTGTGTGAGTGAATCGAAAGCATCGGCGAGCGGCGTGCCGGCTGACAGCAACGTGCCGAGGGCTCGGCTCCAGCGTGCCGCGCATAGCGTGCGCAGCAGTGGGCCCGCGACCGGCATTTTCAGCGCGAGCCGTGCAAAACGGATACGCGCCGGTTCGGAACGTTTCAGCAGAAAGGTCATCGCCGAACTCGCGGCGGCGGTTAGCACGATCAACGGGACGCTCCAGCGCGCCGCGCCGGACGACAGTGCCAGCACAAATTGCGTGGGGGCCGGCAGCTGGGCGCCGAACCCGTCGAAAATCTGTTTGAAAGTGGGCACCACCCACACCAGCAGCGCCGCTGTGATCGCCAGAGCCAGCAGCAGAATCACCACGGGATAGGTTAGCGCTGCGCGCACTTTGCCACGCTGCGCGGCGGCGCGTTCACGGTCCTCGGCGATGCGCGCTAACACCGCAGCCAGCGCGCCCGCCGCCTCGCCGACTTCGACCAGTTGGCAATACAGCGCATTGAATTGCGCGGGATGCCGCTGCAAAGCCGCCGAGAAACGCAGCCCGCCGGTGATGTCGCGAGCCAGTGCGGCCGCGATGCGCGGCAAGTCGTGACGTCGCGAGGGCTGCGCTTGCGCGAGAAGATCGAGCGCAGGTGCGAGCGGCAAGCCGGCGCGCAGCAGGCTGGCCAGCTGCCGCGTGAAGAGCGTGACATCGACCGCGCGCGCCTTGGGACGAGGTGCCGGCCCTTGCGCAGCAAGTTCGACGACGAACATCCGGTCGCGCTTGAGCATTGCGCGGGCGGCCTGCGCATCCGGTGCGATCAGCGCGCCGTGTTTCTGCGTTCCTTCCGTATCGACGCCGCGCCATTTGAACCGCAGGTCGGCGGCCGGCGACTGATGAACCAGCACGGTGCTCATGCGACCTCCGTCGCGGCGAGTGCTTCGGCGAGGCTGGTGGTGCCATCGCGCACGCGTGAGAGCGCCGCGTCGCGTAACGTGGTGACGCGCTCGCTTTGCGCAAGCCGCGCAAGCTCGTGCGTGCCGGCGCTCGCGACGATCAACTCGCGCATGGCGTCGGAGACGGGCATCACCTGATGGATGCCCACTCGCCCCCGATAGCCAATGCCGTGACACGTCGCGCAGCCGACGGCCGCGTAAGGCTGCCAGCCGTCGAGCTGATGGTCAGCGAAACCGGCTGCACGCAGCGCTGCGGTTGAATGCGGCGCAGGCTGGCGGCACGCGACGCACAGGCGGCGCACGAGCCTTTGCGCAGTCACCATGCGCAGCGCGGCGGCCAGGTTGTAGGGCTCGACGCCGATGTCGATCAGTCGCGCAACCGCGGAAGGCGCGTCGTTCGTGTGCAAGGTCGAGAGAACGAGGTGGCCGGTCTGCGCAGCTTTTACGGCGACGTCCGCAGTCTCTTCATCACGGATTTCGCCCACCATGATGACGTCCGGGTCCTGCCGCAGAAACGCGCGCAGCGCGACCGCGAAAGTGAGGCCCGACTTTTCTCTGACGCTGACCTGATTGATGCCCGCCAATTGTATTTCCGCCGGATCTTCTACCGAACAGAGATTGCGCGCCTCGCTGTTGAGCAGACTCAGGAAACAGTAAAGCGACAGCGTTTTGCCGCTGCCGGTCGGTCCAGTGACGAGCACCAGACCATGCGGCGCGCGGATCGCGGCGTCGAGTGTTTCGCGCTGATTCATGTCGAGACCGAGCGAGTCGAGCGAGAGATCGGTGGGCAACGCATCCAGCCTGCGCAGCACCAGTTTTTCGCCGAACAGCGTGGGCAGCGAATTGACGCGATAGTCTTCCACCCGGCCGCGCGACGTGGCGATTCGCAACCGCCCGTCCTGCGGGACGCGCCGTTCCGCGATATCCATGCGCGCGAGCACCTTGACACGCGTGATGAAAGCGTCGCGCAGATGAGCCGGCGGCGCAGGGATTTCGTGCAGCACGCCGTCGATTCGCAGACGCACGCGCCAGCCATGTTCCGCAGGTTCGATGTGAAGGTCGGACGCGTTGCGGCGGGTTGCTTCCTGCAACGTGTCGGTCAACAGTCGCACGGCAGGCGCGCTATCGGAATCGGCCGGCATGGCGTTGGTGCCGGCGCTCGCTTCGCTCGCGAACGCGCCGTGTTTCGCTTTCGACGCGCGCTCATGGTCGAACGCGATGGTTCGCTGTGGCGCTGCCGCGCGTTGAGGGGAAGCTTGCATGTGAGACCGGTGATGAGCCGCCTGTGAACAGAATGGCGTCATCTTCCGGGAACACGATCGGTGCCGCCATTCAGCCGTTTGGCTAATGGCGGGCGTCGTGCCCGTGTGCAATGCTGCTGCGTGGAGGAGTTAGCCGCGCAATGCTTTGAGGGCTTTTGTGCGTGCGGGCGGTTTGAACAGCTTGACCGTGCGGATCGCCTGGTCGTCGCTGCGCATCACTTCGAGTTTTACCTCGCCGATCTGTACACACACGTCCCCGTCGGGAATGTCCTCGAGAATTTCGAGGATCAGGCCGTTGAGCGTTTTTGGGCCATCGGTGGGCAGAGTGAGATGCAACCAGCGGTTCAGTTCGCGCAGCGGCATACTGCCGGCAACAATGCATTCGCCGTTCTCGTTCCACCCGCCGCGCGAATTCGCACCGCGCGGAATGGAAGTCGTGAACTCGCCGATCAACTCCTCGATGATGTCTTCCGGCGTGACCAGTCCTTGCAGCTCGCCATATTCGTTGACGACGAGCGCAGTGCGGTGACGGCTTTCCTGGAAGTACTGCAACTGCTGGAATACCGGCGTGCCGGTTGGTACGAAATAGGGTTCGGCGAGCAGTTCGCGCAACGTTTCGCGCTCCAGTTCCTGATTGTGCAGCGCAGCCAGGGTCTTGCGAACGTGCAGCACGCCGAGAACCCGGTCTATGTCGCCCTGATAGACGATCAGCTTGTTGTGGTAACACGTTTCGAGTTGATGCAGGATCTGCTCGAACGGCGCGTCGAAGTCGAGCGCTTCGATGCGGCGGCGCGGGATCATTACGTCGTCGACAGAAATGTTTTCGAGGTCGAACAGATTCAGCAGGATGCTGCGGTGTTTGGTCGGCATGAAGCTGCCGGATTCGAGCACGATGGTGCGCAGCTCTTCCGTAGAAAGGCGCTGGTCGCGGCCGCCTTTCGTATTGATATGCAGCACGCGCAAAATGCCGTTCGCAAACAGGTTGACCACCCAGACGAGCGGCTTCGCGACACGCATTAGCGGTGCGATCAGCAGACTGGCCGGCAGCGCGATCTTTTCGGGGAACGTGGCGCCGACGATCTTCGGCGTAATTTCGGCGAACACGATAATCAGGAACGCGACAATCCCGGTCGCGATCGAGAGCACCAGGTTGTTGCGGCCGAACGTATGTAGCGCGATCGACGTAGTCAGCACCGGGATGATCGTGTTGAACAGATTGTTGCCGATCAGCACGACGCTCAACAGCTGGTCGGTGTGCGTCAGTAATCCCTGTGTAGTCCTCGCGCCGAGCGCGTTCTGATTGGCAAGATGTTTCAGCCGATGGCGGTTGAGCGCCATCATCGCCGTCTCAGAAATGGAAAAGAAGCTGGAGCAGACGAGCAGCACGGCGACGGCGCCGATCTGCGCCCATAAGGGAAGTTGTTCCACGCGTAGTGAAGGATGAGGGAAAGGATGGAGAGAATATAGCAGAGGGGGCGCGGCGAGCCGGCGCGCATACTGCGTCGCTAACGCGAACGCCCGGGGATGTGGCCCGAGCGGCAAATTGGGAGTTTGGGAAAAGCGGCCGGAAAACAAAAAACCGCCCAGCAAGCTGCGGCGGTTTTTCGAACCTTGAACGAACAAGGTAAATCTGGTCGGGGTGAGAGGATTCGAACCTCCGGCCTCTACGTCCCGAACGCGCTTTTACCGAACATATCCGTACCCCGGGCTAGGGAAGAATCATTATATATCAATGAGTTAGTATAACGCGATGGTCGGGTGATGTTTTTTGTTCGGTGGCAATCCACGCGAAATTGACATCTATTTGCCACCTGTTTTTTTTCGCACGACATTGAATCAAAGATGCCACCGATTTGCCCTCGGAGAGCGAACACACGGTGGACGCAACGTTTGCCCCGGACTGGAGGCTTACAGGCTGGAGAGACACCCGCGAACGGGCGAGGTACGACCGAGATGCTGGGCTTGGCGCTGCGTCACATTACACAACGGCAAGCACTTTACGATGGTGAATCTGTCAAGTACAGTGTAAAGTGTCAACCCGCCTGTCAAGTTAATGTCGAGGAAGTCATGGGTAAGAGGCTGAGCAACGCACCGGTCTACTACACCGTCGCCCAAATCCAGTTCAACCCTGTTCTGAATCTGGACGCATACATTTCGGCCATCCAGGCCAAAATGCGGGAAAAGCATTTTCCGGACTTCAAACAGGAGGTGGTCCAGCGACTTGTGCTTCCTTTCGGAGCTATTGAGCATGGCCAGGTTGCGGCGCCGACTTTCACACCTCAGTCGAGGTACCAGTTTGGCGATATTTCGGGCAGCACAAGGTTCGTTCTGGAGACGAACGCACTGTCGTTTCAGACCACAGAGTACGAAACGTTCGATGCCTTTTCTCATGCATTGTTGGCAGGTCTTGGCACTGTGCATGACGCCCTGCATCTCGATTTTATCGAGAGAATCGGCCTCCGGTATCTGGATGCTGTGTTGCCGTCAGGAGAAAAGGAGTCGCTGCGAGACTTTCTTGTACCTGAGGTCCTCGGACTCTCGTTGCGCGACCACGCGCAGCACCAACATTCGGTCAGTGAAACGCTCGTGACCAGTCCAGCAGGGCAGCTTGTCTCGCGCGTGATTATTCGTCATGGGCAAGTTGGTCTGCCGGTTGAACTAACCTCGCTGGCACCAAATATAGACCCTCGATTTACACAGCACGTAGGCTTGCACGCCGTAATCGATACGGATGCCTCCGTCACTCAGCGGGAGGTGTTCGATTTGGAAAAAATCGAAACCCGGTTGACAGCCCTTCACAACGAAATCGACAAGTGCTTCAAGGCTATCGTAACAGACCACGCCTTGGCCACTTGGGCCTGAAGGAGGCGCTATGAGCAGCGAGATGTCCTACGGTGGATGGGTCACCGAACGCCCGGCGACGACTGGCGGCAGTTCAAGCCTTGTGCGGCTCGTAGGGTGGGTCGCGGCGGCTGGAGCGGCATTGACGGTGATAGGTACGGGCGGCCACTTGTCACTGGAGCGCCTTCAAACTGGTGCTCAGCAGGCGCTCTATAGCACCGCCGATGTAGCGGTAGTCGAGGATGTTCGAACGCCAGCAGAAGACCTTGCGCGGATTCGCGAAGTTTTGCGTCCGGCCGTGTCGGACCTTGCTGCGACACTCGGTGTGTCCCGTCAGTCCGTCTACAACTGGCTCAATGGCGAGCAGGTTGCAGAGGAAAATGCAGCCAGATTGGCGGACCTTGCTCAAGCGGCAGATGTGCTAGCCCACAAGGGGGTCGCCGTAAACGCGGCATTGCTTAAGCGAAGATTCGCCAATGGCCGGACGCTTATGCAAGTCGCCCAGTCAGGAGAGTCTGCGCGCGACGCAGCGTTGGTGCTGGCGCAGATTCACCAGCGCGAGAGCGCACAACGTGAGCGTATGAACGCTCGAATTGCGAACCGCGCGAAGACGTCAGCTACTGCCGACTTTGACCTTCCTTCATCCAACGACCAGGCGTAAAGGTGCGAAGTGGTGGAGTGGAATCGTGAGACACCGTGGCGCCAAGGATTTCTGCTCAGCGACGCCGCAATTGATGCGTTGGGGCTTCGCCATGCGGCAAGTCCCGACAAGACGATAGTCGTCGTTGCAACTCACGACTGTGACCTCGCACAGGACCCGCAGTTCGAGCCGGTCGTCGAGGTCGTCGTGGGATGTTTGACCGTGAAGGACGGCAACTGCACCCACGCCAAAAATGCGCGCAAGCTTCACGTTGAATTTGCAGGCGAGGCTCCCTTCTGGGCGGAGTTCGAGGCGACGGCCAAAGTTGGTATCGACAAGCTCAGGCTAAATGAATACTTGCCTCGGTCCGAAGTCCGCCTCCGTTCCGAGGACTACGCCGTCCTTCAGATGTGGCTGGCGAGTCGATACCGTCGCTCCGCTTTTGCGGATGAATTCGAGCGCCGGCTGACCAAGGAAACCAAGCTGGCGGAGAAGATCGCGAAGGCCGTCAAGCCGCATGGGGAACTGATTATCGGTGTCTTCTTCGACGTGGACGAAGGTGTGGAAGTTACTCGGAACGGTCCAGATGACACCTATGTGCTCGACATTACTATTCTTCACCAGGCGGCCCCTGATTTCGTCGCTGCGGAAAGCGCTGCAAGGGCGGCCGCTGATGCCATCGAGAAGGCGTTCAAGGAAAAGCTGCTCGCCCCTTCGAAGCAATGGCAGCAAATCGAACTCCGCTTTTGTGAGCCGATGTCGGAGTCGGTGCTGACGTACGAGATGTTCAAGCAGTTGAAGCGCTGGAGGCTGGAGCACATTAGTCTTGCCGCTGAGCCACAGCAGCCCGTGCTGGCCGAATAGCCGGGCATTCGGCCGACTGGTGATATTGCTGCATGGTGGGTATCAGATGATGCTTATCGGGTTTGTGAATCCCCCATGTCTTCGAAAAATCGCTCACCGGTGTCCTAATAGGACACTCGCGCAGCGTTCGGACGTTATGGGACGATGGCAAGGCTTGGGCGTGCGATAGGGGTTGAATTCGACAGAACTCGTATCTTCGAATGCAAAAGGAGGGGGATGAGATGCTTCAGGTCAGGGAATCTCGCGGCGAACTTGAGCGGTTTCTCGAGCAGGATGTATCCCGGCTCGAAGGCGTCCTCCTCCAAATACAGAAGCCCAGCCCCATAAAGTAGGAGTCGGCCTTGAGCCAGCTCGTGTGGAGTAGGCTGGCAGCGCATCTCGAACAGAACCACGGACGGGTAGCATGCCTTTTCGATGGATATGCCAGGTGCGAGTTCTGTGGCCAGAAATTCACTGTGCAGCGTCCGGCCGGCAGCCGTCGTCTTGCTAGTCGGCGCCGAATGGGCTGCAACGAGTGTGAGATGTGACATAAGGTGATGGGTCCTTGACCGTTGGAGGGATTTGCGTTCAGCGCGCGGTGGGCTGGATGTCGCTATGAACGGCGATGGCGCATTCGGGCGTGACTGTCGCTTCGTTCAGAATCTCCTCGAGCGTGATTGACGCTTTACCCGTGAGACGGCGCCGTCCGTGATGCGAAATGGACTCGGAAGGCGATTCGAATGCAGCATCGAGTCGCTTGGCCAGGCTCTGCGTGCAGAGATGCGCATAACGCAGCAGCATGCGCACGTCGCGATGGCCGCTGAAATGCTGGAGGTCGACCAGCGAAAATCCGCCGGGCGTGTTGCTGCCGGCTTCTGCGACGCGCGAAATCGCTTCATGCCGCAGGTCGTGAATCCGCAGTTCGTTGCCGTCAGTCAGGCCAGCCTGCTGGCACATCCGCTGCCAGGCCTTGCGCAGGCCGTCGACACCAATCGGAAACACGAGCTCGCCGGTGCGCGGCAGTTGCCGCAGCATCTCGACCAGCGCGCTGCGAAGCGCAAGCTTGCGCGCCCGGCCGTTTTTCGTTTCCGGCAGATACGCCGTCTGCGCTTCCAGGTCGACGTTCGACCAGGTCAGCGTCAGCGTCTCGCTGCGCCGCGCGGCCGTCATCAACTGGAATTGCACGAAGGTCTCGAGTAACGGGACCTGCTCATAGGTGCTCTCGGCTTCCTGCAGGTAGAGCTGGCGGGCGCTCTTGATGACCTGCTTGCGGCGGTACACCGTGCGGGCATCGTTGGCTTCCTGGCGCTCCGCCGCCATCAGTTGTTCGAGGCGCATGTTGATGGACTGGGTGCGGTCTTCCTCACGTGCTGCGCGGAGAAGGCGCTCTTCCTCATCGCCTTTGAGTCGGCGGTCCCGCTCGTTGTAATAACGGGGACGGCGCACCCCGTCCATCGGATTTTTTTCGACGTGAATGCGCCAGCTGTCGATGGCCATGCGGCAGACTGCAGAAAAAATATCAATTTCACGGTCGACCGTGGATTCTGCGACGGCCTGGCAGCGTTCGTCGATGTAGTCCTTGAAGTCGTCCGGGACAAGTTCTGCGAAGCTCCTGCGGATGAACTTGCTGGCCTCGGATGTTTGCCCCATCCGTGCTCCGGTAGGTTTCCGGAGCTTCATTGCAGCGACCTTCGGATGGACGTTCGGGTGCCTGGCGACAATTTCAGCCAGGTCCTGACGCTCCAGCCCGGCGTCCTCAAGGAGCGCGTTGATTTTGTAGGCCTCGACCTCGAAGCTTTTGTGACGAGGTGATTCTTCGCGCAGGTAGCGAATCAGGAGGTCAGCGAAGGTTGTCTTGAACCCCTGGGCGTAGTCGATGAACAGGCTGCGTTTGTGTTCGGCTTTGAGCGTGTCCAGGATTTCCTTGGCCTCTTTGGCGCTGGAAGCAGGGAGCGTCTGGGACTTGCGCGAAACGCTGCGGTCACGGACGACATAGCAATCATCCAGGCGACCCAGCTTCGGTTTGAGCCGTTGAGCTGTCAGCAGCTGACAGTAGGTTTCGGCCCTCGATTTGGCGGTGTGGGGAAAGGTCTTGGTGAGGTCATCCCGGTTCCTGACCGTGACTTCGTAGCGCGAGCGGTTTTCGATGGACGCCATGTCCATGCTCCAGTTTGTTGAGGAGCACGGTATAAGTCGAAAAAGCGCGCATGATTTGTCGCTGGGGGCGTGGTTGACGAAAAGTGCCTGAGAACAGCCGGGCAACTTTTTCTCAACTTTTTTCAATGGCGAACCAGGCGGCCACTGCCACCGAATTGCCACTGCCGAGCGCACAAACAAAAACAGCGGACATCTAGTCCGCTGTTTTTGTAAGGAGAAAATTTGGTCGGGGTGAGAGGATTCGAACCTCCGGCCTCTACGTCCCGAACGTAGCGCTCTACCAGGCTAAGCTACACCCCGAATTGGATACTGCTGAACTCGATTCAGACTATCTCGGCCTTTCAGTCTCATTCAAGACTGTCTTGCCGTCGAGTAAGAACATAATTCTAGCAGGCTCTCTTTAAAAATGGAATTGGGAAACGAAGAAATTGCGGCTGCAGCGGCCTGCGCTTCCTGCTTCGCACATTCCAGCGTGTGGTCGAGTGCGCCGGAGCGCGTGATCGCTTCGAAAATCGTGTCGAAGCGATCCGTGCCGCCTTGCTCGATTGCTTCGCGCGCGAGCGCCGCCTGATCAGGCGTGCCGCGTTCAATCAGATAGATAAGCGGTAAGGTGGGCTTGCCTTCGCGAAGGTCGTCGCCGGCATTCTTGCCCATGGATTCAGCTGTGCCGGTGTAGTCGAGCCAGTCATCCATGATCTGGAACGCGGTGCCGATGCGACGGCCGAACTCCGCTGCCGCTGCTTCCGTTTTCGCGTCCGAACCGGCCAGTACTGCCCCGAGTTGCGCGGCGGCCTCGAACAGCTTGGCCGTTTTGTAGCGAATCACCTGCATGTAGCGGGCTTCATCCACGTCCGCGTCGTGCATATTCAGCAGTTGCAGCACCTCGCCTTCGGAAATGATGTTCGTGGCCTCGGACAGAATCTCCATCACGCGCATCTTGCCCACGCCGACCATCATCTGAAACGAACGCGAGTAGAGAAAATCGCCCACCAGCACGCTTGCGGCGTTGCCGAACAACGCATTGGCAGTCTGACGGCCGCGCCGCAGATCGGATTCGTCCACCACGTCGTCGTGCAGCAGCGTAGCCGTATGAATGAATTCGACGACCGCGGCCAATTCATGCCGATGTCCTGTCGTCTCGCCCAGCGCGCCCGCCACCAGCAGCAGCAATGCGGGCCGCAGTCGCTTGCCGCCGGCGCTGATGATGTACTCGGAGATCTGATTGATCAGCATCACGTCGGACGCCAGGCGGTGCCGAATGACGCGGTTCACCTGCTGCATGTCTTCGGCGATCGGAGCAAGCAGGCTGGCGGCGTTGGAGGAGGGGGTGGCGGTCGACGACATGATGGCTGAGTTGGGTAGTGCCGCGAATTATAAGGCGAATCGCGACAATTCCGGGTCGCAGGCTGCGGCGCGGCGCAATTGGGGCCACGACGGGAAAGCTTGCCGGGATGGTGCGACAGGGCGCCGTGCAAAGCCCGCTGTGTCTCTCAATGAGTTTTGACCGAGGAGCTAACTCTATGTATAATCACGGGTTTCCGCGCGCGGTGCGTGGGAAAAATGAACACAGAGTGAGGTTCTCAATGTACGCGGTCATAAAAACCGGTGGCAAGCAGTATAAGGTTGCCGTCGGCGAAAAACTTAAAGTAGAACAGATACCGGCAGACATTGACGCTGAAATCACGCTCGACCAGGTTCTCGCAGTGGGCGAAGGCGAATCGATTAAGTTCGGTGCGCCGCTGGTCAGTGGGGCTTCCGTCAAGGCTACCGTCGTGTCGCAAGGTCGTCACGCAAAAGTGACCATCTTCAAGATGCGTCGCCGGAAGCACTACCAGAAGCATGGCGGCCACCGCCAGAACTATACCGAACTGCGCATCGACGCGATCAACGCGTAAGCGCAACGGTTAAGGAGCAAATCAAATGGCACACAAAAAGGCAGGCGGATCGTCCCGGAACGGCCGCGACTCTGAATCGAAGCGTCTCGGCGTGAAGGTTTACGGCGGTCAGGCCATCAGCGCTGGCGGCATCATCGTTCGCCAACGCGGCACGCGCATGCATCCGGGCACGAACGTCGGTATGGGCAAGGATCACACCTTGTTCGCGCTGACTGACGGCCACGTCAATTTCTCGACGAAGGGCGCAGCGAAGAAGCACATGGTCAACGTCGTCCCGGCAGCAGTCTGAGTTCACTCAGGCACGGGCTTCAGGACCGGTAAAAGGCCCCGCGAAGTTAGCGGGGCCTTTTTTATTGCAGCGCGCGTCATGTGGATGAATACCGGCGCGAACGTCCTATGCCGTTCGTCTGATTGATCATCGCACCGCGAGCGCGGCAAAATAGCAGCAAATCAGCAGCAAAATCTTGCAGCACCATCAGGCAGTACACCACGGGACGGAGTTACGCATGAAGTTCATTGACGAAGCGAGGATTGAAGTCATCGCCGGCGACGGAGGGGATGGCAGCGCGTCGATGCGCCGCGAGAAGTTCGTTCCGTTCGGCGGTCCGGATGGCGGCGACGGTGGCCGCGGCGGCAGCGTGATTGCGGTGGCAGACCGCAACATCAACACGCTGATCGACTATCGATACGCGAAAAAACACATGGCGCGCAACGGTGAAAATGGCCGCGGCGCGGACTGCTACGGCAAGGGTGGCGAAGACATCACGCTGCGCATGCCGGTCGGCACCACGATTACCGACATGGAAACCGGCGAACTCATCGCCGATCTGACCGAGCACAATCAGAGCGTGCAGATCGCGCAAGGCGGCGCGGGCGGCCTTGGTAATCTGCACTTCAAATCCAGTACGAATCGCGCGCCGCGTCAGAAGACTGACGGCAAGCCGGGCGAACGTCGCATGGTGCGCCTCGAATTGAAGGTGCTGGCGGACGTCGGCCTGCTCGGCATGCCGAACGCCGGCAAATCGACCTTTATTTCAGCAGTGTCGAACGCGCGTCCGAAAATCGCGGACTATCCGTTCACCACGCTTGCGCCGAACCTTGGCGTCGTACGGGTCGGCCCAAGCCGCAGTTTCGTGATCGCGGACATCCCCGGGCTCATCGAGGGCGCGGCGGAAGGCGCGGGCCTCGGCCACCAGTTTCTGCGTCACTTGCAGCGCACTGGACTGCTTCTGCATATCGTCGACCTCGCGCCGTTGGACGAATCTGTCGATCCGGTTGCGGAAGCCAAAGCCATTGTCAACGAGCTGCGCAAATACGACGAACTGCTGTATGAAAAGCCGCGCTGGCTCGTGCTGAACAAACTCGACATGGTTCCGGAAAGCGAGCGCGAGGCGCGTGTGTCGGCGTTCCTTGAAGGCTTTGGCTGGGAGGGTCCAGTGTTCGAAATTTCCGCGCTGACGGGTCAGGGCTGCGAAAACCTGTGCTACGCGGTGTACGACCACATCGCCGCGCATTCGGATGCGCAGCGCGCCGCTGAAGCAGAAGACCTCGCTGCAGACGTGCGCTTCCGCGCAAAGCCGGAAGCGGCGGCTTCAGACGAGTCCAGCGCCGACCCACAGCAATAATCCTGGCTCCAGCGCCGGCGGTGAACGGGCTGCCGGCTTGCACCACGCGTCACTTGGGAGACTGCGCACAATGCGTTCTGTCATCGCGGATTCACGGCGATTGGTAGTCAAAGTCGGTTCGAGCCTCGTCACGAATGACGGGCGCGGACTGGATCATGCTGCGATCGGCCGCTGGGCCGCGCAGATCGCGGCGCTTCGCGCGCAGGGCAAAGAGGTCGTGCTGGTGAGTTCAGGCGCGATTGCCGAAGGTATGCAGCGGCTCGGCTGGACCAAACGGCCACGCGAAATCGATGAATTGCAGGCCGCCGCAGCCGTGGGGCAGATGGGTCTCGCGCAGGTGTACGAAAGCCGTTTCGCTGAGCATTCCATCCAGACCGCGCAGATTCTCCTGACCCACGCGGACCTTGCCGACCGCGAACGCTATCTGAATGCACGCTCCACGCTGCTCACGCTATTGCGTCTGGGCGTGGTGCCGATCATCAACGAGAACGACACGGTCGTAACGGACGAAATCAAGTTCGGCGATAACGACACGCTCGGCGCGCTGGTCGCAAATTTGATTGAAGGCGACGCGCTCGTCATTCTCACTGACCAGCAAGGTCTTTTCACCGCCGACCCGCGCAAGGACCCGACCGCGACGCTGGTTCAGCAGGCCGACGCCGGTGACCCGACGCTCGAGGCCATGGCAGGCGGCGCCGGCTCCAGCCTCGGCCGGGGCGGCATGCTCACCAAGATTCTTGCGGCGAAACGCGCGGCGCACAGCGGTGCGAACACGGTGATCGCGAGCGGCCGTGAAGCGGACGTGCTGTCGCGTCTTGCTTCGGGCGAGGCAATCGGCACGCAACTGATTGCGCGCACGGCACGCATGGCCGCTCGCAAACAATGGATGGCGGATCACCTGCAGGTGCGCGGTCACGTAGTGATCGACGACGGCGCGGTCGAGAAACTTACCGATGGCGGCAAGAGCTTGCTGCCAATCGGCATTGTCGGCGTGCAGGGCGCGTTTGCGCGCGGCGAGGTGATTGCCTGTCTGAGCGCTGCGGGGCGCGAAGTCGCGCGCGGTCTCACGAACTACAGCAGCGCGGAAACGAAACTGATCCAGCGGCGCCCGAGCGGCGAGATAGAAACGGTGCTGGGCTACATGCTCGAACCCGAGCTGATTCATCGCGACAATCTCGTGCTGGTGTGAACGCCCCGCGGTTCGCCAGCGCAAATGACAAAAAAGCCGTTTCAGCGTGATCGAGCTGAAACGGCTTTTTTTAACCGACGGCGCGATCGACATCAGCGCCGCGCATGACATCCTCAATGGATCTGTGAACTCGCCGTCCGCTTGTAGCGAATGTTTTCAAGAATCTGTGCGGCGCTCCCGGTCGGCATTTTGTTCGCGCACAGGTAGTCCTGGTACAACGCCGCTTGGTAGGCATTCAGCGCGCCGTTTTCAATGCGCGTGAAATCGTTGGCGACGGTGGTATCCCAACCGTCGTGATCCGCATTCAGGCCTGCGTACTGACGCCATTCATACGTATCGCAGCGAATCCCTTCGTAATTGACGTTTCGCGCGCCGCTCGGACTTGTGACGACCACTGTGTAACGCACCACACCATCGGTGCCGACACTAAGCGAATTCCGGTCAATGGAGAATTGCAGCGGCGTATTACCGGACACGTCGAAGGGCAACAGATTGGCGTCTTGCGGCAGCGGCGGCAATGTATCCACCTTGTTTTCCACCCAGTTACTCTTGCGGTCCAGCAGGTAGGTGAATGCGCTGTCGTCTTTATTGCTGGGTTTGCCGGAGCTCGAACAGCCAGCCAGCAGGGCGCCGGTGGCGACGCACGCCACGACGAGGGCAAATGCTTTCAATATGATTTCCTTCAAACACGGGCGCGGCGTCAGAAGCCGCGCCAGCAGAGCCAGCAGGGAATAGCCGTACAGCGTTGATCAGTTAGCACACCCGGGGCGGAACGGCGTGCCGGTGCTTTCATGCGCCGGCCGCCTCCGTGCTCCGGAAGGGGTTCCTGCCTCAGCCTAGGCCTTGGAGTCGGCGTCGGAACCACAATCGGACGTGATCGTGGTGCGAACCGATGTCTCGATGCTCACGGACGTGACCGATGTTACGGAAGTCACCGTCACTACCTTAGAATCCGGCGGACTCTCCATCGACGACGCTATCCGTGGATAACGCGGCCCATGATGCCCGCCAGGTTTATCCGCACGCGGCGCAGCCCGGCGCATGAAACGGGATAGCTCCGTCAGCGCCAACTGATACACATCCCGCTTGAACTCGATCACACAGTCGAGCGGCACCCAGTACTCGTTCCAACGCCATGCATCGAACTCCGGGTGGTCGGTGGCGCGCAAGCAGATGTCGCAGTCGCGTCCAACCATCCGTAGCAAAAACCAGATTTGTTTCTGGCCGCGGTAATGACCGCGTACTTCGCGCTTGATGAACTTGTCAGGCACCTCGTAACGCAACCAGTCGCGTGTGCGACCGATCACCTTAACGTGCTCAGGAAGCAGCCCGGTTTCTTCGTGTAACTCCCGATACATCGCTTGCACGGGGGTCTCTCCGTACTTGATGCCCCCTTGCGGAAACTGCCAGGAATGTTCACGGAGCCGTTTGCCCCAAAACACCTCGTTGTGCGCGTTCAAGAGGATGATGCCGACGTTCGGGCGAAAGCCTTCACGATCCAGCATACAACCACCTTCGAATCCTTTAAAATTGCTTTGATTATAAACAGATAACGGGCTCGACGCACCGATTCGCACCAGATTGGAACGATTGGCCGCAATAGCCCTGGCTTTGCGGTAGCCTGTCAGTCTTTCCGTGCCTGATCCCTTGCAGCAAGGGCTTTGCGCGTTGACGCACCCGCGCGCCACGACGCCGGGCCTGTTTCGATCCCTCTCGTTGTCACCTATCGGGCGGTCCTTCCGGAGCCGCCGCTTTTGGATAATCTGAATGAAAGCTTCCCGTTTCTTTATCGGCACCCTGAAAGAAGCGCCGGCCGACGCCGAAATCGTCAGCCATAAACTGATGGTCCGCGCCGGCATGATCCGTCGCGTGGCAGGCGGCATTTATAACTACCTGCCAATCGGCCTTCGCTCGATCCGCAAGGTCGAAGCCATCGTGCGGGAAGAAATGAACCGGGCAGGCGCGATCGAACTGCTGATGCCGGCCGTGCAGCCGGCGGAGTTGTGGCAGGAGTCGGGCCGTTGGGAAAAGTACGGCCCTGAGTTGTTGCGCTTCAAGGACCGCAAGCAGTCCGATTTCGTGATCGGACCGACTCACGAAGAAGTGGTGACGGACATTGCGCGCAATCAGATCAAGAGCTACCGGCAACTGCCGGTAAATTTCTATCAGATCCAGACAAAGTTTCGCGACGAGATCCGGCCGCGTTTCGGCGTGATGCGCGGGCGCGAGTTCATCATGAAAGACGCGTACTCGTTCGATAAGGACGTCGAAGGTATGCGCGAGTCGTATCGCAAGATGTACGACGCGTACGTGCGTATCTTCACGCGCCTCGGTCTGGACTTCCGCGCGGTGGCGGCGGATAACGGTTCGATCGGCGGCAGCGGCTCGCATGAATTCCACGTGATCGCCGATACCGGCGAAGACGCGATCGCCTATTCGCCGACGTCGGATTTCGCGGCGAACGTCGAAGCCGCCGAAGCGTTGCCGCTTTACGCGCAACGCGCGGCGCCTGCCGAAGACATGAAAAAAACCGCTACGCCCGGCAAGGCCAAGTGCGAAGCCGTCGCCGAGTTGCTGAACATTCCGCTCGAACGCACGATCAAGTCCATCATTCTTGCCACCGAAAACGAAGGCGCCGAGCCGACCATCTGGTTGCTGATGCTGCGCGGCGACCATGATCTGAACGAGATCAAGGCCAGCAAGTTGCCGGGCCTCGCGGAATTCCGCATGGCCACCGAGGCCGAGATCATCGAGACCTTCGGCACGCCGCCGGGTTACCTCGGTCCGATCAACACGAAGAAGCCGGTCAAGGTCGTCGCGGACCGCACGGTCGCAAACATGAGCGACTTCGTGGTTGGCGCGAACGAAGTGGACTACCACATCACGGGCGTGAACTGGGGCCGTGATCTGCCGGAACCGGTCGTCGCCGACATTCGCAATGTGAAGAAGGGCGATCCTTCGCCGGACGGCAAGGGTGAGATCGACATCTGCCGCGGGATCGAAGTGGGCCACGTGTTCCAGCTCGGCACCAAGTATTCGGAAGCAATGGGCGCGACGTGCCTCGACGAAACCGGCAAGCCGCGTCCGATGGAAATGGGCTGCTACGGGATCGGCGTCACGCGCATTCTGGGCGCGGCGATCGAACAGAATTTCGACGACAAGGGCATCATCTGGCCGGAGTCGATTGCGCCGTTCGTAGTGGTGCTGTGCCCGATGGGCTATGACCGCAGCGACGCCGTTCGCGAGCAGGCCGACAAGCTGTACGCAGAATTGATGGAAGCCGGCATCGACGTGATTCTGGACGACCGTGGCGAGCGCCCCGGCGTGATGTTCGCCGACTGGGAACTGATCGGCGTGCCGCATCGCCTCGTGATTGGCGACCGTGGTCTGAAAGAAGGCAAGCTCGAGTATCAGGGCCGCCGCGACGCGGAAGCCACACTGCTGCCGGTCGAAGAAGCCGCGCAAACGGTGATCGGCAAAGTGCGCGCAGCGCTGGCGCGCTAAGCGGAGCGGACGGTGGAGTACACCTTCCTGTCCGCCACCATTCTGCTGATTCTGATTACCGATCCGTTGGGCAACATTCCGCTCTTTATCAGCTGTCTTCGCGGGGTGTCGCCGCAGCGGCGCACGGTGGTCATTCTGCGGGAAGTGGCAATCGCTTTTGCGATCCTGCTGGTGTTCATGGTGGTCGGCGACGGCTTCCTGCGCATGATGAGTCTGACCGACCAGTCGCTGCGCATCGGCGGCGGAATTGTGCTGTTTCTGATCGCGCTAAGAATGGTGTTTCCGCATCCGGATGGGCCGTTCGGCGGTGACACGCGCGGCGGCGAGCCGCTGATCGTGCCGCTTGCCATTCCGGCGCTCGCCGGTCCGTCCGCATTGGCCACGGTCATGCTGCTCACGTCGCAGGCACCCGGCAAAATGTTCGAATGGATCGGCGCGTTGACCGTCACGATGGTGGTGTGCGCCATCGTGCTGATGCTTGCGGAGCGCATTCAGGCATGGCTCGGCGAGCGCACCATGATGGCTTTCGAACGCTTGATGGGTCTCGTGCTGGTGGCGATTTCAGTGGAGATGATGCTCGGCGGAATCCGGTCTTTCGTGCATCAACTGTGACGCGCAACAGCGGGCGCATGACGCGAAGACCTGAACAGCCGCGAAATCTGCGCTGACTGGCATTAAAAAAGCGGCCTACTGGCCGCTTTTTCATATGAGTGCGATGCACCCAGCACGCAGGCAGCAAGCACGCAACGCCCGAGCTGCGCCGGCGGCTGGCTCACACAGGCATCACGCGCCGTCGGTCAGCGCGCGGATAGTCGGCAGATTACGCCAGTAACCCTTCGCATCCATCCCGCACCCGAACACATAACGGTCCGGCACTTCGAACCCGCAGTAGTCCGGGCGCAGCGGCTTGGCCTTCGGGATGATCTTCTCGCACAGCACCGCGCTCAAAAAGCGCTTCGCGCCCATTGCAAGGATGCGGTCGCGGATCGCGGCCATCGTCTCGCCTTCGTCGAGAATGTCGTCGAGCACCAGCACGACGCGATCCTTCACCGATTCGGCCGGCGCGACACGCCACTGCATGTCGTTACCGCCTTTGGTGGTGTTGCGATAGCGCGTGAGGTGGATATAGTCGAATTCGAGCGGGAAATCGAGGTGCGGCAGCAGCATGCCAGTGAACACCGCCGCGCCGCCCATCACCGACAGCACGAGCGGGAAGTCCTCGCTCATCTCCTTGCGGATGGCGGCCGCCATGCCGCTGATCGACGCGTTGACGTCGTTGGCCGAAACGATTTCTTCGGAGTGGCTGAAAATGTGGAGAGCTTCTTCGCGGTTCATGACGTCTGACGGGCGGTGACTGTATACATAGTGTGAGTGAGAACGGCGGCGGTCAGCAAAGAATACATCCGCACCAACCCGAAGAGTCACGCGCGCCATTCATGCAGATTCACGAACAGGCGACGCGCCGCCGTCTTGCTGAAGCTTAGCGCATGCCCGGCAACATGCCCTTCATGCCGCGCATCATCTTTTGCAGATTGCCGCCCTTGAGCTTCTTCATCATGGTGCGCATCTGATCGTACTGGTTCAGCATGCGGTTGACTTCCTGCACCTGCACGCCCGCACCGGCGGCAATGCGCCGCTTGCGCGTGGCCTTGATAAGATCGGGCTTCGCGCGTTCCTGCGGCGTCATGGAATTGATGATGCCTTCCATGCGGCGCATCTGTTTTTCGGCCTGACCCATATCGGCGCCGGCGGCCGCCTGCTGGAACTGCGCAGGCAGCTTGTCCATCAGCGACGAGAGGCCGCCCATGCCCTTCATCTGCGTCAATTGCGCGCGGAAATCGTTCAGATCGAAGTCGCCGCCTTTCTTGACCTTGTCGGCGAGTTTTTGCGCAGCCTGGACGTCTACGCCGCGTTGCGCTTCTTCGACGAGCGCAAGAATGTCGCCCATGCCGAGAATCCGGTTCGCCATGCGATCCGGGTAGAACACTTCGAGGCCGTCGAGCTTTTCCGCGACGCCCACGAATTTGATCGGCTTGCCGGTCACGTGTCGCACGGAAAGTGCCGCGCCGCCGCGCGAGTCGCCGTCGAGCTTGGTGAGGACCACGCCGGTGAGCGGCAGTGCGTCGCTGAAGGCTTTCGCGGTGTTGACCGCGTCCTGGCCCAGCATCGCGTCGACGACGAACAGCGTTTCCGCGGGCTTCAGCGTGCTGTGCAGCGCGGTGATTTCGGCCATCATCGCTTCGTCGATACCGAGACGGCCGGCCGTGTCGACGAGCAGCACGTCGTGATAGTGACGTCGCGCCCAGTCCACCGCGGCGCGCGCAATGTCGACCGGCTTCTGATCCGGTTCGGACGGGAAGAAGTCCGCGCCGACCTGCTCGGTCACCGTCTTCAACTGCGCGATAGCAGCGGGGCGGTAGACGTCGCACGAAACGGTCAGCACTTTCTTCTTGTACTTTTCGCGCAGGAGCTTGGCGAGCTTGCCGACCGTGGTCGTCTTACCCGCGCCTTGCAGACCCGCCATCAGGATCACGGCCGGCGGCGCGACGGCAAGGTTCAGCTCGATTGCCTTGCCTTCATAGTCGCCGCCGATGATCGCGGTGAGTTCGCGCTGCACCACGCCGACCAGCGCCTGACCCGGCGACAGACTGCTGATGACTTCCTCGCCGAGCGCCTTTTCCTTCACCTTGGCGATGAACTCGCGCACGACGGGCAGCGCCACGTCCGCCTCGAGCAGCGCGAGGCGCACTTCGCGCAGCATGTCCTGGGTATTCGCCTCGGTGAGCCGGGCTTCGCCGCGCAGCGTCTTGACGACGCGCGCCATCCGTTGTGTCAGATTGTCGAGCATGGGGAGCGATGAACGGTGCGGCCCGGGCAGCGCGCGAAGTGGAAGACGTCGCGGGGCAAGGGCCTAGTGTAAACTTCGAATATGGATATTGTACTGTATGCCCTCACTGCGCTCCTCTACGGCGGTTTAGCCGTGGCCGGCTGGCGCTCGCACCGGCAAACGGCCGTGCGTCCCATGCTCGAAAGCGTGCCGCCCATGCCGGCCGCCGCGGGCGTGTCGGCCGCTTCGGGCATGAGCGCACCGGGCCGCGCGCTGCTGTTCGTCGCGCTGCTCGCGCACGGCGTGCTGCTGCATACCACTATCTTCCCGCAGAACGCGATGGTCTTTGGATTCGCGTTCGCGCTATCGGCCATGTTCTGGCTCGGCGCCGGCATCTACTGGATCGAGAGCTTTTTCTTCCCGCTCGACGGCTTGCGCCTGCTGGTGCTGCCGCTCGCCTGCATCGCCTCGCTCATGCCGCTCGCGTTCGGCGGCGTGCGGGTGTTGCCGTATTCGGCTGCGCCGATGTTCAAGCTGCACTTCCTGATCGCGAACATCGCGTATGGCCTGTTCGCGATCGCCGCTCTGCATGCCATTTTGATGCTGCTGGTGGAGCGGCGTCTGCACGCCATGCGCGGCGGGGTCGCGCAGCGGCACGGCGCGGCGGCGGGGAACGGCTGGCTGTCGAGCTGGCTCGACACGTTGCCGCCGCTTCTGACGTTGGAAAAGCTGTTGTTCCGTCTGATCGGCGCGGGTTTCGTGCTGCTCACGCTCACGCTGGTATCGGGCATTCTGTTTAGCGAGCAGTTGGTGGATCGCGCGTTGCGGCTCGATCACAAAACCGTTTTCGCCATTCTTTCGTGGCTGATGTTCGGCGCGCTGCTGACCGCGCGCAGGGTGTCCGGCTGGCGCGGCCGTGCGGCATTGCGCTGGGTACTGGCTTCGTTCGTCGCGCTGTTGCTGGCGTACGTGGGCAGCCGTTTCGTCTTCGAGGTGCTGTTGCACCGTGCAGTTGTGTGAGCGTCCTATGCGACAAATTTTTCTGTTGGCCCTGCTGTTCATCGTCGGCAACTGGCTGGTGAAGGCACTGCGTCGTCATGACGCGAACCATGCGCAGCGTACCGGCGCGGGTGCGAATCCGCAGGGCGCGCGCGGTTCCGGCCCCGGCGGCAGCCACGCGCGCCCGCAGCTTGCCGAGCCGATGATCCGCTGCGTCGAATGCGGCGTTCATGCGCCGAAGAGCGATTCGGTCGTCGTGGCGGGAGAAGAGTTCTGCTGCGCCGCGCATGCGCAGCGTCATAGCGCCCGACCCACCGGCCGCGACGCTCGATGAGCGACGCGTTCACCGTCGATGCTGACGGTTGGGTCGCCGCCGCTCGCAAACTGCCCTCGCCGAATTTCGAGGCACGCCCTGACGGGGCCGCGCCGACGCTGATCGTCGTGCACAACATCAGCCTGCCGCCGAACGAGTTCGGCGGCACGGCGATCGCCGAACTATTCCTCAACACACTCGACTGCGACGCGCATCCGTACTACGACTCGCATCTGCGCGGCGTGCGCGTGTCGGCGCACTTCGTGATTCATCGCGACGGCGCGCTGGAGCAATTCGTGTCGTGCAACGCGCGCGCATGGCACGCCGGTCCTTCGAATTTCTTCGGGCGCGAGCGCTGCAATGATTTTTCGATCGGCATCGAGCTGGAGGGCAGTGACACCACTGCCTTCGAAGCGGCGCAATACCGCACGCTCGGTGCGCTCGTGAGCGCATTGAAGGCGCGTTATCCGGTCGAGGCGCTTGCCGGTCACTCGGACATCGCGCCGGGTCGCAAGACCGATCCTGGTCCGCATTTCGAGTGGGAACGTCTGCAGCGTGACACTGCGCTCACCGATCAGTATTTCCCCTATCTCAAGTTTCCCAGAGCGCGGTAAACCACCCCTCCGATGACTTCGCGCGACGCGTGGAGAACCAGGCGCCGCCTCGTTCTCCATGTGGTTGGCTTCGCGCCGCGCGAGGCAAAAGTCAAGGCTTGGACCGCAAATAAATCGATTTGACCTGTCTCGAATCTCCACTATACTTGGTGCCACAAATTCGGTTTCGCACTACATCTTGTGGTGTGCTGTGCATAACCGTGTGAATAACTGAGTGCATAACCGAGTGAACAAGTTAGCGGCGCCCCGCTCTCCGAGCATGGCGCCGCAAGCTTTCCAGGGCGGCAAAAGCATTCCTGCAGCGCGGCCGGCAGAGACCACCGGCGGCATCCAGAAGCATTCAGGGAAAGGGCACAGCAAGTGATCGCGACACACACGTTGAAGACCGTCATCAATTCGAACCAGGCTTCATCGCAGTCGCATCCCGCCAACCGGCAGCGCCGGTCTTTTTCCTGCACCTCATCGCTTGCGCACGCGGCGGCGCAGCGTTCGTTTTAATCCGCGGCTTTTCTCCGCAACATTTCCAGGACCAGGAGCTTTGCACATGCAAACCACCGACAACGTGACGACCCGGTATGAGGGCTCACCGACTGGCCAGGCGTTTGGCCAGGCACAAGGCGCCCAGGCGCTCGCGCCGCAAGCGACGTACGCCGACTACAAGGTGATTCGCCGCAACGGCAGCGTGGTGTCGTTCGAGCCGTCGAAAATCGCCATCGCCGTGACGAAGGCCTTTCTGGCCGTCAACGGTGGTCAGGGCGCGGCGTCGGCGCGCGTGCGCGAACTGGTCGAGCAACTCACGCAGAGCGTCGTGCGCGCACTGCTGCGCAGCCGTCCGAACGGCGGCACGTTCCATATTGAAGACATCCAGGATCAGGTCGAACTCGCGCTGATGCGCGGCGGCGAGCACAACGTCGCGCGCGCCTACGTGCTGTATCGCGAAAAGCGCACGCAGGCTCGTGGCCACGACGACCAGATCGTGGCGAACACGCCGGGTCTGAACGTCACCGACAACGGCGTCACGCGACCGCTCGACATGGCTGCGCTGCGCGGCATCATCGAGCTGGCCTGTTCGAATCTGGGCGACGCGGTGAGCGCCGACCCGATCATCGCGGAAACGGTCAAGAACCTGTACGACGGCGTGCCGATGACCCAGGTCTACGACTCGGCAATCCTCGCCGCACGCACCATGATCGAAAAGGATCCGGCGTATAGCCAGGTCACCGCCCGCATCCTGCTGCACACGATCCGTCGCGAGATCCTCGAAGAGGAAGTCACGCAAACGGAAATGGGCGAGCGTTACGCCGAATATTTCCCGCAATTCATCAAGCGCGGCGTGCAAGCCGAACTGCTCGACGACAAACTGCTGCAGTTCGACCTGAAGCGCCTCGGCGCCGCGCTCGACAACAACCGCGATCTGCAATTCGGCTACCTCGGCCTGCAAACGCTGTACGACCGCTACTTCCTGCATCACGACGGCGTGCGGATCGAAATGCCGCAGGCATTCTTTATGCGTGTCGCGATGGGCCTGTCCCTGAACGAGATCGACCGCGAAGCGCGCGCGATCGAGTTTTACAACGTGCTGTCGAGCTTCGACTTCATGTCGTCCACTCCCACGCTGTTCAACTCCGGCACGCGCCGCTCGCAACTGTCGTCGTGCTACCTGACCACCGTGGACGACGACCTCGACGGCATCTACGAAGCGCTGAAGGAAAACGCGCTGCTGTCGAAATTCGCCGGCGGTCTGGGCAACGACTGGACGCGTGTGCGCGCTCTGGGTTCGCACATCAAGGGCACCAACGGCAAGTCGCAAGGCGTCGTACCGTTCCTGAAGGTCGTCAACGACACGGCGGTCGCCGTGAACCAGGGCGGCAAGCGCAAGGGCGCAGTGTGCGCGTACCTGGAGTCGTGGCACCTGGACATCGAGGAATTCCTGGAGCTGCGCAAGAACACCGGCGATGACCGTCGTCGTACGCACGACATGAATACGGCGAACTGGATTCCCGATCTGTTCATGAAGCGCGTGATGGAAGGTGGCGACTGGACACTGTTCTCGCCGTCCACCTGCCCGGATCTGCACGACAAGTTCGGCGCAGACTTCGAAGCGGCTTACACGTCTTACGAAGAAAAGGTCGCGCGCGGCGAGATCAAACTCTTCAAGAAGATTCCGGCCGCGCAGCTGTGGCGCAAGATGCTGGGCATGCTGTTCGAAACCGGCCACCCGTGGATCACGTTCAAGGACCCGTGCAATGTGCGCTCGCCGCAACAGCACGTCGGCGTGGTCCACTCGTCGAACCTGTGCACGGAAATCACGCTGAACACGAGCGACGCCGAAATCGCCGTCTGCAATCTGGGCTCGGTGAACCTCGTCGCGCATTTGAAAGAGCAGGCCGACGGCACGCTCGCGCTCGACCACGACAAGCTCAAGCGCACCATCAGCGTGGCCATGCGCATGCTCGACAACGTGATCGACATCAACTACTACGCGGTCGCCAAGGCGCGTAACTCGAACCTGAAGCACCGTCCGGTCGGCATGGGCATCATGGGCTTCCAGGACTGCCTGCATCTGCTGCGCACGCCGTATGCGTCGGACGAAGCGGTGAAGTTCGCCGACACGTCGATGGAAGCGGTCTGCTACTACGCTTACTACGCGTCGACGGAACTGGCGCAGGAACGCGGCCGCTACTCGAGCTATCGCGGCTCGCTGTGGGATCGCGGCATCCTCCCGCAAGACTCGGTGAAGCTGCTGGCGGACGCGCGCGGCGGTTACGTGGAAGTCGATTCGAGCGAGTCGATGGACTGGACCGAACTGCGTTCGCGCATTGCCACCTACGGCATGCGCAATTCGAACTGCGTGGCGATTGCGCCGACGGCGACGATCTCGAACATCATCGGCGTGTCCGCGTGTATCGAACCGACGTTCCAGAACCTGTATGTGAAGTCGAATCTGTCAGGCGAATTCACGGTGGTCAACGACTACCTGGTGCGCGACCTGAAGGCACGCGGCCTGTGGGACGAAGTGATGGTCGCCGACCTGAAGTATTTCGACGGCACGCTCTCGCGCATCGACCGCATCCCGGCCGACCTGCGCGCGATCTACGCAACCGCGTTCGAAGTCGATCCGAAGTGGCTCGTCGAAGCAGCGTCGCGCCGTCAGAAGTGGATCGACCAGGCGCAGTCGCTGAACATCTACATGGCCGGCGCATCGGGTAAGAAGCTCGACGAGATCTACAAGCTTGCATGGGTCCGCGGTCTGAAGACCACGTACTACCTCCGCACGATGGCGGCGACGCACGTCGAGAAATCGACGGTGGCGCACGGCGCGCTGAACGCGGTGAGTTCGGGTGGCGGTGAAAGCTCGGGCGGCATCGGGGGCGCGTCCGGAAGCTTCGGCGCGAACGGCGGCGCGGCTTCGGGCGGGGGGCTTCACGCAGCAGCGGCAGCCTCGGCCGTCGCGGTGGCGGCCAGCGCGGCAGCGCCGGAAGCGGAGGGTCCGGTGTGCATGATGCGTCCTGGCGACCCCGGCTTCGACGAGTGCGAGGCCTGCCAGTAAGCGGCACGCTTGCAGGCGATATCAGGCAGGATCGCTGCTTGCTGACGTTGGTCGGTAATGACCCGGGTGCGGCGAGCAGCGACGCAGTTGCAGTGACGCTGCAGTAGTGAAGCAGAAGCCAGGCAAAAGCCAGGCAGTAGCCAGGCAGTAGCGAATGAGATGAGCGGTGCGGCGCGTGACGCGATGTCGAAGTGAACGTCGCGCGGCTCATCGAAAGACCTGGCGCTCGACACGAAGCGCTCAGCCAATCGTCGATCGACAGACCGATCAACGCAGCCGGTCGATGCATCGCTCGGCAGTGCCTTGACCTTCACCTCGTCGTCGCTGACGAACATGCAGACGCCACGCAAGAGCAACGCAAACGCACTCCGCAATACAGTTAGATAGAGCAGCGAAATGTCATGGCGACACGTTGCTCTTCGAGGTCGTGAAGCACGTCGACGACACACGATCAACACGCGTCACATGTGGTGATGCGCACACTCTGTTGAACAAAGTGTTGTATGAACGTAGCAGCGCGAATCGAAAACAGGATTTTTCATGAGCGAACTCTTTTATCGCTCGTGAAAAGATGGTACAAACCGTTCTAAATTGATGGTGACATTTATGCTCAACTGGGATGACGAGATCACTGCCGTAACTCCCTCGAGCGCGACGCAACAGAATGTGTTGCGCAACGCTGCGGGATCGGCTGTTGGTTCGCAAGTCGTAACGCGTTCCACTCCTCATGCTCCCTCGGCTCAGGAAGTCTTCGCGAACGACATCGCTGTCGCTCCCGTTGCCTCCGCTTCTCTCGCGAACGAAACGGCAGCCGTTTCGGAAGCGCGGGTCAACGTCGCCGACAAGCGCATCATCAACGGCCAGACCGACGTCAATCAGTTGGTGCCGTTCAAATACAAGTGGGCGTGGGAAAAGTATCTGGCGGGTTGCGCCAACCACTGGATGCCGCAAGAAGTAAACATGTCGCGCGACATCGCTCTCTGGAAAGACCCGAACGGGCTGACCGAAGACGAGCGCCGCATCGTCAAGCGCAACCTGGGCTTCTTCGTGACGGCCGACTCCCTCGCCGCCAACAATATCGTGCTGGGCACCTACCGCCATATCACGGCGCCCGAATGCCGCCAGTTTCTGCTGCGCCAGGCGTTCGAAGAGGCGATCCACACGCACGCTTACCAATACATCGTCGAATCATTGGGGCTCGACGAAGGCGAAATCTTTAACGCGTATCACGAGGTCTCCTCGATCCGCGCGAAAGACGAATTCCTGATTCCGTACATCCACGTGCTGACCGATCCGGCCTTCAAGACCGGCACGCTCGAAGCAGACCAGACGCTGCTGCGCTCGCTGATCGTGTTCGCGTGTGTGATGGAAGGCCTGTTCTTTTACGTCGGCTTTACGCAAATCCTGGCGCTGGGTCGCCAGAACAAGATGACCGGCGCGGCGGAACAGTACCAGTACATCCTGCGCGACGAGTCGATGCACTGCAATTTCGGCATCGACCTGATCAACCAGATCAAACTCGAAAACCCGCAACTCTGGACGGCTGAGTTCCGCGCGGAAATCCGCGAGATTTTCCAGCAAGCGGTCGAACTTGAATATCGTTACGCCGAAGATACGATGCCGCGCGGGGTGCTCGGCCTCAACGCGTCGATGTTCAAGAGCTATCTGCGCTTCATCTGCAACCGCCGTTGCCAGCAGATCGGTCTCGATCCGCTGTACCCGAACGAGGAAAACCCGTTCCCGTGGATGAGCGAGATGATCGACCTGAAGAAAGAACGCAATTTCTTCGAAACACGAGTGATCGAATATCAGACTGGCGGCGCGCTGACCTGGGAGTGATCCGGGTTCGTGTCGCAGATGCATTTATGGATGGGGATGCCGCAGGCCGTCGCCGCGGCAATTATGTTTAGGAGCTGAATCGCCTGATGCAAAGCGTGCCTGGTGCGTCGCGTGCCTTCGCGGCCCACAAACATGACTGGCACTTTGCGAACCCTTCAGTGGGATGGGCAAACTTCCCCCCGGAAAAAGCCGCTGGCGTGATCGCCGGCGGTTCGATCAAGCAATTGCCGGCGCCGCATTCAGGCGCCGACCAGATCTGGCGCGCGGTGCCCAAGGGCACGGCGCGCCTTACCGCATTCATTAGCGTAAGCGCGCAGCACCTGCGTATGCCGATGAATAGCCCGCTTCGTAGCGCGCGCCCTGAGAAGCGTCCGCGGGAAGCGGGTTTTGACGAAGGGTGTAGTTTGAACTGACTCTCATCTCAAAAACCTGAAGGAGCAAATGATGGCAACTGCAAAAAAAGCCGCCGCCAAGAAACCCGCAGCGAAGAAGGTCGCAGCCAAGAAGGCTGCACCGGCTAAGAAAGCTGCTCCGGCGAAGAAAGTCGCTGCCAAGAAAGTGGCAGTGAAGAAGGTTGCAGCGAAGAAGGCAGCACCGGCGAAGAAGGTTGCAGCGAAGAAAGCTGCACCGGCAAAGAAGGTTGCAGCCAAGAAAGTCGCAGTGAAGAAGGTCGCGGCGAAGAAGGCAGCACCGGCGAAGAAAGCCGCAGTGAAGAAGGTTGCAGCAAAGAAGGCGGCACCGGCGAAGAAGGCCGCAGCGAAGAAGGCTGCACCGGCTAAGAAGGCTGCTGCGAAAAAGGCTGCGCCTGCTAAAAAGGCCGCTGCTAAAAAGGCTGCGCCCGCGAAAAAGGCTGCCGCTAAAACGGCTGCGCCTGCCAAGAAGGCTCCCGCGAAGAAAGCTGCCGCTGCTCCCGCGAAGAAGGCTGCACCTGCGAAGAAGGCTGTCGCCAAGAAGGCTGCGCCTGCACCCGCTGCGACTTCTGTCTCGAGCGCACCGGCGGCGACGGTGAAGACCGCGCTGAACCCCGCAGCGGCATGGCCGTTCCCGACGGGCAGCCGTCCGTAAGCTGGGCTGCACGCGGTAAAAGCAATTCGACGCATCGCATGATGTGTCCGATGATCGAGTAGCGCTTGATCCGGTTCGATCGAGCGCTACTCGCTCAGGGTCCCGTTGCCGGATTTTTTCGGCGGCGGGATTTTTTTTGCCTTCGCGATTCGTGTGGCGCACGAGCGAGGTGGGTCGCCTGGGCACGCTCACCCATCGTCACACCCGCGCTGATGCTTGCGTCAAAAATCGCCGGCGAAAAAAAACGCATGCACAGGGGAGGGCATGCGTGTGAGGTCGACGCGGCGGCGCGTATAGCGGGGCCGCGCGAGAGGGGAAAAGCCTAATGAGTGACGCGCGTTACACCGCCGCTGGAGAGGAGGCGTACGCGTTCGCCGGCACGAAAGATTTCGCCCGTTGCGCTTTGCGTGATCGCGCGCATGTCGCCGTTATCGAGCCGCACGGTGATCTCGATGCCATCGCGCACGGCTGCGCCGTTCTCGACCGCATTGCCGGCCACCGCGCCCGCGAGACCGCCGATGATGCCGGTGACGATCGAGCCGCGCCCGCCGCCCAGTGCGCTGCCGGCGACCGCGCCCAACGCGCCGCCACCGATTGCGCCGAGCCCGCTCGGCTGGCCATTGTTGGAACTGATCTTGACCGCACGCACGCTGTCGACCGTCCCCATGCGGACCGTTTCTTCGCGCTGTGCCTGCGACGCGGTGTACACGTCGGCAGAGCTGCTGTTGTAGGCGCAGCCCGACATGGCCAGCGAACCGGCAATCAGCGCCGCGACCACCAGGCGACTCGTTGTTTTCATTCCTGACTCCAATAGCTCTCTGTGTTACGGCAGGTCGTAGCCGAACGCCTGCTTGAACCGTTCATTGATCTCGGCCCGCGTGGGCGCGTAGTTTTGCGGGCCCTGGTGTTCGATCTTGAGCGCGCCCATCAGGCTCGCGAGACGCCCGGTGGTTGCCCAGCCCAGTTTGTTTTCGATGCCATACAGAAGGCCGCCGCGGAACGCGTCGCCGCACCCTGTAGGGTCGAGCACTTGCTGTGCCTTGACCACGGGAATGTTCTCCACGCCGTCGGCATGATGGATCTGCGCACCCTGTTCGCCGAGCGTAACGATCAACGCTTCGACCTTGCCCGCGATCTCTTCGATCGACCAGCCCGTCTTGTTGCTCACAAGCTTGGCTTCGTAATCGTTGACAGCTACGTAAGTGGCAAGTTCAATCATGCGGCGCAGCGTCGGGGCGTCGAAGAGCGGCAAGCCTTGACCCACATCGAAGATGAACGGCACGCCCGCAGCGGCCAGATGCTCCGAATGCTGGACCATGCCGTCGAAGCCGTCCGGTCCGATGATACCAAGCGTGATGCCCTTCGCCTCGTCCGCGCGATTCAGATGGGACTGCATCATCGCGCCCGGGTGGAAAGCGGTGATCTGGTTGTTTTCCAGATCGGTGGTGATCATCGCCTGGGCCGTGGACGTCTCCGGCACCACGAGCACGTGTTCTGTCGAAAGGCCGAGTTGCGCGAACCGGTCGAGATAGCGTTGCGCGTCGACCTCACCGAGGGTGCCCATGATGCGCGCGTCGCCGCCCAGCAGATGCAATGCGTAAGCGATGTTGCCCGCGCAGCCGCCGAATTCGCGGCGCATCGTCGGCACGAGAAAACTCACGTTGAGGATATGGACCTGCTCCGGCAGGATGTGATCCCGGAACCGGCCTTCGAAGGTCATGATGTTGTCGTACGCGAGCGAGCCGCAAATCAGCGTAGCCAAGGCGAGCATCCTGTAAAAGTGGAGTGAAGGGCGTGACGATGTGACAGCGCCGCGCACGAGGCGCGGCGCCGGGGTGCGTCCGTGAGGGCTTTACTTCAGTGCGGCGAGGGCCGCGTCGTAGTTCGGCTCCTGCTTGATTTCGCTGACCAGTTCCGCATGCACGACCTTGTCGTTCTCGTCGATCACGACGACGGCGCGTGCCGTCAGACCGGTCAGCGGGCCGCTCGTTACGTCGACGCCGTAGGCCTGCGCGAATTCATGGCCACGGAACGTGGAAACGGTCACGACATTCTCGATGCCTTCCGTGGTGCAAAAGCGCGAAGCGGCGAACGGCAGGTCGCCCGAGATCACGATAACGGCAGTGTTCTCGAGCTTGGCGGCAGCTTCGTTGAACTTGCGCGTGGACGTCGCGCAGGTCGGCGTGTCCAGACTCGGAACGATGTTCAACACTTTGCGCTTGCCAGCGAAATCGGCGAGCGACAGCGGCTTCAGATCCTTGCCGACCAGCGAAAAAGCGGGGGCGCTCTGGCCGATGGACGGGAACGTGCCGGCTACGTCGATCGGGTTGCCACCCAGCGTGACTTGACTCATGTTGTTGTGCTCCGGAAATGCGTCGTTGACGACGGTGAACGCGCCCGGTCGCTGCCGGGCGCGCAAGGTTGCGTTACGGATAGAAGATCTGTACGCGGAAATTGGATGCGACCGCATTGCCCGTATCGAGGTGCACGATCATGGTCTGGGTCGAGCGCGCGGGCAGGCCGGCGGCGATTGGCGTGCCGGGCGGCACATAGTCGTGCGGCCACAGCACGCGACGCAGCGCGACATTGTTCTGATCGTCGAGTAGCGTGAGTTCGATGGCCGGATACGCGAGCGCCACGTTAAAGCGGTTGCGCAGCGGCATTTTCAGTTCGAGCTTGTGCGGGCCGTCGATCTGGCGCAGGTCGGACGGCTCGACCTGCAAGCCGTCGATATCGTGCGGCGGCATGATCTGGCAGTCGAGTTGCTCGCAAACCTTGGCGTAAAGCGCCTGCGAACTCGGCAGATAGACCAGCACCGTTTCGCGCTGCCACCACGCGAGCTGCGCGAGCAGCGAGACGACGAGCAGCACCGCCAGAATGATCCCGCCAACCATCCAGCCGACGCGGCGCGGTTCGGCCGGACGCGTTTCGCGCATGACCGGGAACGGGTCGTCGTCTTCGTGGACGGGCTGAACGGAGAACGGTTCTCCTCGCGAGCCAGCCGAAGGCGCACGCGCGGCCGCAGCGCCGGTTCCTGCCGCAGCACCCGCAGCACCCGCAGCACCGGCGCCTGCCGTCCCGAATGCAGCGGCGCCAGTTGCACCCGCCGCCGCGCCCGCACCCGCCGGGCTAAAGCGCGGCTCGTTATCCGGCGCGCCACGCAATGCCGCCGACGCGTTCATCACCGGCTCTTCCATAGGCGGCTCGTTGATGCGCCCGGTCTTGTGCCACACGCGCGGCGGCTCCTCGGCGGGAACGTCGGCGTCGTATGCAAAGGGGTCGAGCGGCGCGTCGGCGAGAATCGGTTCGTGGTCCGCAGGAAGGGGCGCGGAGGACGCATGCGCAGGCAGTTCCGGCTCGGCCGCGTGACGCGGCGTGACCGCGACGCCCGCACCGGTCGACACCGGTTGCAGCGGCACGTTGCGCGCATTGTGCAGCAGACGGTTGTCGACCGCGGCGTCGGGTGCGGAGGCCCAGGGGTCCCACGCTTCCGCGCTGAAATCCGGGCCCTTCGGACGCACGCCGGAGATCGCGTCGATCGCCGCAGCGGCGGCGACCGGCCTGGCGGTGGAGAAGTCTCCGCCGTCGGCTACATCGTAGAGACTGTTTGAAGCGTCGAATACCTGATTGCAATGCCCGCAGCGCACGAGGCCGCGACGCAAGGCAAGCTGCGCCGGTTGCAGGCGGAAGACGGTTTCGCAGAAGGGGCAACGCGTCGCCAGGAGCATATTGAGCCGGTAAGCCTTAGGGCCGTTGGTTGGACAATACGCCTTATTCTAATGGCTTTCGCGGCGCGTTCCGGTGAGACATACCCAACCTTCGTGTTCGCGCCATACGCCGATCTCGATCCACCGCGCGTAGATCTGCGCGACTTCGTCGGCCTGCCGCGCAAGGATGCCCGACAACGCGATCCGGCCGCCCGGCTTGACCTTCGACGAAAGCATCGACGCCATCAGTTTCAGCGGATTCGACAGGATATTGGCGACCACGATGTCGAACTCGCCGCTCGGGCATTCGTCAGGCAAACCGTAGGTCACGTCGGCGTGATTGCGCTCGCTGTTGTGACGCGCCGAGTCGACCGCTTGCGGATCGATGTCGATCCCATAAACCGGATCGGCACCGCACTTCTTCGCAAGAATCGCGAGGATGCCGGAGCCGCAGCCGTAGTCGAGCAGCGACTGACCGGGCTGCACCGATTGTTCGAGCCATTCCATGCACAGGCGCGTGGTCGGATGACTGCCGGTGCCGAATGCGAGACCTGGGTCCAGTTCCAGCACGAGCGCTTCGGGGTCCGGCGCGTCGTGCCACGAAGGCACCACCCAGATCCGTTCGCCGATCGGGATCGGGTCGAACTGCGATTGCGTGAGACGCACCCAATCCTGTTCTTCGACGTCGCGCACGGTGAACGACGGGGCTGCGTCGAGCCCGATCTCGTTGGCAGCCGCCGTAAGCAACACCGCGGGCTCGTGTTCGGGCGCGAGCAGTGCGATCACGCGCGAGCGTTGCCACGCCGTGCGGTCCGGCGTGAGACCGGGTTCGCCGAACAGCGGCTGCTCGTCGGGCGTGTCGGCGTCCGCATCTTCAACCGATACGGACAGCGCGCCCAACTCGAGCATCGCGTCGGAAAACTCCTCCGCGTGCTCGCGTGCCAGCTCGGCGATCAGTTCCCGGTAGCTCATGGGTTACGCTTCTTCCGGTGCGGCCTGCTGCTTCGCTGCCAACCGGTTTTCGAGGTAGTGAATGCTGGTGCCGCCTTCAACGAACTTCGCGTCGAGCATCAACTCGCGGTGCAGCGGAATATTGGTCTGAATGCCTTCCACGACCATTTCCGACAGCGCAATGCGCATCCGCTTGATGGCCTGCTCGCGCGTCGAGCCGTAGGCGATCAGCTTGCCTATCATCGAATCATAGTTGGGCGGGACGAAATAGCCATTGTATGCATGCGAATCGACGCGGATGCCCGGCCCGCCCGGCATATGCCACGACGTAAGGCGTCCCGGCGACGGGATGAACTTGAACGGATCTTCCGCATTGATCCGGCATTCGATCGCGTGACCCTTGAACGCGATGTCGCGCTGACGGAAAGCCAGCTTTTCGCCGGCCGCAATGCGGATCTGTTCCTGCACGATGTCGACGCCCGTGATCAGTTCGGTCACCGGGTGCTCGACCTGCACGCGCGTATTCATTTCGATGAAGTAGAACTCGCCGTTTTCGTACAGGAATTCGAACGTGCCGGCGCCGAGATAACCCATTTTCTTGCAGGCGTCCGCGCAACGATCGCCGATCCGGTCGATCAGGCGGCGCGCGATGCCCGGTGCCGGCGCTTCTTCGATCACTTTCTGGTGACGGCGCTGCATCGAGCAGTCACGCTCGCCTAGCCAGATCGCGTTCCTGAACGAATCGGCGAGCACCTGAATTTCGATGTGCCGCGGGTTCTCCAGGAATTTTTCCATGTAGACCTGCGGATTACCGAACGCACGACCGGCTTCCTCGCGCGTCATGTTGACCGCGTTGACCAGCGCCGCTTCCGTGTGGACCACGCGCATGCCGCGGCCACCGCCGCCGCCCGCGGCCTTGATGATGACCGGATAGCCCACCTGCCGGGCAATTTTCACGATCTCTTTCGGATCGTCGGGCAACGCGCCTTCCGAACCGGGCACGCACGGCACGCCGGTCTTGATCATGGTCTGCTTGGCCGTGACCTTGTCGCCCATCATCCGGATCGTTTCCGGGCGAGGGCCGATGAAGGTGAAGCCCGACTGTTCGACGCGTTCGGCGAAGTCGGCGTTCTCCGACAGGAAGCCGTAGCCGGGGTGGATCGCTTCGGCGTCGGTGACTTCGGCCGCGCTGATCAGCGCCGGCATGTTCAGATAGCTCAGGTTCGAAGGCGCCGGGCCGATGCAGACCGCCTCGTCGGCGAGCTTTACGTACTTGGCTTCCTTGTCGGCTTCCGAATAGACGACGACTGTCTTGACGCCGAGTTCGCGGCAGGCGCGCTGGATACGAAGCGCGATCTCGCCACGGTTGGCAATGAGGATTTTTTCAAACATAGCGGGTTTTCGACTCATCAATAGGCGCCCGGTTGCTCGCAACGCGGGCTGCCTCAGAGGATCGGTCGCGCACCGTAAACAGCGGGCGCGCGGACGGCAGGCGCAAATTAACGCGCAGAGCGTGCCGCGTTAGCCGACCACGAACAGCGGTTGGCCATACTCGACCGCCTGGCCGTTTTCGACGAGGATTTCCTTGATCACGCCGGACTGGTCCGACTCGATCTCGTTGAGCAGCTTCATCGCTTCGATGATGCAGATCGTCTGGCCTTCCTTGACCGTGTCGCCCACCTGGACGAACGGATCGGCGCCCGGCGACGGCGCGCGATAGAACGTGCCGACCATCGGCGAGGTCACAACGTGGCCTTGCGGTGCGGCCGCTGCCGGCGTGGCCGGCGCGCCGGCAGCAGCGGCAGGCGCTTCGCCGCCAGCCGCCGGAGCCGGCTGCGCGTATTGCGGCGCGTACGAGGCAGACGGTTGCACGTAAACCGGCGGCGCATTCTTGACGATGCGGACCTTGCCTTCGCCCTCGGTCACTTCGAGTTCGGAGATACCGGACTCCGAGACAAGGTCGATCAGAGTTTTCAGTTTACGTAGATCCATCAGGTTGCCCCTTTCAATGCGAAGAGTGCCGGCGCGTGCGCGGCCGGCTCAAATTAGACGTTTTGGATTTCAGCCGCGCGACGAGCCGGCAGCGAGCCGGTCCAGCGCGAATTCGAGTGCGTACAGGTATCCCTTCCAGCCCAGGCCGCAGATCACGCCTTCGGCCTGGTCGGAGAAATAGGAATGATGCCGGAACGGTTCGCGACGATGCACGTTCGACAGATGGACCTCGACGAACGGGATGCCGACCCCCGCCAGTGCGTCCCGAATCGCCACGCTCGTGTGCGTGTACGCAGCGGGATTGATCACGATGAAATCGGTGTGTTCAGTCCGGGCGGATTGAATGCGATCGACCAGTGCCCCTTCATGATTGCTCTGGAACGACGCGATTTCGACGCCGGCGTCCGCGGCGCGGTCCGCCAGTGCCTGATCGATCTGCGGGAGCGTCACACGGCCATAAACCTCCGGTTCCCGCGTGCCGAGAAGATTGAGGTTGGGTCCGTGCAGTACCAGCAGTCGCGTCATGGTCGCTTCTTTTTCCGTGGAATTGGGCGCACTTTAGCGCTGATTAGAGAAACTTGTCTAGTTTTCCGCGCATGGTTTGCTTCTCAGGAGGCTTTCGGCCTTTACCCGTGTCGCACATCTTCTCTCAAAGCTACGGGATTTGCGCACAAATTGGCGCGTTCCAAGGCGATCCGGGGCGCAACGGATTCTAGTATTCAGAGCGAGTCGAGGGTCTGTTTAAGCGCCTGCGGATCGATTTGTCCTAATTTTGTCGAACGTACATCGCCTTTGGCGTCAATTACGACCGTATAGGGCAGGCCGCCTGCGGTATTTCCGAATGCTCGCGCCAGATCCGCACCGCCAAAGCCCGTGACATAGATCGGATAGGCAACTTTCACCTTTTGCAGGAATGCCTGAACGTTCTTGTCTGAATCCACACCAAGTCCGACGAACTGGATTCCTTTTTTCGCGTAATCACGCTGAAGCTGCGACAACTCCGGCATTTCCTCCACGCACGGCCCGCACCAGGACGCCCAGAAGTTAACGACAATTGGGTGCCCTTTGAACGCAACTAGCGATTGCGGCTTGCCGTCGACCGATGTGACTTGTGCGCTCCACAACTGACCCACGGGGCTTTGCGCTGACACGGGTTGCGCGGCATGTGCAACCTCGCTCCCGTCGCTGACGCCGAGCCAATGATTCGCCAGCGCGCCGCCGCCGGCCGCTATCACGGCGACCAGTGCGCCGCCCAGAAGCTGTCTCGTGTTCATCTTTCGTCTGTCAGTTAGTGGAAGGAGCGACATCGCTATCGTTGAGCAGCGTCTGGACGGTCTGCAAATTTGCACGCGCCGTGCGGCCACGTGCATCCGCCCGTACCGCGCCGCGCAGGTCGTCGGTTTCGTACAGCGCGACGTGCACGCCCACCGGCGCCGCGTCGCGACCCTCGCTCGCCGGGCGCCACAGGAAGCTCAGCGTCTCGACATAACCGCGGCCGGCAAAATGGCGAGTCTCGGACACGTCGTACTGGATGTTGGCGTTCAGGAAGTAGATCGCGACTTCCTTCGGGTTGTCGCAGAACGCCTGCAGATGAATGTCGGAATGCTCGCCCGCAGTTCCACCGAGCACCGCGCCGGTCAGATATGGGTTGAATGCGGCGAGTCGTTCCATCCAGTCGACTGCGATCTGGCGCAGTCGCCGCAGCAAGGCCGGCTGGCTGTCGCCCTGAAAAAGCGATTGATACTCACGGATTTCTTCTTCGATCTGATCGTTATCCGGTAGCCATTCGCCGCCAATACGGCTCTCTCCGACCACTTGTCGCGCCGCTTTGCGCTTCGCCGTAGCGTAGTCGAGACCGTCTTCGGCGATGAGCCTCGCAGCCGCAGTGGCGATTTCCTCGCGCACGCGCTGCGGATCGAAATGTGATTTGCGAACCATCTTTCCATGATACTAGAGATTGTTGCGCGACTTCCCGGGACGCCAGCTTTCGTCCGCTTTCGTATTTCGCCGCCAGTTTGAGGACGAAACGAGCCGCCATCCGTGGGGCGAAGACAAGGCGTCGGTTACAATAGCGTCCTTTGCAGACGGTCGTTTTGGCCGCTTTTCTGCGCTCTCATCCCTGTCAGGAAGACGCGGTGCAGTTCGTCTTCCTGTCTGGCGCCAGGCGTCAGGTCGGGAATCACTCCAGGAAAAACGCCCGCGCGGCATCACAGGCTTATGCACATCCACATCCTCGGCATTTGCGGCACGTTCATGGGCGGTCTGGCGGTCCTTGCGCGCGGTGCGGGCCATACCGTGACGGGCTGCGATGCCGGCGTCTATCCGCCGATGAGCACGCAGCTGCAAGCGCAAGGCATTCGCCTGATCGAGGGTTATGACGCGGACCAGCTGAATGGTCTGAATGCCGATCTGTTCGTGATCGGCAATGTGGTGTCGCGCGGCAATCCGCTCATGGAAGCCATTCTGGATCGGGGCCTGCCTTACAGCTCCGGTCCGCAGTGGCTGGGTGAACATGTGCTGAACGGCAAGTGGGTGCTCGCCGTTGCCGGCACGCACGGCAAGACCACGACCAGCACCATGCTCACGTGGTTGCTCGAAGACGCGGGCCTGAATCCCGGCTTCCTGATTGGCGGCGTGCCATTGAATTTCGGTGTGTCGGCGCGCCTTACCGATTCGAGCTTCTTCGTGATCGAAGCCGACGAATACGACACGGCGTTCTTCGACAAGCGCTCCAAGTTCGTTCACTACCGGCCCAAAACCGCAGTGCTGAACAATCTGGAGTTCGATCACGCTGACATCTTCCCCGATCTGTCCGCCATCGAAACGCAGTTCCATCATCTTGTGCGCACGGTGCCCGGCATCGGCCGGATCATCACGAACGGGCGTGAAAACGCGCTCGAACGCGTGCTGACGCGCGGTTGCTGGAGCGGAGTCGAACGTTTCGGCGTACAAGGCGGCTGGGAGACCCTGCCCGCCGAAGACGGTGTCCCGGTCGACGAGCGCTTTGCGGTGTATCACAACAGTGAGCGGGTCGGTGTCGTCGAGTGGCAGGTGCAGGGCGAGCACAATCGCCTGAATGCGCTCGCCGCGATCGCCGCCGCACGCCATGTGGGCGTGCCGCCCGCGCAGGCGGCGAAATCGCTCGCAAACTTCCGCAACGTGAAGCGGCGCATGGAAGTGCGCGGCAGCGTCGACGGCGTGACGGTGTACGACGACTTCGCTCACCACCCCACGGCGATCGAGACTACGCTGGCGGGGCTGCGCACACGCGTGGGCCGCGAGAATACGCGTATCCTGGCCGTGCTGGAGCCGCGCTCGAACACCATGAAGCTTGGCGTGATGAAAGCGCAGTTGCCCGCCAGTCTCGCCGATGCCGACCTCGTATTCGGCTACGGCGCGCCCACCGGTCGGGACGCGCTCGGCTGGAATCTGGGCGAAGCGCTCGCGCCGCTCGGCGAAAAAGCGCAAGCTTTCGACAATCTCGACGCGCTAGTCAAAGCAGTGGTCCAGGCGGCGCGCCCCGGCGACCAGGTTCTGGTGATGAGCAACGGCGGCTTCGGCGGCGTTCATCAGAAACTGCTGGACGCCCTTTCCGCGCGAGGCACAACGTGATTCTCTATCTGCACGGTTTCCGGTCGTCCCCGAATTCGTTCAAGGCGCGCGTGCTGGCGGCCCGGCTCGTCGAACTCGGCCGCAGCGACGAATGGCGCTGCCCGATGCTGCCGGTCTCGCCGCTCGAAACGGTCGCGCTCGCCGAGTCGCTGGTCACCGAGGCGCGGCCGAAAAACGTCACGTTGATCGGCAGTTCGCTTGGCGGCTTTTTCGCCACGCACCTGGCCGAGAAGCACGGCTGGCCGGCGGTGCTGCTGAATCCGGCGGTCGTGCCGCAGCGCGATCTGAGCGCCTATCTGGGCGAGCAGCCGTTATGGCATGGCGGCGGCAGTATCGTGGTCGAGCCACATCATCTCGACGAACTGCGCGCGCTGCGCGTGGCGTCGATCACGCGGCCGGAGCGCTATTATCTGATCGCCGCGACCGGCGATGAAGTGCTCGACTATCGCGAAATGCTTGCACACTATCCGGGCGCACGAACCCGGCTGATTGAAGGAAGCGATCACGCGATCAGCGAGTTCGCGCAATACGTCGACGACGTGCTGGCCTTTTGCGACGCCGAAGACATCGAGCCGCCGGCGCCGCGCGAAGCGGCCTGACGCACGCGGGCCGTTCGGGCGGCCACGTCGGGGTCGACGCAATCCAGCAGCGGCGGCGTTGCCGGTCCCCAGTTTCATATCGCAGGTGCGCGCGTCGCGCCGCGGTCCACTACCACGAACACATTGTCGTGCCGCGCACGCAGTGACCGATAGCTCAAGCGAATCGGCGCGCCGGCAGATGCAAGTCAGAACGAGAGTATTGAGTGAACGTTTTCTTCGAGGAATCGGGCAGTTTCAAGGCGGGCAGCGTGCTGTCGCGTCAGGGCGATGCTTTTCAGGTCGAATTGCCGGGCGGCCGGCGAGCCAAGGTGCGCGCCAAAGACGTGTTGATCGAGTTCGAAAAGCCCACGGCGGGCGAACTGATGCAGCAGGCGGACACCGCTGCGCAGGACATCGACCTGGACTTTCTGTGGGAATGTGCGCCGGAAGATGAATTCCCGTTCGCAACACTGGGCGCCGAATACTTTGGCGAGCATTTCGGACCCACCGAACGTGCGGCGCTGATCCTGCGCATGCACAGCGCGCCCGTTTATTTCCGCCGCAAGGGGCGCGGCATGTACCAACGCGCGCCGCAGGAACAGCTGAAAATGGCGCTCGCCGGTCTGGAGCGCAAGCGTCAGCAGGCGCTCGTGCAGCAGACTTACGAGGACGAGCTGAAAGCAGGGCGCCTGCCTGAGGCACTCGCCGGCAAGACGGCGCTCACGTTGCTCACCAAACCGGACAAGAACACGATCGAATACAAGGCGCTGGAAGGCGCCGCCGCCGCGCGCGGCATTTCGCAGGCGCGGCTCATGCTCGAATGCGGCGGCATCGCGTCGGCGCGCGCGTTGCACGAGGCGCGCTTCCTCTCCGAATTCTTCCCGCATGGCACCGGGTTTCCGCCGGTCAGTGTCGGCAAGTTGCCGGAAGACCTGCCGGAAGCCGACGTCGAGGCTTTCTCGATCGACGACATCACCACGACCGAAATCGACGACGCGTTTTCCGTCGAGCACCTGTCCGACGGCCGCGTGCGGATCGGCGTGCATATTGCCGCGCCGGCGCTCGGCATCGTGCGCGGCGACGAGGTCGATGCGATTGCGCGCACGCGTCTGTCCACGGTCTACATGCCGGGTGACAAGATCACGATGCTGCCCGACAGCGTCGTCGAAGCGTTCACGCTGGCCGAGGGTGGCTTGCGCCCGGCGCTCTCGCTGTACGTGATCGTGAATCGCGAGACGCAGGAAATTGTCGCGAGCGAAACACGCGCCGAACGTGTGTTCGTGAAGAACAACCTGCGTCACAACACGCTGGACGAACTGGTGACTGAAGAGGCGCTCGCTGCCGGCACGGGCGACTATCCGCACAAGGAAGACATCGCCGTGCTGTGGCCGTTCGCGCAGGCGCTGTTTGAAAAACGCCAGACCGCGCGAGCCGGCTATGGTTTGCGCCGCGAAGTGCAACGCAACACCGACTTCAACTTTTACGTGGAAGGCGAGCACGTCACCATCACGCCGCGCCGTCGCGGCTCGCCGCTCGACACGATCGTCGCCGAACTGGCGATTCTCGCGAACTCGTCATGGGGCGCGTTCCTGCATGACCACGGCGTGCCCGGCATCTACCGGACGCAGCGCGCGTTCGGCGCGCCCACCGGTCCCAAGCGCACCCGTATGCAAACCAATGCCGCGCCGCACGAGGGCCTCGGCGTCACGCAGTACGCGTGGAGCACGTCGCCGCTGCGCCGCTATGTCGACCTCGTCAATCAGTGGCAATTGCTCGCCTGTGTCCAGCATGGCGTGACGGCGAAACTGGCCGCGCCGTTCAAGCCGAAAGACGCGGATCTGTTCGCGGTTGTGCAAGGGTTCGACGACACCTATACCGCGTATGCCGATCATCAGCGTCGTATGGAGTATTTCTGGTGTCTGCGCTGGTTGAAGCAGGAGAACCGCAAGCAGGTGGTGGCGTCGGTCGTGAAGGGCGATCTCGTGCGTCTCGAAGAGATTCCGCTGCTGCTGCACGTGCCGGGTCTCGGTGTGCATGCGCGCGGCACGCGTTTGCAAATGGAAGTGATGTCGATCGACGAGTTGACCGTCGAGGCGTCGGTGCGTCTGCTGCACGTGCTCGACGCGCCGACCGTCACGAGCGGCGCGGAGGCTGAAGAAGCGGACGAAAGCGAAGACGAGATCATCGACGCCGCCGATGAAAGCGCCGAAGGCGAAGCCGAGGCGCGTGCCGAAGCGGAACCGGCCGCCGACGCACAGAACGTGGAAGACAGCGGCGAAGCCCCCGCACTAACCGACGCGGAAAAGAGCGGCGGCGCGAACGACGCCGCTACGGACCGCCACGTCGCGGAACCCGGCCGATGAACCCGCAGGCGCCCCTCTCGCTCGACCGTTACGCGGTGATCGGCAATCCGATTGCGCATAGCAAGTCGCCGTTCATTCATGCGCGTTTTGCCGCGCAAACAGGTGAGCCGATCGAGTACGGCCATCTGCTCGCGCCGGTCGATGCGTTCGTGCCGCACGTGCGCGCCTTTATCGAGGCGGGCGGCCGCGGGATGAACGTCACGGTGCCGTTCAAGCTCGACGCGCACGCGTTCACCACGCGTCTGTCGCCGCGCGCCGCGGCGGCCGGCGCGGTGAACACGCTGCGCTTCGACGCGGATGGCGTGTTCGGCGACAACACGGATGGCTTCGGCCTCGTGCGCGACATCGAAGTGAATCTGGGCGTGCCGTTGAAGGGTGCGCGGATTCTTCTGCTGGGCGCGGGCGGCGCGGCGCGCGGCGTCGTGCTGCCGATGCTGGATCGCGCGCCGCACGCGCTGACCATCGTCAACCGGACGGCGGAAAAGGCCGGGCAACTGGTCGAGCAATTTGCGCATGCCGCGCGCGACGCCGGGTGTCGTCTGAACGGCGGCAGCGCCAGGGCAATCGAGGCGGGCGCCTATGACGTGATCGTCAACGCAACGGCAGGCAGTCTGGACGCGTCGCTGCCCGACTGCGACGACCGTGCATTCGGCGGCGGCACGCTTGCCTACGACATGATGTATGGCGCGCAACCCACGGTATTCATGGATCATGCGCAAAAGCTGGGCGCGCGCAGTGCCGACGGGCTCGGCATGCTGGTCGAGCAGGCGGCCGAGTCGTTTTACGTGTGGCGCGGCATTCGTCCCGATGGCGCGCCCGTGCTTGCCGAATTGCGCAAGCTGCTGAAGACGCCGTCGCCAGTCTAGGTCTTCACCACCGCTTAACCATCCATCCGAGGGGCTCACCACGATGACAGCAACGCGGCGCGCGAGCCGGCCAGGTCCGGTGCGATGGGTGGTTTATCTGGGGATCGTGGTCACGATCGCGTGGCTCGCGACGCAACTGTTCTATTTCGCGCAGATCGCGCTGTGGAACGACGTGAATCCACAGAGCACGGCGTTCATGCGAGCGGACGCGTGGCGTCTTTCCAGAGAACGCCCCGATCTCGGCGTGCAGCATACGTGGGTCCCGTACGACCAGATTTCGCGGAACCTGAAACGCGCGATCATCGCGTCGGAAGACGCCAATTTCGTCAGCAACAACGGCTACGAGACCGACGCCATTCTGCAGGCGTGGGAAAAGAACAAATCCAGGGGCAAGATCGTGGGGGGTGGCTCGACCATCAGCCAGCAGCTGGCGCGCAACCTGTTTCTGTCGCCGGACAAGAGCTACATTCGCAAGGGGCAGGAGCTGATCATCACGTGGATGCTCGAAACGCTGATGGACAAGGAGCGCATCTTCGAGATCTATCTGAACTCGGTGGAGTGGGGCAACGGCGTGTATGGCGCGGAAGCGGCCGCGCACTATTACTACAAGACTTCCGCAAGCAAACTGACCGCCGCGCAGTCGGCCAGAATGGCGGTGATGCTGCCGCGACCCAAATACTTCGACGAGCATCGCAACTCGGCCTTCTTGGCGCAGCGCTCGCGCATCATTGCGCGGCGCATGGGCGCGGCCGAACTGCCCGACTAGGCATGGGGCCGCGCCTTGCCGAATCGCGCGGCACGAGTCGCGCGGCGCGATTCGGGTAGCGTTGAATCCACGTCAGCCCGTCTTTTTGGGCGGCGTGAACTGCTCAAGAATTTCCGGAATCGTGATCAGCAGCTCGCCTTCGCATGCGACTTCACCATCGATCCGACCAATGCCGTAACCCTTGCAGATACCGCGGCGCCACGACAGCACTTCCGCTTCGAGGTCGAATTTCTTGCCCGGCACGACTTCCTTGCGAAAGCGCACCTTGTAGTCCAGTGCGCGCGTGTAGCGGCCTTTCAGGTCCGGCAGCGTCGTGATCGCGACCGTCAGCATCTGCGCCATCGCTTCGATCTGCAACGCGCCCGGCATGTTCGGCGCGCCGGGAAAGTGCACCGGGAAATACCATTCGTTCAGCGTCATCAGCTTGTAGCCGCGCGCCGATTTGCCCGGAATCACTTCGTCGACGTGATCGATCAGCAGGAACGGATAACGATTCTGCTGGAATGCCTGCAAGTCCTGATAGTTGAGGCTGAATTTTTCAGGCGTGTCGGTTGCCTGCGCGTTCGGGGTCGGTTCCATGCGTGCCTCGCTCATACTTCCACGCCGTACTTTTTGAGCTTCTCGATGCCGATCGTGTATGAGCCGAATTCGATGATGTCTTCCGTCTCCATCATCACGTCGAAGGCTTCTTCCAGCGCCGCGATCATCCCCATGTGGCCGACCGAATCCCAGGCCGGCACGCACTGATAGACAAACTCCGCGTTAAGCGCGCTCTGCGGGACCGAAAAGCTGTCCATGAAGACCTTGTCGTAGGTCGCCCTGTTGGTCATTTGCATCTCTCTTACCTGGTTACTTGAAGACCTTGCGGTCGGTATTCGGGCGCATGACGCGCGCGGGGTTGCCGAGTGCGATGACGTCGTCGGGAATGTCGCTGTGGACGACCGAGCCCATGCCGATGATCGAGTTCGCGCCGACGCTCAGACGTTCGCGGATCAGCGCGCCCATGCCGACGTATGTGCCCGCGCCGATCACAGTCGCGCCGCCGATGTTGACCATCGACGAAATCACCGCGTACTCGCCGACCTGGACGTCGTGTCCGACGATCGACATGGAATTCACACACGCATGATCGCCGACGCGGGCGTCGCTCGATACGAGAGACGACGCGCAGACGATCACCCCTTCGCCGAGGCGGGCGGTGTCGGCGACGAGCGCGCTCGGATCGATCACGCGGCCAAGCCGGGCGCCCGCGTCGCGCAGCTTCTGCGCCAGTTTCTCGCGGGCGGCAGGCTCGCCGAGCGCGATCACGAATTCCGTCTTGTCGAACTGCGTCGCGACTTCCGGATCGCTGAAGCGATACACCGGCGCACCGTGCCACGTGCGTTCCGCGCGGATGTCGTCGACGAAACAGATTTCGCTCCATGCCGGCGCAACGGCATTTTGCCGCCGTGCAAAGTCCATGACTTCCTTGCCGAAGCCGCCGGAGCCGTAAATGAAAAGTTTGCGTGTCACGATAAAAACAATAGGAGCAAGCGCCGCGTGCAACGGCAGGATCCAGCCACGTGCCAAGTATGCACGCAGCGCCGCCGGGCCGAAGCGGTGAGCTAGCGTCGAAATGACCGCCAATTCGTGCGTTGTTGTCCGCACGGACATCCCAATATGTGACGCAAACATTCACATATTGGAGCTTTCTCAAAAACGGCCCTACAATCCAACCCAACACGCATCCACGAGTCGGGAACGCTGAGAAGCCGGCCACGGAAAGCGACAGCACAAGAACTGGAGACAAGCCAATCATGCCTATCAGCCGCAGGCCGCATCCCCGCGCACTTCGCATCGCAAGCCCGTCAGGCCGTCTCTCCGGTCCCGCGCTGTAAGCGCAAAACCACCGAAAAGCGAATCGCCATGAACAAAGCGATGCCCTCTCACGCCGCCAGCACGTCCGACGCCGACGTGGCGTCCGCCGATCACGCCGACGGCGCCGCGCCGCCGTCAGCGCCGCGGCCGCTTGCCACTGCCAGGACATCGCGCAGCAATGCGCAGCCGGCTGTCGTCAATGAAATCGCGCTGCCGAGCACGCTGCTCGACATCACGCCGCAGCAAGCCGGCACGCAGACGCTGCTGCGCGGCCTGGCGATCCTGGAAGCGGCCGCTGCCGGCGTGCGCGATCTGCGCACCTTCGGCGCCGCGCTCGGCACGACCCGCAGCACCACGCATCGCCTCGTGAGCAGCCTTGTGCAGGCGCGCTATCTGCGCCAGGTGCAGGGCGGCTATCTGCTCGGCCCCAAGCTGATCGAACTCGGCACGATCGCGCTGGAACAGATGCCGCTCACCGCGGTGGCGCGGCCGCATCTGGAATCGCTCGCGGAACAGACGCTCGACACGATTCACCTCGGCGTGCGCGATGGCGACGACGTGCTGTACATCGACAAGATTCCGGGCACGCGCGGGCTCGAAATGCGCTCGCGGGTCGGGCACCGGATGCCGCTCGCGTCGACGGGAATCGGCAAGGCCATGATGCTCGACCTTACGCCGGACGTCTGGCAGTCGCTGTTCGAAGCGTCGCGCCGTGCGCTGGCTGGCGTCAGCTTCAAGCCGGACAATCGTCCCGACGCGCCCACGTTCATGCAGCGCATGACCAGCTATGCGGCCGGCGGCTTCACGTTCGACCTCGAAGAGAACGAAGCGTCGATCCGTTGCGTGGCCGCGCCGGTGCGCGACGCGTCGGGTGCGGTGGTGGCGGCCTTGTCGGTGGCGAGCACGATCCCGTACATGTCGCTCGAACGGATGGACGAACTGATTCCGGTCGTGCAGCGCGAAGCGCGCGCGATTTCCGAAGAACTTGGCTGGCGCGCACCGCAACCCGCAACCCGCAGGATCAAACGATGACGCGAGCGGGTTCTTCCACGCCGGTTGCCGCACAGGTCGTCGCCGCTAGTTCCGCGCGGGCGGCGCTGATTGCGCTCGACTGGGGCACGACGTCGCTGCGCGCGTATCTGTTCGACGCCAACGGCGACGTGCTGGACACGCGTGCGTCGACGGCCGGCATCATGAATCTGCCGCGCAGCGCTGAAGACGGCGGCTTCGACGCCGCGTTCGACGACACATGCGGCGCGTGGCTCGACAGCACACCCGGCATTCCGGTGATCGCCGCCGGCATGGTGGGCAGCGCACAGGGCTGGGTCGAGGCGCCTTATGTCGACGCGCCCGCGAGCGCCGACGCGCTGGTGGCGGGCATCGTCCGCGTGACGGCGGCTACCGGTACGACGCTGCATATCGTGCCGGGCGTGTTGCAGCGCGGCGAGTTGCCGAACGTGATGCGCGGCGAAGAAACGCAGATTTTCGGTGCGCTCGCGAATGCGTCCGGCGAGATCGACGCGAGCGGCACGGACGCCGCCCAGCGCGCACTGATCGGCTTGCCGGGCACGCATGCGAAGTGGGCCGTCGTGCAGGCGGGACGCATCGAGCAGTTTCATACGTTCATGACCGGCGAGGTGTTCGCGGCGCTGCGCGACCATACGATTCTCGGCCGCACGATGCTCACGCCGGATCGTCCGGATTCCGATGCCTTCCTGCACGGCGTGCAGATCGCGCGCGACAAAGGCGAGGCCGGCGTGCTCGCAACCATATTCAGCGCGCGCACGCTTGGCCTCACCGGTCAGCTTTCGCGCGAGCAACAGCCGGACTATCTGTCGGGCCTGCTGATCGGCCACGAAATGGCCGGGCTCGAAGCCGTACTGAACCAGCAACAGGATTCGCTCGCCGGCCAGCGCCTGCGCCTGATCGGCAACGAAGCGTTGTGCGAACGTTATCGCCTCGCGCTCGCGCAGTTCGGCTGCACGCAGGCGGAACTCGTCAGGCACGCGACCGAGCGCGGACTGTGGCGCGTCGCGACCCAGGCGGGGCTCGTCAATCCGGCGCCGCTCGCGGCCCGCGCGAGCTGACCGGCTGGCAAGCCGGGCGCCGCTCTTGAAACAAGGAACCGACATGCAACCTCACATCAATCTGCCCGCCCCGTACATGCCGCACGCGGGTCTGGTCGCGGCGTTCGAGGTCTGTCCGCTGATCGCGATCATGCGTGGCGTGACGCCCGCCGATGCAGCCGGGCACGGTCAGGCGCTCTACGAAGCCGGCTTCCGGATCGTCGAGGTGCCGCTGAATTCCCCGCAGCCGTTCGACAGCATCGCGGCGATCCGCAAGGTGTTGCCGGCCGACGCGATCGTCGGCGCGGGCACCGTGCTGCACGCGAGCTTCGTCAACGACGTGAAGTCGGCGGGCGGCGAGCTGATCGTGATGCCGCATAGCGACCCGGAAGTCGTGGCCGCCGCCAAGGCGCAAGGTCTTGCGTGCGCGCCCGGCGTGGCGACGCCGACCGAAGCGTTCATCGCATTGAAGAACGGCGCGGACGTGCTGAAGATGTTCCCCGCCGAGCAACTCGGCTGCCATGTGTTGAAAGCGTGGCGCGCGGTGATCTCGGCGGAGGTGCCGCTGGTGCCGGTCGGCGGGATTACGCCGGACAACATGGGGCCGTTCCTGAGCGCCGGTGCGAACGGCTTCGGCCTCGGTTCCGCGCTGTACAAGCCGGGCCAGAGCGCCGCCGTGACCGCGTCGCATGCAAGGGCGTATATCAACGGCTTGCGCATTGCACGGGCAGGCGCGAAAAAATGAAACGGCTCGCCGACAAGGTCGCATTGGTGACGGGCGCCGGGCGCGGGATCGGCGCGGCGATTGCGCTCGCGTTTGCGCGCGAAGGCGCGGCGGTGACGCTGGCGGAACTCGATCTCGACACCGCGCAGCAGACGGCCGAACGCATCCGCTCGCAAACTGGCGCGCGCGTGATGGCCGTGCGCACGGACGTGACGCAGTCGGCTTCGGTGCAGCAGGCGGTCAGCGAAACCGAACACGCATTCGGCGCGCTCGACGTGCTCGTCAACAACGCGGGCATCAACGTATTCTGCGACCCGCTCACGATGACCGACGACGACTGGCGCCGCTGCTTCGCCGTCGACCTCGACGGCGTATGGAACGGTTGCCGCGCCGTGTTGCCGGGCATGGTGGAGCGCGGCGCGGGAAGCATCGTCAACATTGCGTCGACGCACTCGTTCAAGATCATTCCCGGCTGCTTTCCGTATCCGGTCGCCAAGCATGGCGTGATTGGCCTCACGCGCGCGCTCGGCATCGAGTACGCGCCGCGCAACGTGCGGGTCAATGCCATTGCGCCGGGCTACATCGAAACGCAACTGACGCACGACTGGTGGAACGAGCAGGCGGACCCGGCGGCAGCCAGGCAGGCCACGCTCGATCTGCAACCGATGAAGCGCATCGGCCGTCCGGAAGAAGTCGCGATGACGGCCGTGTTCCTCGCATCGGACGAAGCGCCGTTCATCAACGCGTCGTGCATCACCGTGGACGGCGGGCGCTCGGCGCTGTATCACGATTGAAGTTTAAAAAAGCAGCAGAGGTTTCACCGGACGACGCGCTGGCCGCGTGTGTCACCACCGGTACAAGAAGACGCGGCCGATACCTTCTCGTTATCAATTAGTCAGGAGACACGCATCATGAAACGTAGAATTTTCCTCACGCTGGCAGCGGCGGCGACGGGTGTGCTCTTCAATGCACCGGTCGCGCAAGCCGCTGATCCGGTGAAGATCGGCTTTCTCGTGAAGCAGCCGGAAGAACCGTGGTTCCAGGACGAGTGGAAGTTCGCCGAGATCGCAGCGAAGGAGAAGGGCTTCACGCTGGTGAAGATCGGCGCGCCGTCGGGCGAAAAGGTGATGAGCGCAATCGACAACCTGTCGGCGCAAAAAGCACAGGGTTTCGTGATCTGCACGCCCGACGTCAAGCTCGGACCGGGCATCGTTGCCAAGGCCAAAGCCGACAACCTGAAAATGATGACGGTTGACGACCGTCTCGTGGACGGCTCGGGCAAGCCGATCGCGTCGGTGCCGCATATGGGCATCTCGGCGTACAACATCGGCAAGCAGGTCGGCGACGGTCTCGCGGCGGAAATCAAGAAGCGCGGCTGGGACATGAAGGACGTGGGCGCGATCGACGTGACCTACGAACAGCTGCCGACCGCGCATGACCGCACGAGCGGCGCAACGGACGCGCTGATCGCCGCGGGCTTCCCGAAGGCGAACATCATCGCCGCGCCGCAAGCGAAGACCGACACCGAAAACGCGTTCAACGCCGCCAACATCGCGCTGACGAAGAACCCGCAGTTCAAGCACTGGGTGGCTTACGCGCTGAACGACGAAGGCGTGCTCGGCGCGGTGCGCGCAGCGGAAGGCCGCGGTTTCAAGGCGGACAACATGATCGGGATTGGCATCGGCGGTTCGGATTCGGCGCTGAACGAATTCAAGAAGCCGTCGCCGACGGGCTTCTACGGCACGGTCATCATCAGCCCGAAGCGTCACGGCGAAGAAACCTCGACGCTGATGTACGACTGGATCACGCAGGGCAAGGCACCGCCCCCGCTGACCCTGACGACCGGCATGCTGGCGACGCGTGACAACGTGGCCGACGTGCGCCAGAAGATGGGCCTCGCGGCAAATTGAGCGCAGGCTGATCGCAGTGCAGTGAGCTGCGAATGGAATGAAGTGTTTGACGCGTGAAGCAAGCCGCCGGCGCAGCTGTCGCAACTTTGAGCGGGTGCGCCGGCGGCAGCAATACAAGAAGCAGTAGAGACAACCGTGTTGTCCCGAACCCCTGCACGGCGTGCGCCGGGTAAAGGAAAGCGCGGCTCATATGAAGCAGCAATCATGTTGCATGGGAAGGGAGGCGAAGTGTCAGCGACGCTACGTTTTGACAATATCGGCAAGGTCTTTCCAGGCGTGCGCGCGCTCGACGGTGTGTCCTTCGACGTCAACGTCGGCCAGGTGCACGGCCTGATGGGCGAAAACGGCGCAGGGAAATCGACCCTGCTCAAGATTCTCGGCGGTGAATACCAGCCCGATTCAGGCCGCGTGATGATCGACGGGAATGAAGTGCGCTTTACGAGCGCGGCTTCGTCGATCGCGGCAGGGATTGCGGTGATTCACCAGGAACTGCAATACGTGCCCGATCTGACGGTCGCGGAAAACCTGCTGCTCGGCCAGTTGCCGAACTCGCTTGGCTGGGTCAACAAGCGCGAAGCCAAACGCTTCGTGCGCGAGCGTCTCGAAGCAATGGGCGTGGCGCTCGACCCGAACGCGAAGCTGCGCAAGCTCTCGATCGCGCAACGTCAGATGGTCGAAATCTGCAAGGCACTGCTGCGCAACGCCCGTGTGATCGCGCTCGACGAACCCACGAGTTCGCTGTCGCATCGCGAGACGGAAGTGCTGTTCAAGCTGGTGCGCGATCTGCGCGCCGACAACCGCGCGATGATCTACATCTCGCACCGGATGGACGAGATTTACGAACTGTGCGACGCCTGCACGATCTTCCGCGATGGCCGCAAGATCGCCTCGCATCCGACGCTCGAAGGCGTGTCGCGCGACACCATCGTCAGCGAGATGGTGGGGCGGGAAATTTCGGACATCTATAACTATTCGACGCGGCCGCTCGGCGAAGTGCGCTTCGCGGCGAAAGCGATCGAGGGCCACGCGCTCTCCGAACCGGCCAGCTTCGAAGTGCGGCGCGGCGAGATCGTCGGCTTCTTCGGGCTCGTGGGCGCGGGCCGCAGCGAGCTGATGCACCTCGTGTACGGCGCGGACAGCAAAAAGGGCGGCGAGCTGCTGCTCGACGGCAAGCCGATCAAGGTGCGCAGCGCGGGCGAGGCGATCCGGCACGGCATCGTGCTGTGCCCGGAAGACCGCAAGGAAGAAGGCATCGTCGCAATGGCGACCGTGTCGGAAAACATCAATATCAGTTGCCGCCGGCACTATCTGCGCGTGGGCATGTTCCTCGATCGCAAGAAGGAAGCGGAAACCGCGGACCGTTTCATCAAGCTGCTGAAGATCAAAACGCCGAGCCGTCGTCAGAAGATCCGCTTTCTTTCCGGCGGCAATCAGCAGAAAGCGATTCTGTCGCGCTGGCTGGCCGAGCCGGATCTGAAAGTCGTGATTCTGGACGAACCGACTCGCGGGATCGACGTCGGTGCGAAGCATGAAATCTATAACGTGATTTATCAGCTTGCCGAACGCGGCTGCGCGATCGTGATGATTTCGTCGGAATTGCCGGAAGTGCTCGGCGTGTCCGACCGTATCGTCGTGATGCGTCAGGGCCGGATTTCCGGCGAGCTGTCGCGCAAGGATGCCACCGAACAATCAGTGCTGAGCCTTGCGTTGCCGCAAAGCTCGACTGCATTGGCCGCAGACGCTACCGCCGCCACCCAGCAAGCGGCCTGAACATTATTCGGACGGAAGTCCGGCAACCCGTGGGGAACGGGAGGAGTCTTGAACATGCAAGCCAGAGAAAACCTCGCGCAACAGGCCGCCAAAGGCGCGGCGGACGCGCTGATTCCGCAGTCGAACGACAAGGCCAAGTGGTGGCAGCAAATCACCGAGTACAGCCTGATCGTGATCTTCGTCGTGATGTTCGTCACGATGTCGCTGACCGTCGACCACTTCTTTTCGATCGAGAACATGCTCGGTCTCGCGCTGTCGATCTCGCAGATCGGCATGGTCGCGTGCACGATGATGTTCTGTCTCGCGTCGCGCGACTTCGATCTTTCGGTCGGCTCGACCGTTGCGTTCGCCGGCGTGCTGTGCGCGATGGTGCTCAACGCAACGGGCAACACGTTCATCGCGATCATCGCAGCCGTGGCGGCGGGCGCGGTGATCGGTTTCGTCAACGGCGCGGTGATCGCGTATCTGCGCATCAACGCGCTGATCACGACGCTTGCCACGATGGAAATCGTGCGCGGGCTCGGCTTTATCGTGTCGCACGGGCAGGCGGTGGGCGTGTCGTCGGATACGTTTATCGCGCTCGGCGGCTTGAGCTTCTTCGGCGTGTCGCTGCCGATCTGGGTCACGCTGCTGTGCTTCATCGTGTTCGGCGTGATGCTGAACCAGACCGTGTATGGGCGTAACACGCTCGCGATCGGCGGCAATCCGGAAGCGTCGCGTCTCGCGGGTATCAACGTCGAGCGCACGCGTGTGTACATTTTCCTGATTCAGGGCGCGGTGACCGCGCTGGCCGGTGTGATTCTGGCTTCGCGGATCACGTCGGGTCAGCCGAATGCGGCGGAAGGCTTCGAGTTGAACGTGATCTCGGCCTGCGTGCTGGGCGGCGTTTCGCTGCTCGGCGGCCGCGCGACGATTTCGGGCGTGGTGATCGGCGTGCTGATCATGGGCACGGTCGAGAACGTGATGAACCTGATGAACATCGACGCGTTCTACCAGTACCTCGTGCGCGGCGCGATCCTGCTGGCCGCCGTGCTGCTCGACCAGTTGAAGAACCGCGGCTCGCGGGACTAACCTACCTGCTTTAAAAGGAAACGAAACGATGTCGTCACCGGCCAATGCAAGCGCCCGTCTCGCGGATCACGCGTTCGCGCGCTATCCGAGCCTCGTCGACCGCACGGTGTTGATTACGGGCGGCGCGACCGGCATCGGTGCATCGTTCGTCGAGCATTTTGCGGCGCAGGGTTCGCGCGTCGCCTTCTTCGATATCGACACGTCCGCCGGCGAAGCGCTCGCGGACGAACTCGGCGATTCGAAGCACAGGCCGCTGTTCCTGCGGTGCGATCTGACCGATATCGACGCGCTGCAAAAAGCCATCGCCGACGTCAAGGCCGCGCTCGGCCCGATCCAGGTGCTGGTCAACAATGCGGCGAACGACAAACGGCACCAGATCGGCGAAGTGACGCGCGAGTCATTCGACGCCGGCATCGCGGTGAATCTGCGCCATCAGTTTTTTGCGGCCCAGGCGGTGACGGAAGACATGAAGGCCGCCAGAAGCGGCTCGATCATCAACCTCGGCTCGATCAGCTGGATGTTGAAGAACGGCGGTTATCCGGTGTACGTGATGTCGAAATCGGCGGTCCAGGGTCTGACGCGCGGTCTCGCACGCGACCTCGGCCCGTTCAATATCCGCGTGAATTCGCTGGTGCCGGGCTGGGTGATGACGGACAAACAGAAGCGCCTGTGGCTTGACGACGCGGGTCGTCGCGCGATCAAGGAAGGGCAGTGCATCGACGCCGAGCTTGAACCCGCCGACCTTGCGCGCATGGCGCTTTTCCTCGCCGCCGACGACAGCAGAATGATTACCGCGCAGGACGTGATCGTCGATGGAGGTTGGGCGTGAGTGCGGCAGAGGAGCGCGGAACGCGCGCCGGCTCAATCGCCGACTCAATCGCCGCTTCAGGCGCCGGTTCAACGCCCGGGTCTCGTGCCGACGTGCGCACGCACCGCGCGGCACTGTTGCTGGACACGAAATCCACGCTTGGCGAAGGCGCGACGTGGTGCGCAAAGACCGGCCGTTTCTACTGGACCGACATCGAAGGCGCACGCCTGTGGCGTTACGATCCGGCCGACGGCCGCAGCACGTTCTGGCGCATGCCCGAGCGGCTCGCCACGTTTGCGTTGTGCGCCGACCCGCATTACCTGCTGCTGGGGCTCGCGTCGCGCCTTGCATTCTTCGATCTGGCGACCGGCGAGACGCGGCATATCGTCGACGTCGAGCCCGGCTTGAACACGCGGACAAACGACGGCCGCTGCGACCGTCAGGGCCGCTTCGTGTTCGGCACGAAGGACGAAGCGTCGCCGGTGCGGCCGGTTGGCGCCTTCTACCGGCTCAATCACGATCTGTCGCTCGAACGGTTGCCGCTGCCGGCGTCGGCGATCTCGAACAGCATTGCGTTCAGTCCCGACGGCGCAACTCTGTACTACTGCGATTCGCCGACGCGCGAAATCCGCGCATGCGACTACGCCGCCAACGGCAGCATCGCCCGCGACCGCGTGTTCACACGGCTCACGGACGACAGCGGCGAACCGGACGGCTCGACCGTCGACCGCGACGGCGGCTTGTGGAACGCGCAATGGGGCGGCCGGCGCGTCGTGCGTTACGGCCCGGATGGGGTGGAAACGCAACGCGTGGACGTGCCTACCGCGCAGCCAAGCTGCGTCGCATTCGGTGGGCCGCAACTGGGCACGCTTTACATCACGAGCGCACGTATTGGCCTCGATTCCGCGATGCTTGCGGAAGATTCGCGGGCGGGCGGTGTCTTTATCGCCACACCGGGCAGCAGAGGTTTACCAGAACCCGTGTTCCAGGGCGCGCCCGCATAGCGCAGAATGACGCTGCCTTGCAGTGAGGCGCAACTTGATGCACCAATGTCAATAGCAACCGCGGTACACGTGGCAGTGGCAGCAAATCGGCACATGCAGTTCGGACCCTGAGGCGACCGGTACAAAAAAGTCGCCCAACCGCACCCGTCAGCCTTGACGGTCGCGTCCCAAGCCTCTCGATGGAGCCAGATATGACTGTTACCAATCTCGTTTCTCCTACTCCTCAAAGCCGACGCTCGCGACTCGCGGCGGCGGCCAATCCCGTCCTTCCAGGGCCCAGCACGTCGGCGGTGGCAGTTGGCGAGACGAGCGGCGGCGACGTCGCGTGCATCACGCTGGCGAACACGCATTTGCGCCTGGACGTCGCGCCGACGCTCGGCGGCGGCATTACCCGTTTCGACTGGCGCGACGACGGCGCGCTCACGCCGATTTTCCGGCGCTGCCGCCATGTCAGCGCGGACACGCAACCGAACCAGCTCGCCTGCTATCCGCTGCTGCCGTATTCGAACCGGATCGGCGGTGGTCAATTCAGCGTGGCCGGACGGCGCATAGAGGTACCGCGCAATCGCGCCGATGAACCGTTGCCCATACACGGCGATGGCTGGCAGTCGGCGTGGCAGGTAAGCGAAGCGGACCGCGAAAACGTGCGGCTGACGCTCGATCGTCACGATGGCAAGCCGTACGCGTATCGGGCGGCGCAGACGTACGCGCTGGACGGCCCGACCTTGATCGTGACGCTGGAGATCGAGAACGCCGGACGCGAGCCGATGCCGTTCGGTCTCGGCGTGCATCCGTTTTTCGTGCGCGATGCGGACACCGAACTGTCCGCGGCGGCAGGTGGGCTGTGGTTGTCCGGTGACGACTGGCTGCCCGTGCGCCACGTGCCGGCACCGCCCGCCTGGCAATTTGGCGTCGCATATCCGCTGCCGGATACGATCGTCAACCATGCGTTCACCGGTTGGAGCGGGCAGGCGGCGGTGGTCTGGCCGAAGCGCCGCCTGTTGCTGAACATTGCCGCCGACACGGATTACTACGTGTTGTACACGCCTCCCGGCCAGGACTTTTTCTGCTTCGAACCGGTCGATCACCCGATCAACGCGATGAACCTCGCGGGCGGCGCGTGCGAAAACGGCATGACGATGCTCGGACGGGGTGAGCGGCTCACGCGAACATTCCGCTTCACCGTCGAGCGCACGGGTTTGCGATCGATGCCGGGGGCACGCGGCGCGAAGCGTCGGCAATGACAGGCGGCGGCCGATTCGGCTGCGGTCGGGTCTGATCCCGAAAGCCGTGCTTCGTCGCGAGGCATGAGGCAGAGGCAGGGAGGCAGGGAGGCAGGAGGCAGGAGGCAGGAGGCAGGAGGCAGGAGGCAGGAGGCAGGAGGCAGGAGGCAGGTGCCGTGGCATCCGGGCGGCCAGCGTGCGACGAACGGCATGCGCCGCACAGGTAAAATACGCGCCTCCTCTGTTCACCGGCTCGCCGCGAGATCTACCATGTCCAACTTCATCCAGACACTCAACGACGCCTGGGAGCGTACGCAATCGCTGCTGTGCGTCGGCCTCGATCCCGAGCCCAGCAAGTTTCCGGGCGCACTCGCCGGCCGCCCCGACGCGATCTTCGAATTCTGCCGCACGATTGTCGATGCGACCGCGCCGTACGCGTCCTCATTCAAGCCGCAGATCGCCTATTTCGCCGCGCATCGCGCCGAAGACCAGCTCGAGCAGCTGATCGCGCACATTCATGCGAACCATCCGGGCCTGCCGGTGATTCTCGATGCAAAGCGCGGCGATATCGGCAGCACGGCCGAGCAGTACGCGCGTGAGGCGTTCGAGCGTTATCAGGCCGATGCGGTGACGGTGAATCCGTATATGGGTTTCGACTCGATCCAGCCGTATCTCGAGCATGAAGGCAAAGGCGTGATCGTGTTGTGCCGCACGTCGAACGCGGGCGGCTCCGACCTGCAATTCCTGGAAACCGGTGGCCGTCCGTTGTATCAGGTCGTCGCGCAACTGGCGGCGGACAAGTGGAACGCGAGCGGTCAACTCGGTCTGGTGGTCGGCGCGACGTTCCCGAAGGAAATCGAAGTGGTGCGCGGGATTGTCGGCGACATGCCGCTGCTGATTCCGGGCATCGGCGCGCAAGGCGGCGACGTGCAGGCGACAGTCGAGGCCGGTCGCACCGCGAATGGCGCCGGTATGCTGATCAACTCGTCGCGCGCGATTATCTATGCGGGAAAGGGCGACGATTTCGCCGACGCAGCCGCGCAAGCCGCAATGGCAACGCGCGACAGGATCAACGCGTTCCGGTGATGGTTCGTGAGCCCGGGCGGCCGTGGTGAAAGACGGCCGTTCATGCTTGCCGTCATGCGTGGCGTTGCGCCGGCCCGAGGCGGCCGATCAGCGCGGCATGCTGCGGATGCCGCGCTTTCAACGCCTCGACGTCCGCCAGTTCGAACTCGCTGAATTCAAAACCCGGCGCGACCGTGCAGCCGACCAGCGCGAATGTCGCCGGGTCCGCGCACTCCGCCGCGAACCAGAGGCCCGCGGGCACCGTGGCCTGAAACACGGCATCGGCGTGAACCAGCGCGTTGCCCAGCTGATGTGTGACGAGCGCGCCGTGTTCGTCGAGCACGTGCACGTTCAATGGTTCGCCGGCATAGAAATGCCAGACTTCGTCGGATTGGATCCGATGCCACGCCGAATGCGCGCCGTCACATAACAGGTAATAGATCGCGGTAGACGCCGACCGCGTTTCGTTCGCTAACGGGTCGTGATCGCGTTTGACGCGGTGAGCGGAACGGTAAGTCTCGCAAAAAAAGCCGCCTTCGGGATGCGGCTTCAGATTCAGACGGCGGATCAACTCCGCCTGGGTTGCGTGTGAATCAAAACTCTCAGCGGCTGGTCGTTGGGTCATGGCGTCAGGTTCTCGTGGCCGGCCTGGATGGCCGTTCAGTGCTCGCGCTCATCGAGCAATGCCAGCACCCCGCGCAGCGCATGGGCGGCGGCCTGTACGCGAATCTGTTCGCGGTCGCCCTCGAAAATCTTCGTTTCCACCGATGTGTGCAGCCGGTTGCTCCAGCCGAACGACACCATGCCGACCGGCTTCGTCGCGGTGCCGCCGCCCGGGCCCGCGATGCCCGTGATGGACAGCGACACCTGTGCGCGGCTGTTGCGCAGCGCGCCCTCGGCCATCGCGCGGGCCACCTGCTCACTCACCGCGCCGTGCTTCTCGATCAGATCGGCCGGCACGCCGATCATCTCGCTCTTCGCCTGGTTCGAATAAGTGACGAAGCCGCGCTCGAACCAGCCGCTGCTGCCGGCAATGTCCGTGAGCGCGGTTGCCACCATCCCGCCCGTACAGGATTCGGCGGTGACGAGCATCAGACGTTCGTCGCACAGACGGTTGCTCACGGTGATTGCGAGTTGATGAACCACGGCATCGGTAGGCATGACGTCAATCCGTTAAACAGAAGCTGGCGGTGAAACCCGCGCGGTGCGGCGGCCGGCGGACGGGGAGTACGGTCAGACCGACATGCGCCACAGGGCAATCACGAGCAGCGTGAAAAACGCGGCGACGAGGTCGTCGAACATGATGCCAAAGCCACCTTTCAGGCGGCGATCGAAATAGCCGATAGGCGGCGGCTTGACCATGTCGAAAAAGCGGAAGACGACGAACGCCCAGAGCTGGCCGGTCAGCGTCACCGGCGTAACCATCAGCAGCACGAGCCAGAATGCGATGATCTCGTCCCACACGACCGGCGACGGGTCGTCGATACCGAGCTTTTTTGCGGTGAAGCCACAAATCGCAATCCCGCCGATAAAGCCGAGCACGATCAGCAAGCCCCAGTCGATCACCGTCAGATAGCGGCTCAGCACGGCGAACGAGGCCCATGCGAACAGCGTGCCGATCGTGCCCGGCGCCACCGGCGACAATCCGCTACCGAAACCGAGCGACAGAATATGCAACGGATGCGACAGCATGAAGCGCGCGGTGGCGCGGCGCTTTTGCGGACGCGGCGCGTGCGGATCGGGCGCGTCGGGCGGCGCGCTGCCGACGAAGTCGTCGGCGGGGCCGAGCGGGGGATCAGTCTGCATGAAAGTGATCGAAGCCTTGCAACGTCAGAGTGAGCGGCGTGCCGGCCGCGTCGTGCCAGTGGATCGCGGGGCGGTCGGCGGCCGTATCAGGAGCGCTTATTGTACCGATGCGGGTGACCGGCACGGACGCCTCGCGGCCGGCGGCTTCCACCTTCTGTCGAGCCGATGCGGGCGCGGTAAAGCAGAGTTCGTAATCGTCGCCGCCCGCAAGCGTGCAGCGCCGCTGGATTTCGTGCGACAGCCGGCGCAGCGCGTCCGAGCGGGGCACGGCATCGACGTCGACGATCGCTTGCATGTTCGAACGATCGAGGATGTGTTTCAGATCGCCGGCGAGTCCGTCGGACAGATCGAGCGCGGCGTGCGCGATGCCGCGCAACGCAAGACCCAGCGCAATGCGCGGCTCGGGGCGTTCCAGGGCGCGGCGAAAGGTCGCAGTGTCGCTGGCATTGGCCGTCCACTCGCCGCGCAGCACGCCGAGACCGGCGCGTGCGTCGCCGAGCGTACCGGAAATCCAGATGTCGTCGCCGGGCTGCGCGGCGTCACGGCGCAACGCCTCGCGAGGCGGCACGCTGCCAAATACCGTGACGCACAGATTCAGCGGACCGCCGGTCGTGTCCCCGCCGATCAGCTCGCAACCATAGCGGTCGGCCAGCGTAAATAGTCCGTTGCTGAAAGCGGTGAGCCACGCTTCGTCGGCTTTGGGTAGCGAAAATGCCAGCGTGAACGCTTGAGGTTGTGCGCCCATCGCGGCAAGGTCGGACAGATTCACGGCCAGGGTTTTGTGACCGAGCGCCTCTGGATCGACGTCGGCGAAAAAATGGCGGCCTTCCACCAGCATGTCCGTCGAAATGGCCAGCATTTGACCGGGACGGGGGGCAAGCAACGCACAGTCGTCGCCGATGCCGAGCGTGCCCGCCTTCGCGTTGGAAGGGTGGGCGGCAGCACGGCGCGCGAAGAAGCGGTCGATAAGCGAGAACTCGGAGAGCATGGCGAGGTGCGTAGGATCAGGACGAGCCAAAGTGGACGGTCAGATGGTGCGAACTGACGCCAACTGCGCGCATTGCAGTGATTAGGCGCCACAAAATCAGCTTATTGGTCATTTTCTTTCAGAAGCATCTCTGTCGCCTGTGCGTTTGCCCTGCTCGCGGTTTGCTGTATTCCAGTCGCGGCAGTTGTACCCGTGTTGAAGGAAATGCGTAGGCAATTGGGGCTACAATGCCGTCGAACGCCTATTCTAATCTGCACTTCCAAGCCCGCCTTATGTCGACTCCCGTCAATAGCAAACTCCGCGAAGCCGCCCTCGATTATCACGAGTTCCCCACCCCAGGGAAGCTGGCGATCACTCCGACCAAACAGATGATCAACCAGCGCGACCTTGCGCTGGCGTACTCGCCGGGCGTTGCGTTCGCATGCGAGGAAATCGTCGAAAACCCGATGAACGCCGCGCGTTTCACGGCTCGCAGCAACCTGGTCGGCGTGGTCACGAATGGCACTGCCGTGCTCGGCCTCGGCAATATCGGTCCGCTGGCGTCAAAGCCGGTGATGGAAGGCAAGGCTGTGCTGTTCAAGAAGTTTGCCGGCATCGACGTATTCGATATCGAGCTGAACGAGTCCGACCCGCACAAGCTCGTCGAAGTGATCGCCGCGCTCGAACCGACCTTCGGCGGCATCAACCTCGAAGACATCAAGGCGCCGGACTGCTTTATCGTCGAACGGGAATGCCGCAAGCGCATGAAGATCCCGGTCTTCCACGACGACCAGCACGGCACGGCAATCGTCGTCGCGGCGGCCATCACCAACGGTTTGAAGGTGGTCGGCAAAGATATCTCGAAGGTCAAGCTGGTGGCTTCCGGCGCGGGCGCTGCGGCGCTGGCGTGTCTGGATCTGCTCGTCGATCTCGGCTTGCCGCTCGAAAACATTCTGGTGACCGATCTGGCTGGCGTGGTCTACAAGGGTCGCGTCGAACTGATGGACCCGGACAAGGAGCGCTTCGCGCGCGAAACCGAGGCCCGCACGCTCGCGGAAGCGATCGACGGCGCGGACGTGTTCCTCGGTCTGTCGGCGGGCGGCGTGCTCAAGCAGGACATGGTCAAGCGGATGGGCAACAAGCCGCTGATCCTCGCGCTCGCCAACCCTACGCCGGAAATCCTGCCGGAACTGGCGCTCGAAGTGCGTCCGGACGCCGTGCTGTGCACGGGCCGCACCGACTATCCGAACCAGGTGAACAACGTGCTGGTGTTCCCGTTCCTCTTCCGTGGTGCGCTGGATGCGGGCGCAACCACGGTCACGCGCGAAATGGAGATCGCGGCTGTCAATGCGATTGCCGAACTGGCGCGCCAGGAGCAGAGCGATATCGTCGCGACGGCGTATGGCATTCAGGATCTGTCGTTCGGTCCGGAATACCTGATTCCGAAGCCGTTCGACCCGCGTCTGATCGTCAAGGTCGCGCCGGCGGTGGCAAAGGCTGCGATGGACTCCGGCGTCGCCGAGCGTCCGATCGAAGACATGGACGCATACGAACAGCACCTGCAGCAGTTCGTGTATCACAGCGGCACGACCATGAAGCCGATCTTCCAGCTCGCGCGCGGCGTCGAGCCGGAGAAGAAGCGCATTGTGTTCGCGGAAGGTGAAGAAGAGCGCGTGCTGCGCGCGGTGCAAATCATCGTCGACGAAAAGCTGGCCAAGCCGATTCTGATCGGCCGCCCGGCGGTGATCGAGCAGCGTATTGCGCGCTTTGGCCTGCGTCTCGTCGCGGGTCAGGACTATACGTTCGTGAATACGGATCACGACGAGCGTTACCGTGATTTCTGGCAGGAATACTACAAGATGATGTCCCGCAAGGGCATCACGCAGCAGATGGCCAAGCTCGAAATGCGCCGCCGTACCACGCTGATCGGTTCGATGCTGGTGCAAAAGGGCGAAGCGGACGGCATGATCTGCGGCATGGTCAGCACGACGCACCGTCACCTGCACTTTATCGACCAGGTGATCGGCAAGCGTGAAGGCTGCGCGGTATATGCGGCGATGAACGCGCTGGTGCTGCCGAACCGCCAGATTTTCCTCGTGGACACGCACGTGAACGTTGACCCGACGCCGGAGCAGCTGGCCGAAATCACGATCATGGCAGCGGAGGAAGTGCGCCGTTTCGGTATCGAGCCGAAGGTCGCGCTGCTGTCGCATTCGAACTTCGGTTCGAGCCATGCGCCGACCGCGCAGAAAATGCGCGATACGCTGGCGATTCTGCGCGAGCGCGCGCCCGATCTTCAGGTGGACGGCGAAATGCACGGCGACGTCGCACTCGACGCGAATCTGCGCCGCGAAATCCTGCCGGACTCGACGCTCGAAGGCGACGCGAACCTGCTGGTGCTGCCGAACATCGACGCAGCCAACATCTCGTACAACCTGCTGAAGACGGCCGCGGGCAACAACATCGCAATCGGTCCGATGCTGCTGGGCGCAGCCAAGCCTGTACACGTGCTGACGGCTTCGGCGACGGTGCGTCGAATCGTCAATATGACGGCGCTTCTGGTGGCGGACGTTAGCGCTGCGCGCTAAGCGGCCTTTTGCGTGACTGAGGCGCCGCCCTGGCGCTGCAGAAGAGCGCACGGCTCCGCACGGTGCCGGAAAAAAAGAAGGCGTGCCCGCGACGGGCACGCCTTGGGATGAACAGGGGATTGCCACCCCAAAACGGCAAAAGACACAGTTCCACTGCCTGAACTTCAATGTCAGCTGGCCTCGCGAGTCCGGTCGAACGGCGCGCCCCGGGTTCTGGAAAACCTGCGCCTTTCCATCGAACTCGCTTAGCCGAGCTAAGTTTAGCGCACGCACGCTAAGATATTTGTCAAATGTCGTCAAAGCCCGGCTGGCAGCCTTCTCCAGGCTGCCGGAAGGCGCCCACGCCCCGGCGAGCGTTGATTCCGAAGGCTTTTAGCGATACCCTTACGTCTTTCATGGTCGTCAAACTCGTGATCTGACAGCGGGGAACCCTGATACATGTCACGCACGTGGCTGCGCTCGAAAGGCGTGCTAATCAGTGCTTTAGCGCTGTTCGCTGTCTCCGGGTCCGTGCCTGGCGCGTTTGCCCGCGACTACGCGGTCCCCGCCGAAAGCGAAACGCAGGTGCAGGGCGTCGTCGCGCTGGCTCAGCTGCCGCGCGAGGCGGTCAATACATTGAACTTGATCGCCATGGGTGGGCCTTACCTGTATGAGAAGGACGGCATCGTATTCGGCAACCGCGAACGGTTGCTGCCCGCCCATCGGCGCGGCTATTACCACGAATACACCGTCCCCACGCCTCGCTCACATGATCGCGGGGCACGTCGCATCGTCTGCGGAGGTCCGCTGAAGCGCACCGACAATTGTTATTACTCGGACGACCACTACACCAGTTTTAATCGTATTGTTGAATGACATCGGGATGAACGGCATGAGCGACAACGTCTACGCGCACGATTCCGGAGTCGCGAGGGATCTTTTCGCGGCCGGCGACGGCAATTTGTTCCAGCGCGTCATGAAGATGCGCGCCGGCGATCAGGGCCGCGAGAACCAGAGCCAGACAGGCACTGTGGTTTCATCGAACGAGGAGCCCATGAGTCTTTTCAAGACCGTACGACCGAACATCGTACAGTCGATCCGCGCGTTCCGCGTGCAGGACCTGGCGGACGAGGCCCAGCAACTCGGCCAGCATTTTCTGTATGCCTATTGCGCCAATGCGCAGTCCAAACAGGAAGTGCTGGAGACCATCGCCACGTCGTTCCTGTTCCCCAAGCATTTTGGCAAGAACTACGACGCGCTCTACGACAGCCTCACCGATCTCGTCCACAAAGCGGGCGCGCAGCCGGGCTTCGTGATCGTGCTGGAACAACTGCCGGTCGCGCAGAAGTTCGACAAGGAAGGGCGCGAAACGCTGCTGGACGTGTTCCGGGAAGCCGCCGAATTCTGGGCCGAGCGCAAGGTCGCGTTCAGAGTGTTTTATTCGTTTGCCTGAGTGCCGCCGAGCAAAGCGCGTTCATAACCTGTAGAAACAGAAAAGGCCCGCCGATTGGCGGGCCTTTGCTTTTGGTGACAGCGCATGGCTACGGCCGGTGCGACGTTTTAGCGGTTTTCGGTGCCTGCAGCCTCGTTCGCCACGGCCCGCTAGCTTCTGCCTGTGTCACCATCCACCCCAGCCCGCTGCGAGCGCCGACAGCACCGCGATTCCCGCGGTTTCGGTGCGCATCACACGCGGCCCGAGGCCGACGGCCATGAAGCCGTGCGCGGTCGCGGCGGCTTCTTCGGTCGAGGAAAATCCGCCTTCGGGGCCGACCAGAACAGTCACGCCCCCTTTTGGCGGTTCAGCGGGCAGCGCGGAAAAGCCCACACTGGCGCGCGGTGACAGCAGAATGCGCAGTTCGCCCTCCGCTGGTTGGCGCGGCATCCCGCCGAGCCACGTGGCGATCTCACGCACCGGCATCACTTCGGTCAGGCGATTGCGCCCGCATTGTTCGCACGACGCCCGCACGATCCCTTCCCAGTGCGCCTGCCGCCGCTGCGCACGTTCACCGGTGAGGCGCACGACGCTGCGCGTGGTCGTGAGCGGCACGAACGCGGCCGCGCCGAGTTCGACAGCCTTCTCGATCAGCCAGTCCATCTTGTCGCCGCCGGCAATGCCTTGCGCGAGCGTCAGGCGGTAGGGCGCCTCGACTTCGACGTCGCAGAATTCGCGAATGCGCACCTTCGCTGACCGGCGCTCGACCTCGACGAGCTCAGCGCTGTGTTCGCCGCCCTCGCCGTTGAACAGCACGATTGAGTCGCCCGGCTGCAAGCGCAGCACGAGGATATGGCGCACGACGTCATCAGGAAGCGACATGATGTCGTCGGGTTTGAGTGAAGTACCGACGAAGAAGCGAGGCATCAAAGAAATACTCATTGGTTCACGAAAGGTGGCGAGCGAGCGCCCAACGGTAGCCATCCAGGTCTTCGACCTGGGCGAACCGGTCGCCCCAGAACTGATCTTGTGGCTCGCTCAGCGATTTCGCGCCGGCGGCGAGAGCCCGCGCATAAACCGCGTCGACATCGTCGACATAGACATAGAACGATTGCGGCGCGATCGCGCCTGCGCTTTTCGGTGTTTTCGCGGCGGAGCCGAATGCGCCTTCCGGCGCGAACATCACGATCAACTGGCCTTGATACGTCATCTCGACATGCATGACGACACCATCGTCCTGAACACTGTCGCGTACCTCGAAGCCGAACGCCGCTGTGAAAAATGCGGTCGCGGCGCGGGCGTCGCGCACGGTCAGATAAGGGGTCAACCAGGGCACACCGGCGGGGCGGGAGGCGGTCATGGAGTTCTCCGGATCTAATGTTGGCGGGACGCTTGCTGCAAGGCACGCGGCCACGCGTCTGTCGAAAAAACCGACAGCGCGGTGGGACGGGAACTGTGCATTTTGCCCACGCGTCAACGGGATGGCTTTAAGAATTGACTTAGTTTATCGCGCACGGACCTGGATGTTGAGAAGAGTCCGGCATGCCTATCCGCGCCGTAATGGTGCAGCGAGTCGAGCCGGCGCGCGGCAAGGGCTTCGGTGAGCGTGTCTTGGGCAAGCGCGGACGGGTCGAGCGTGTCGCTGGCGGTCGCCATCATCCATAGCGAGCCGTAGAGCGGAACGTAAGCGCTCATCGTGCGAACGACGGCGAACGCGGCGCGCAGTTCTTCGTGCAGAGCGGCCACGCGCTCGGGATGGAAATAGGGCGAGCCGAGATGCACGGAGATGGCGGACGTGGGGCGCATGATGCGCTTGAGTTGCCGGAAGAACGCTTGCGTGTATAAGCCGGCGGCGGGTGAGTCGGGCGGCGTCAGGTCGAACACCACGAGATCGAACGACAGCGCCTGCGCAGCCGCCACATACCGCGCGGCGTCGCCGATGACGAGTTCGACGCGCGGATTGTCGAAGGCGCCGCCAACCACTTCCGGCAAATGCTCGCGGGTCAGGCGTACAACTTCGGCGTCCAGCTCCGCCACCACGATCCGCTCAATAGACGGATGCCGCAGCAGTTGCCGCGCGGCGCCGCCGTCGCCGCCGCCGAGGACCAGCGCCGCCCGCGGCGACGGATGCGCGAGCGCCGCGGGATGCACCATGCATTCGTGATAGATGAATTCGTCGCCGACCGACGTCATCGGCCGTCCGTCGAGTGTGAAGAGCCGGCCAAGCTGCGAGGTCTCCCATACTTCAATGCGCTGATACGGCGAATCGACGCGCGCCACGCACGTCGCGTCCGGAAAACCGTAGACGGCGTCAGGTGAAGGACGAAACAGCAAGGTGTCGCTCGGGTTCAAGGCAGCAGGCTCCGCGCGTGCAACGACAGGACGGGACAACCGATTGTAAAGGGCCGTCAGGCCCGGCGCGCGGCGTGGCTTTGCCGGCCGCAGCGGCGCGCGTCCTCGCGGCTTTCGGCGCGGGAACCAAAGGACGTTCTGTTAGAATGTCTCGCTTTCAGCTTTGTCCGTTTGCTCTGCCCGTTTCGCGTCTGTCGGCGCCGCATCGTGCGCCTTGGCGAACTGGCATTCGAGCTTCCGGGCCTCAAGCGCGCACCGCCTTCTGACTCTGTCTCCGGACTCGACATGACGACTTCGTCTCCCGCACCCACTTCCCTGATGGCCAACGCAATCCGCGCGTTGTCCATGGACGCCGTTCAAAAAGCGAATTCCGGCCACCCCGGTATGCCGATGGGCATGGCCGAGATCGGCGTGGCCCTGTGGTCGCGTCATCTGCGTCACAACCCGAAGAACCCGCAGTGGACCGATCGCGACCGTTTCGTGCTGTCGAATGGTCACGGCTCCATGCTGCTGTACTCGCTGCTGCACCTCACCGGCTACGATCTGCCGATCGAAGAGCTGAAGAACTTCCGTCAAATGCATTCGAAGACGCCGGGCCATCCGGAATACGGCATCACGCCGGGCGTCGAAACCACCACGGGGCCGCTCGGCCAGGGTCTGGCGAATTCGGTTGGTATGGCGCTCGCCGAGTCGCTGCTCGCGACCGAATTCAACAAGCCTGATGCCACCATCGTCGATCACCACACCTATGTGTTCGTCGGCGACGGTTGCCTGATGGAAGGCATTTCGCACGAAGCCGCATCGCTCGCGGGCGTGCTGAAGCTGAACAAGCTGATCGCGTTCTACGACGACAACGGCATCTCGATCGACGGCGAAGTGGTGCACTGGTTCCACGACGACACGCCGAAGCGGTTCGAAGCCTATGGCTGGAATGTGATCCCGAACGTGGTCGGTCACGACGTGGACGCAGTGGACGCCGCCATCAGGCAGGCCAAGCAGTCCGACCGGCCCACGCTGATCTGCTGCAAGACGGTGATCGGCGAAGGCTCGCCGAACAAGGCGGGCAGCCACGATTCGCACGGCGCTGCGCTCGGCGACAAGGAAGTCGCGGCCACGCGGGAAAAGATCGGCTGGAAGTGGGAGCCGTTCGTGATTCCGCAGGAAGTCTACGCAGCCTGGGACGCCACGGAAGCCGGCGCGCGCAACGAGTCCGAATGGAACAAGGCGTTCGCGGCGTACGAGGCGAAATACCCGCACGAAGCCGCCGAATTCAAGCGCCGCATGGCCAAGCAACTGCCGGCCGACTGGGCGGAGCAGGCGAAGGCGATCATTGCCGGCGCGAACGAGCGCGCCGAAACCATTGCCACGCGTAAGGCGTCGCAGCAGGCGATCGAAGGTTTGTCGGCCGTGCTGCCGGAACTGCTCGGCGGCTCCGCCGACCTGACCGGCTCGAACCTCACCAACTGGAAGGCGGCCAGGAACGTGCGCGTGAACGCGGAAGGCAAGGCCGCCGGCAACTACGTGAACTACGGCGTGCGCGAATTCGGCATGAGCGCGGCGATCAACGGCATCGCGGTGCATGGCGGCTTCAAGGCGTTCGGCGGCACGTTCCTGACGTTCTCCGATTACAGCCGCAACGCGCTGCGCGTTGCCGCGCTGATGAAAGCGCCGTCGATCTTCGTCTTTACGCACGACTCGATCGGCCTCGGCGAAGACGGCCCGACCCACCAATCGATTGAACATGTTGCGAGTTTGCGTCTGATTCCGCACCTGCAGGTGTGGCGTCCGGCTGATACCGTTGAGACCGCAGTGGCCTGGACGCAGGCGGTCGAGCATCACGGCCCGTCGTGCCTGATCTTCAGCCGCCAGAATCTGCTGTTCTCGGAGCGTTCCGACGCGCAGATCGCGAACATTGCGAAGGGCGGTTACGTGCTGCGCGACTGGAACGACGAGATCGTCGCACGCAAGATCATTCTGATCGCCACCGGTTCGGAAGTGGAGCTCGCGCTGAACGCGGTCGAGCCGCTCGCGCGTGAAGGGATTGCCGCGCGCGTCGTGTCCATGCCGTCCACCACGGTGTTCGACAAGCAGGACGCCGAGTACCGCGAACGCGTGCTGCCGCAAGGCGTGCGGCGCGTCGCGATCGAAGCGGGCGTCACGGATTTCTGGCGTAAGTACGTGGGGCTGGAAGGCGGCGTGGTCGGTATCGACACGTTTGGCGAATCAGCCCCGGCAGGCGTGCTGTTCAAGCACTTCGGCTTCACCGTCGAGCGCGTTGTAGAGACGGCTAAAGCCGCACTCGGCTGATCAACGGCGAGGCGCTGCCGCTCGCGTTCTGCAACGACGCGCGGCGGTGCAGCCGGTCAGACGAACTGGACGAATTTTTTTCAGCCATCAGGAGATAGACCATGACGATTCGCGTCGCAATCAACGGCTACGGCCGGATCGGCCGCAATACGCTGCGCGCCTTCTACGAAAACGGCAAGAAGCACGATATCGAAATCGTCGCCATCAACGATCTTGGCGACGCCAAGACGAACGCCCACCTCACGCAGTACGACACCGCGCACGGCAAGTTCCCGGGCGAAGTGTCGGTGGATGGCGACTACCTGGTCGTGAACGGCGACAAGATCCGCGTGCTGGCCAACCGCAACCCGGCCGAACTGCCGTGGGGCGAGCTGAACGTCGATGTCGTGATGGAATGCACGGGCTTTTTCACGACCAAGGAAAAGGCGAGCGCGCACATCAAGGGCGGCGCGAAGAAGGTGATCATTTCGGCGCCGGGCGGTAAGGACGTCGACGCGACGATCGTCTATGGCGTGAACCATCACGTGCTGAAGGCTTCGGACACCGTGATCTCGAACGCATCGTGCACGACGAACTGCCTCGCGCCGCTCGTCAAGCCGCTGAACGACAAGATCGGTCTGGTGAATGGTCTGATGACCACGATCCACGCCTACACGAACGACCAGGTTCTGACGGACGTGTACCACGAAGACCTGCGCCGCGCGCGCTCGGCCACGCACAGCCAGATCCCGACCAAGACCGGCGCGGCTTCCGCGGTCGGCCTGGTGCTGCCGGAACTGAATGGCAAGCTGGACGGCTACGCGATTCGCGTCCCGACGATCAATGTGTCGGTGGTCGACCTGTCGTTCATCGCCGCGCGCGACACGACGGTCGAAGAAGTCAATTCGATCATGAAGGAAGCATCGGAAGGCGCGCTGAAGGGCATTCTCGGCTACAACGAGGCGCCGCTGGTCTCCATCGACTTCAACCACAACCCGGCTTCGTCGACGTTCGACGCAACGCTGACCAAGGTGTCGGGCCGCCTGGTGAAGGTGTCGAGCTGGTACGACAACGAGTGGGGCTTCTCGAACCGCATGCTGGATACGGCTGTGGCACTGGCTAACGCAAAGTAAGCAGGCTCGCCTCGTGTCAGACAAAAGCCGCTCTTCGGAGCGGCTTTTTCACATCTGCTTTGGCTGTTGCTTCTAGCCCTTCTGCTTTCAGAAACTTGTCCACCGAACCGCGTCCCCGGACACGATTCAACGCAGCGTCAATGCTTGCGATGCGGGCAATTCTCTTTCGTGCACGCACCATACAGCGCGAGCGCGTGCTCCTGCAGCTTGAAGCCGCGTTCCTTCGCGATGGACTGTTGACGGCTTTCGATTTCGGAGTCGAAAAACTCTTCGACGAGCCCGCAATCGAGGCACACGAGGTGGTCGTGATGCGACCCTTCGTTCAGTTCGAACACCGCCTTACCTGATTCGAAGTTGCTGCGCGACAGCAGGCCCGCCTGCTCGAACTGCGTGAGCACGCGATACACGGTGGCAAGGCCGATATCGAGTTCCTCATGCAACAGGTTGCGGTAAACGTCTTCGGCCGTCAGGTGGCGCACCGGGCTATGCTGAAAAATCTCGAGGATTTTGAGGCGCGGAAGGGTCGCCTTGAGCCCGATATTCTTGAGATCGGTTGGATTGGTCATGACAAGGGATCCCTAGAGTACAATGCTGGGCTCTCATAGTAATGTGTTTTTGCCGTTCTGGTCATCTTCGATGGAATGAAACTCGCGCGGCTCGTCAGCGGGCCCGCACGGTGAGTGAAATGATTTCAAAATCTCAATTGATCTACCGGGGGAGCCGCATGCGGGGTACCTTGATCGCTGTTGCGACTGTCGCGGTTCTTGCCGGATGTTCCACTTACGACAGCCTGACGCAGCGTATTGCCCAAAGCATCACGCCCTACCGGATCACGGTAGTGCAAGGCAATTTCGTCTCGAAGGAAGCCGCAGCACAGATGCAGGTTGGGATGTCGCGCGCGCAGGTCAAACAAGTGCTCGGCACGCCGCTGCTGACCGACATGTTCCATGCGGATCGCTGGGACTACGTGTTCTATTTCAAGCGCGGCTCGACTAACGTCGTTCAACAGCGCGACTTCGTGGTGAACTTCGTGGGCGATCGCCTCGCCAGCTGGTCGGGCGGCGAAGACCTGCCTTCGAACCTCGAACTGCTTGCTGAAATCGACGGCGACAAGAGCGGCAAGAAGGCTTCTGTGCCGGTCGCGTCGAGCGCGGCAACGGCGTCGAGCAGCGTCAGCGCCGCGTCGGCTCCGGCCACGCCGACGGTCGACACCACGCGCTCGCCGTCGGTCGACGGCGCTGCCGCGGCCGCCGCGCCGTCCACGGACGCCAATGCGGAGGCCGCGCAGGCCGCCAATCGCGCAACCAACGCCGTGCAGTTGACGCCGAGCAACACGCGCTCCGCCGTGCCTAGCGCCCCGACGCCCAACGCGGGCGGCATTCCGCCGCAAGGCCCGACGTCGGGCGGGCAGCCGCAGATCCAGTTCCACCGTCCGCCGCCGCCGCCGAATCCGGGCACGGACAACAGCAATCCGGTTGGACCCACGGGCCCGCAAAGCAGCAGCCCGACGCTTAACGCGCCGTTGACTGCTCCGCCGGCTACGTCGGGAACAGGCGGCTGATAATGCTGTCGGTGTCAGGGCAGGGCGCTGCAACGTGCAGTGGCCCGGCTTGGGTTGTCACGGCTGGTAGTGTCCCGCTTGTGTGAGTCGTCGCGTAAAGTGGTTCTTTCACGTTATTGCGCGCGCCATAGGCGCCTCGCGCGCGAACACCGCCTGTCGTGCCTGCCACGTCAGATGAATGCGCCGCCGCAGTCATGCCGCCTGCCGCATCTCATTCGCGCTGGCTCCTGTGCGCCGCTCTTTGTCCGCGTTTTTTCCGCCTAGCCTTTTCGAACCGTCGTAGCCATGAAAATTGCCATTGCTGGCGCATCGGGCCGTATGGGCCGCATGCTCATCGAAACTGTCCTCAACGATCCTGACGCCACGCTGTCCGGCGCGCTCGACCGGGCAGGCTCCCCGCAACTCGGTCAGGACGCCGGCGCGTTCCTCGGCAAACAGACGGGCATCGTGCTGACGGACGACGTCGAACGTGTGTTCGCTGAATCGGACTATCTGATCGACTTCACCCGTCCCGAGGGCACGCTGATGCATCTGGAAGCGGCGCAGCGTCACAACGTGAAGATGGTGATCGGCACGACCGGGTTCGACAACGCGCAAAAGGCGCAACTGCGCGCCGCGGCCGACAGCATCGCCCTCGTGTTCGCGGCGAACATGAGCGTGGGCGTGAACGTCACCATGAAGCTGCTCGAATTCGCGGCAAAGCACTTTGCGACCGGCTACGACATCGAGATCATCGAAGCGCATCACCGTCACAAGGTCGACGCGCCGTCCGGCACGGCATTGGCAATGGGCGAAGTCATCGCCGACGCGCTCGGCCGCAAGCTCGACGACTGCGCTGTCTATAGCCGCGAAGGCGTGACCGGCGAGCGCGATCCGTCCACCATCGGCTTTTCGGCGATTCGTGGCGGCGACATCGTCGGCGACCATACGGTGCTGTTCGCGGGCATCGGCGAGCGCATCGAAATTACGCACAAATCGGCGAGCCGCCTGTCTTACGCTCAGGGCGCGCTACGTGCTGTACGTTTCCTCGAAGGCCGCCCAACCGGCTTCTTCGACATGCAGGACGTGCTCGGCCTGCGGTAACCTGCATTAACCCGTTCTCAGCGCGTTGCGGCAGCGCGATCGACTCGCGCTCCGTTTGCAACCCTGAAAACACTTTCTCGCGGCGAGGTCAGATGGCAGGCAGCAGCGGCATCATCCATTACCTGCAAACCAGCGACGCGATCACGCATGGCGTCGCTTACGTATTGCTGACCATGTCGATTGCCAGCTGGTGTTTTCTGATCGTCAAAAGCTGGATTCTCACGCGCGCCAAACGGCAGGCCACGCGGGCGCTGTCGCAGTTCTGGCAGGCGCCTACGCTGACTGAAGGCGTCGCCGCGTTAAAGCGCGTCGACCGCGAGCGCGTCTTCACGCCCCTTGCCGAGGCCGCGCTCCATGCGGCCGAGGTGGACATTCCCGGCGCGCTGCTCGCTCGCGTCGAGCGCGGCGAACGCGTGCTGCGCGCGCTGCGCCAGGCGCTCAATGCGTCGCAGCGGCGGCTCGAATTCGGGCAGGTGCTGCTGGCGTCGGTGGGCAGCACCGCGCCGTTCGTCGGCTTGCTCGGCACGGTATGGGGCATTTATCACGCGCTCGGCAGTATCGCGGCGAGCGGGCAGGCGCAGATCGAGAACGTCGCGGGGCCGGTGGGCGAGGCGCTGATCATGACGGCATTCGGCCTCGTCGTCGCGATTCCCGCCGTGCTTGCGTACAACGTGCTGGGGCGTCTCGTGCGGCAGTTGTCGGAGGAACTCGACGGCTTCGCGCACGATCTGCACGCTTATGTATGCGCACCCGCCGGGCCGGCTCAGGCGCCCGCGCGGCACCCTCAGGCCTCGGCTCACTAAACGCGCGAACGGCGGCAGAAGGAGGCGACATGGCATTCGGCGGACTGGAAAAGAAGCAGGCGGCCGCGCCCATGGCCGACATCAACATGACGCCGTTGATCGATGTCATGCTGGTGCTGCTCGTCATTTTCATCATTACCGCGCCATTGTTCACGCACGCGATCCGGCTCGATTTGCCGAAAGTCGCGGCAGCGCCCGCGCGTCAGACGCCGCACACCATTTCGCTGTCGATCGACGCCGCCAGCCGGCTCTACTGGAACGGCAAGCCCATTACGCTCGACCAGATGCGCGCGCAGTTCGTGCAGGCGGGCAAAGAGGCCGAACAGCCGGAAATCCAGCTACGCGCCGAGCGCTCCACGCGCTACGAGATGATCGCCCAGGTGATGGGCGCGGCCCAGCAGGCGGGGCTCGAAAAGATCGGCTTCGTCACCGACCCGCCGCCGCCATCCATGGCAGCGCCGGCCGCGCCATAGCGCCGCCGCCGCGCGGCGCACCCGTCCGCGAACGGTATAATCAGCCCTTTCCCCGCAGAAGGGGAATCGACGTCATTTCATCCAGCAGAGCACCAGGCCCGGTGCGAAAGCACCGAACCCAGCGATCCCATCACACCATGCACGAAAAATACGTTCCCTCCGACGTCGAATCCGCCGCGCAAGGGCAATGGCGCGCCATCGACGCGTACAAGACGACGGAAACCGCCGACAAGCCCAAGTTCTATTGCGTCTCGATGCTGCCGTATCCGTCGGGCAAACTGCATATGGGGCACGTGCGGAACTACACGATCAACGACGTGATGTACCGCTATCTGCGCATGAACGGCTACAACGTGCTGATGCCGATGGGTTGGGACGCGTTCGGCATGCCGGCCGAAAACGCCGCGATGGCCAACAACGTGCCGCCCGCGCGATGGACCTACGACAACATCGCTTACATGAAGAAGCAGATGCAGTCGATGGGCCTCGCGATCGACTGGTCGCGCGAAATCGCCACATGCAACCCAGACTATTACAAGTGGAACCAGTGGCTGTTCCTGAAGATGCTGGAAAAGGGCATCGCGTACAAGAAAACCGGCACCGTGAACTGGGACCCGGTCGACCAGACCGTGCTCGCCAACGAGCAGGTGATCGACGGGCGCGGCTGGCGCTCGGGCGCGCTCGTCGAAAAGCGCGAAATCCCGATGTACTACATGCGCATCACGCAGTACGCAGACGAGTTGCTGAACGACCTCGAAGGCCTCGGCTGGCCTGAGCGCGTCAAGATCATGCAGCAGAACTGGATCGGCAAGAGCTTCGGCGTGAATTTCGGTTTCCCGTATGAAATCGACGGCGAACAGAAACTGCTGCGTGTGTTCACCACGCGCGCCGATACGATCATGGGCGTGACTTTCTGCGCGGTCGCCGCCGAGCATCCGCTTGCCACACGCCTCGCGCAGGACAAGCCGGAGCTGCAGGCGTTCATCGAAGAATGCAAGCGCGGCGGCGTGGCCGAAGCCGACGTCGCGACCATGGAAAAGAAGGGCATGGGCACCGGCTTCTACGTCACGCATCCGCTGACGCAGGAACAGGTGGAAGTGTGGATCGGCAACTACGTGCTCATGAGCTACGGCGAAGGCGCGGTCATGGGCGTGCCGGCGCACGACGAACGCGACTTTGCGTTCGCGAAAAAATACGGGCTGCCAATCAAACAGGTGGTGGCCGTCGAAGGCAAGGAGTACTCGACGCAAGCCTGGCAGGAGTGGTACGGCGAGAAAGTCGGCACGCTGGTCAACAGCGGCAAGTACGACGGCCTCGCGTATGAGGCGGCCGTCGACCAGATCGCGGCAGACCTGAAGGAACTCGGCCTCGGCGACAAGCAGATCACGTGGCGTCTGCGTGACTGGGGCGTGTCGCGCCAGCGTTACTGGGGCACGCCGATTCCGATCATCCATTGCCCGACGTGCGGTGACGTGCCGGTGCCGGAAAAAGATCTGCCGGTGGTGCTGCCCGAAGACCTCGTGCCGGACGGCACGGGCAACCCGCTCGCGAAGTCGGAAGCGTTCGTGAATTGCACCTGCCCGACCTGCGGCGGCGCGGCGAAGCGCGAAACCGACACCATGGACACGTTCGTCGATTCGTCCTGGTACTTCTATCGCTATGCGTCGCCGGACGCGAAAACCATGGTCGACGCGCGCACCGACTATTGGGCGCCGATGGACCAGTACATCGGCGGGATCGAACACGCGATCCTGCACCTGTTGTACTCGCGGTTCTGGGCGAAGGTGATGCGCGATCTGGGCCTCGTCAACTTCGGCGAGCCGGCGAAGAACCTGCTCACGCAGGGCATGGTGCTCAACGAGACGTACTACCGCGAAAACGAAGCGGGCAAGAAAACCTGGTACAACCCGGCCGACGTCACCGTGTCGTTCGACGACAAGGGCCGCCCGGTCGGTGCCGTGCTGAATGCGGACGGCCAGCCGGTCGTGCTCGGCGGCGTCGAGAAGATGTCGAAGTCGAAGAACAACGGCGTCGATCCGCAATTGCTGATCGATCAGCATGGCGCGGACACCGCGCGTCTGTTCGTGATGTTCGCGGCTCCGCCCGAGCAGCAGCTCGAGTGGTCCGGTTCGGGCGTGGAAGGTGCGAGCCGCTTCCTGCGCCGCGTGTGGAGCTTCGGTCAGGCGAACGAAGCCGCGCTGCGCTCGGGTGGCAAAGCGGACGGCAAGTTCGACGCCGCGAACCTGAGCGACGTCGAAAAAACGCTGCGCCGCGAGATTTACACGGTGCTCAAGCAGGCCAACTTCGACTATCAGCGCTTGCAGTACAACACGGTGGTGTCGGCGGCCATGAAGATGCTCAATGCGCTCGACAGCGCGAAGGGCGCTCAGCCGGCCGTGCTGCACGAAACATATGGCGTGATGCTGCGCGTGCTGTATCCGGTCGTGCCGCACCTCACGTTTCAGCTCTGGCAGGAACTCGGTTACGCCGACGAATTCGGCTCGCTGCTCGACGCGCCGTGGCCGAAGGTCGACGAAAAAGCGCTGGAGCAGTCGGAAATCGAACTCGTGCTGCAGGTGAACGGCAAGGTCCGCGGCGCGATCACGGTTGCGAAAGACGCATCGCGTGAATCGATCGAACAGCTCACGGCCGGCCATGAGATAGTCGCCAAGTTCAGCGAAGGCAAGGTGCCGAAGAAGATCATCGTGGTGCCGGGCCGCCTCGTGAACGTGGTCGTTTGATCACCGGTATCACCGTTGGCAACATGACAGCGGACAGCACGCCGTCGCTGTGCGCGGCGGCCGCTGTCCTCCATACGGAATCCACTGCGAACCAGGAGCCCATGTGACTCGCAGATTGTTTTTGACGCTCGCATGCAGCGTGTCGATGCTCAGCGCGTGCGGCTTCCAGCTGCGCGGCCAGCAGGACTATGCATTCAAACGCCTGTATATCGCCGGCGGCTCCCAGGCGGCGGGCGCGCGGCTCACGCGCATGGTGCAAGGCGGCAGCGATACCGTGGTGGTCAACACGGTGGCGAACGCCGACGCGACCTTGCAGATTTCCGAGGCGCGCGGCATCGGTACGCTGACGCTGAATACCCTTGGCGTGGTCGAAGAGTATCAGCTGAATCTCACCATGAACTACTCGCTGGTCGGCAAGGACGGCACCGTGCTGATTCCGCCGAGCGTGATCGCGCTGAACCGCGCAATGACGTACAGCGATCAGTACTCGCAGGCGAAGGTGGCAGAGTCGGACATTCTGTTCGCCGACATGGAAAACGATGCGATCGACCAGCTCACGCGGCGTCTTTCCATCGTGAAGTCGTTGCATCCGGCGCCGGGTCAGGGCGCGCCGGCGGTTGCGCCGGGTGGGCCGTTGCCGCCGCCGCCGCTGTGAACCCGTGCTCCACTTCACCGATCGGTAGCCATGCAACTGCGACTTGACGCGCTCGAAGCGCATCTCGCCAAAGGTCTCGCTGGCCTGTACGTCGTGTACGGCGACGAGCATCTGCTCGCGCAGGAAGCGAGCGACCGCATCCGTGCGGCGGCGCGCGCGGCTGGCTTCACCGACCGATCGGTGTTCACGGTCGAGCGCAGTTTCGACTGGAGTTCGCTGCTCGGTGCGAGCCAGTCGATGTCGCTATTCGGTGACCGTCAACTGGTCGAATTGCGCATTCCGTCGGGCAAGCCCGGCAAGGAAGGCGCGGAAGCGCTGAAAGCGCTCGCGTCGGCCGTCAACGACGACGTGCTCACAATGATCACGCTGCCGCGCCTCGACGCAGCCACGCAGAAGTCGGCGTGGTTTTCGGCATTGTCCGACGCGGGGGTTGCGTTGAAGATCGAGCCGGTCGAGCGCGCGCAGTTGCCGAATTGGGTAGGCCAGCGGCTCGCCGCGCAGAATCAGCGCGTGGCAGCCGGCGACGAAGGCCGGCGCGCGCTGGCGTTTATCGCCGAGCGTGTGGAAGGCAATCTGCTCGCAGCGCATCAGGAAATCCAGAAGCTCGGGCTGCTGTATCCGGCGGGCTCGCTCAGCTTTGAACAGATTCACGACGCGGTGCTCAACGTCGCCCGTTACGACGTTTTCAAGTTGAACGAAGCGATGCTGGCCGGCGATGTCGGCCGTCTGTCGCGCATGCTCGACGGCTTGCGCGGCGAAGGCGAGGCGGCCGTGCTGGTGCTGTGGGCAGTCGTCGAAGAAGTGCGCACGCTGTTGCGGATCAAGCGCGGCGTCGCCGCAGGCAAGCCGCTCGCGGTGCTGGTGCGCGAGAACCGCGTGTGGGGTCCGCGTGAACGGCTGATCGGACCGGCGCTTTCGCGTGTCACGGAAAGCGGGCTGGAAAAGGCGCTTGCACTGGCGGCGCGGCTCGACCGGCAGGTGAAGGGATTGTCGGGCGGCACGCCGGGTAATCATCGCCATGATCCACCGCCCGATCCCTGGGACGGCCTGTTCGAGCTGGCTATGACGGTCGCGGCGCCGAAAACGGCCGCTGCGCCGTCGCCGTCGCCGTCGCGACCTCGGGCGGGCACGCCGGCCGCATCGGCGCCGTCGGCGTCGTCGGTGCGCAGGCCTGGCTGAACGGCCGCTGGCTCGCATCTATTCCGCGCCGTTGGCGGTGGCCGTCGCCGCAAGCAAGCAAAGCCTCTTTGCCCGCCTTACAATCGTTCACGTTTGTTTATTCTGTCTGTCCGCCGCACTCGACCGTGCGCGGCACCACGAGAATCACCATGGATATCGACCAGTACATGACCGACCTCGGCCGACGCGCCCGCCAAGCATCGCGGGCGATGGCACGGGCGTCGACGGCGGCAAAAAATGCGGCGCTGGCCGCCGTCGCCGGGGCGATCGAGCGCGACGCCGCCACGCTGAAGGAGGCCAATGCGCGCGATGTCGCCAAAGCACGCGAGAAAGGGCACGACGCGGCGTTCATCGACCGCTTGACGCTGTCGGACAAAGCGCTGAAGACGATGGTCGAAGGTTTGCGGCAAGTTGCCGCGCTGGCCGATCCGATCGGCGAGATCAGCAATCTCAAATATCGGCCGAGTGGTATCCAGGTCGGTCAGATGCGCGTGCCGCTCGGCGTGATCGGGATCATCTACGAGTCGCGTCCGAACGTGACCATCGACGCCGCCGCGCTGTGTCTCAAATCGGGCAACGCGACGATTCTGCGCGGCGGTTCCGAAGCGCTCGAATGCAACACCGCGTTGGCGAAGCTGATCGGCGAAGGGCTGGAAGCGGCCGGTTTGCCGCAGGACGCCGTACAGGTGGTGGCCACGTCGGACCGCGCCGCGGTCGGCAAACTGATCACGATGACAGAACACGTCGACGTGATCGTGCCGCGCGGCGGCAAGAGCCTGATCGAGCGGCTGATGAACGAAGCGCGCGTGCCGATGATCAAGCATCTCGACGGCATCTGCCACGTGTACGTGGACGACCGCGCGGATCTGGCGAAGGCGCTGACCGTCTGCGACAACGCGAAGACGCACCGCTACGGCACCTGCAATACGATGGAAACGCTGCTGGTCGCGCGCGATATCGCCGCGCAAGTGTTGCCGCCGCTCGGCAAGCTGTATCGCAACAAGGAAGTCGAGCTGCGCGTGGATGCGGCGGCGCGCGCGGTGCTGGCCGATGCGGGCGTGGGGCCGCTCGTCGATGCCACCGAAGAAGACTGGCGCACCGAGTATCTCGCGCCGGTGCTGGCGATCAAGGTGGTCGACAATCTGGACGCCGCGATCGAGCACATCAACACCTACAGCTCGCAGCATACTGACGCGATCGTGACCGAAGACCACGACCGCGCGATGCGCTTTCTGCGCGAGGTCGATTCGGCGAGCGTGATGGTCAATGCGTCCACGCGGTTTGCGGATGGCTTCGAATTCGGTCTGGGCGCGGAGATCGGCATTTCGAACGACAAGCTGCATGCGCGCGGGCCCGTGGGACTGGAAGGGCTGACGTCGTTGAAATATGTCGTGCTGGGTCACGGCGAGGGGCGGCAATGAGCGCGACTCGTCAGTTGATGGACGCGTTAGCGGTGCCTCCGGCCTGCGCGCGCGCCGCATCGTGCCGCCACGTAGCACGCGGGGATTGCTGATGCTTTGGATCAAGACGTTTCACATTGTTCTGGTTGCATCCTGGTTCGCCGGCCTGTTCTATCTGCCGCGCATTTTCGTCAATCTGGCGATGGAAACCGAGCCGGCGGCAACGGCGCGGCTCCTCGTCATGGCGCGCAAGCTGTTCCGTTTCATGACGTTTATTGCGGTGCCCGCGTTGGCTTGTGGTCTGTGGTTGTGGCTGGTGGTCGGAATCGGCAGCGGGCAGGGCTGGATTCACGCGAAGGTCGGCGTCGTCGTGTTGCTGCTGATTTATCACGCTTATTGCGGCGTGCTGCTGCGCACGTTCGAGCGCGGGGAGAACCGTCGCTCGGACAAGTGGTATCGGATGTTCAACGAACTGCCGGTGCTGGGGATGTTGGCGGCAGTGGCGTTGGTGGTGATTAAGCCGTTTTAGGATCGGGTCCGGGGCTGCGCTTTTTTTGCGGCGCTTGCGGCTCTTATGTTTTTTTGCGGCTCATGAGATGGGGCAGTTTGCTGCGTGCAGCGGACTGCCCTTTTTGCTTTTCCTAGCGCTGAATGATCGTCCTAGGCCTAATGGCTAACATGGCTCACGGCCTTTATTGGGACAGGTTTCGTGGCTCGGGCTGACTTATAATTCTTGGACTGCTGGCTTTGACCAGTGGTCAGGTTTGACAGCCTGTGTCAGAAACCGCACACCCGCTCAGGCGGGGCGTGCGTCTGCCTCTGCACGTCTATATCAATGGGCGGGACGTGGTGGGGAGCCGCAAGGCTCGCCGGTTTTGTTTCTGACCCGGTCTGTCAACCCGCTACGTGCCCGCTCACCCACCTTGCAAGCGAGTGTCGGGCGAACCTATAAGGTCCTAGGGAGATCGCAGCATGAGCAAAACCAGAAAGAACATGAAAACCGAGTCGCGGCCGCCCGTCGACGCTTTGCAGTACGAAAAACTCGCGTTGTCCGCCTTCGGCTCCTGCGAACGGCAGTTGAGCCAACTCAACCGGCTGGCGACTCTCGCGGCCTCGATATGCAGGACTCCTGCGCTCACGAGCGCTGACAGACGCGAGCAGAAAGCGTTGCTGGAGTTGCTGCTGGAGACGTGTGAATCCTACGAGCGCGAAGTGGAATGCGACCGCGAGTTGTATCAGGTCATTGCACTCGATGCACGGGGCGTGCCGCATCGGCGGATTACGGCGAGCGTGGCGGCTAAATTGCTCGCCGAAGCGAAAGAGGAAGGGGAAGCGGTGGATGCGGGGGCAGATGAGGATAGCGAGTCGCGCGTGACGGCGACGACGCATTAAATTCAGTCAGGCCGGGCGGTCTGGAAAAGCAAAGAGGCGCGAAATATTCGCGCCTCTTTTTGTTTGTATCGTGGATGACGACTGCGGACAGTGCGCTCATCTACGTCGTTGCCTCGCGTACCGTACGCGAGGACGCGACACGCCATGTGTTGCCGCGCCGAACGTAGAGATCGGTGAACGCGTAACTCGTTGCGTTGATGCCGAAGGCCGGTGTGTAGTGGCTCATTCCGGACACGGTTGCGACATTTCCAACTACACGGATTTTCAGGTCTCCGACCGTTTGCACAGTGCCGGGCGGAAGCGTCGGCGATGCTTGACACTGTCGGACAAAGCGGTGAAGACGGTGGTCCAAAATTGCGGCAAGTCACCGCGCTGGACAGTTCGATCCGCAAAATCAGCAATCTTAAATATCGGCCAAGCGATATCTAGGTCGGTCAGATGCGCGCGCCGCTCGGCACGATCAGATTCTTTTACGAATCGCGTCCGAACGTGACTATCGCGGTTTTAGGCCGACGCGCGGAGCAGCACTTACGAGTAAGGGACCGGCCTTCCTCGCGAACTTCCGCGCGTAGGGAATCCATGCACCTGTCTCTGAGCGATTCGATCTACACCGCAGTTGTACTTCCCAAATCCGAGGGCCAACGCTTCGCTAGATATAAACGGGGGGCCCGGAAGCCGAAGCGCCCTCGGCTAGTTAATCCTTTGACTGACGGCGGAAGTTTGGTATCTACCCGGTCGACGCATCCGACGCTTGCTAGCCAATTCGTTTGATCCCAGTTTCGTTCAATTCACGACAAATGACTCGTCACATTTTTTCACGATGCGCAGTCGCGACGGTCGAAACGTATTTGTTCGCTAATTTGCGCTGGCGTTTAGCCCAGCAGAGCTACTCTCAGATTTGCCGAGATTGATGCGACAGCGGTCGGCAAATCTGTGCGTTAGCGAGCTCTAACTCGGCTAATCCTGTTTATGCATGAGTGAAGGTCAGTTGTGCTAGGTCTCTTGTCGAAAATCAGAATGTTCTGATTCGTTTCAAAACGGCGTCTCCGCTATTGCGACTTACTCTAAGAGCAATTGGGAGTCGTCCGATGTGCCGCCCGTTTATCTCACAATAAAATCGGTTATGGATTGAGCAGAGCGGCAAGTTTCAGATTTCAAATCGCTGGGTTCATTCCGGTACTTGTCTGTCATCCGGAAATCAGAGCCAACACCCGCGACTGCGGAGCGCATTCTTTTCCCATTTAATTTTTAAACGAGGCACTTGACTAACCGGTGCACCGTGGCGCGTTCGCGTCTATCCGTCGGTGGACCCTCAAGTTCTCGAACGAACTATCCATATATTTTTAGGAGTGCTTTGTGAATAAGATTTATAGATCCGTCTGGAACGAATCATCTGGATCTTGGGTGGCAGTGCAGGAAAATGCCGTCGCGCGAGGCAAGACGAAGTCAAGTCGCACGGTCATCGTTGCGTTAGGCAGTGTTGTCGCAGGCGTTGCCGGTCTCTCGCTGCCCGGCATGGCATGGGCCGATTTTTGTGCAGCTACTAGTACCGGTGCGTACAACTACACGTATTCCGGAACCGCATCTAACTGTTCTTCTTGGACCACCCGTGACCTTGCGGGGAACGTTCTCGGAAGGGACGATTTTAACGGCATGGGTCACGCCGGTACGGACATCATTGCTAGCACTACCCAGCGTAGGTTGGTCTTCATCCCAGGCGCAAACAGTGGAACCGCCTATATGGCGACGCTTACCAATGGTACGACGGGCGTATTGTTTTCTGGGCTTAATGCGGGTTTGGGAGCGTCTGACGCCGTCAATGTTAGTCAACTGCAGCCTGTCGTCACAGCCCTTGGTGGCGGAGCTACCTTTAACGCCACTACGGGTGCCGTCACGGGCCCAAGCTACGCACTGACTCAAGCAAATGCTATTGACGGCACCACCGGTCCAAGTAGTGACGTCGGCTCGGCTTTCAGCACCGTTGACGCTGCGTTGGGAAATTTGGGCAATCAGATCAACAACATCAACAATGGCGTTGACATCAAGTACTTCCACGCGAACTCGACGCTGGCGGATTCGTCGGCAACGGGCACGGACGCAGTGGCGATCGGTGGCAACGCGCAAGCGACGGCAGCGAACTCGGTAGCACTCGGTTCGAACGCAACGACGACAGCGAACCTGTCGGCGGCAGCGTACAACCCGGGTACAGGCGCGCTGGCTGGCGCAACGCCGGTGGGTGAAGTGTCGGTGGGTTCGGCAGGTGCCGAGCGTCGCATCACGAACGTTGCAGCCGGTTCGGCAGGCACGGATGCGGTGAACGTGAGCCAGTTGCAGTCGGAAGATGCGAAGGTGAACAACGTCAGCAATAACGTTGCGAACCTGGCCGGCAATGTGACGAACATCGCAGGTAGTGTCACCAACATCAGCAACACGGTGAACAACATCACCAACGGTGGCGGCATCAAGTACTTCCATGCGAACTCGACGCTGGCGGATTCGTCGGCAACGGGCACGGACGCAGTGGCGATCGGTGGCAATGCGCAAGCCACGACGGCGAACTCGGTAGCACTCGGCTCGCACTCGCTGGCAAACTCGACCACGCTCACGACGGCAGGCTTCACGCCAGTCGGCGGCACAGCAATCGCAGCAGCGACGGCAGCAGGCGGTGAAGTGTCGATGGGTGCAGCAGGTGCTGAACGTCGCATCACGAACGTCGCAGCGGGCCTGAACGGTACGGATGCGGTGAACGTAAGCCAGTTGCAGTCGGAAGATGCGAAGGTGAACAACGTCAGCAACAACGTTGCAAACCTGGCAGGCAATGTCACGAACATCGCGGGCAACGTCACCAACATCAGCAACACGGTGAACAACATCACCAACGGTGGCGGCATCAAGTACTTCCACACGAACTCGACGCTGCCCGATTCGTCGGCAACGGGCGCGGATGCAGTGGCGATCGGCGGCAATGCCCAGGCGACGGCAGCGAATTCGGTAGCACTTGGTTCGAACGCCAGGACGACAGCGAACCTGTCGGCCGCAGCGTACAACCCGGGTACGGGCACGCTGGCGGGTACAACGCCAGTGGGTGAAGTGTCGGTGGGTTCGGCAGGTGCTGAGCGTCGCATCACGAACGTGGCAGCCGGCTCGGCAGGTACCGACGCGGTGAATGTAAGCCAGTTGCAGTCCGCGGTTGCTGACAGCACGGCGAACGCAGTGCAGTACGACGACGGCACCAAGAACACGGTCACGCTTCAAGGTGCAGGCGGCTCGACGAAGATCACCCATCTCACGGCGGGCGATCTGAGCGCAACCAGCACGGACGCGGTGAACGGCTCGCAGCTGTACTCGACGAACGCGAACGTGGCGAACCTGGCAGGCAACGTGACGAACATCGCGGGTGATGTCACCAACATCAGCAACACGGTGAACAACATCACCAATGGTGGCGGCATCAAGTACTTCCACGCGAACTCGACGCTGGCGGACTCGTCGGCAACGGGTACGGATGCAGTGGCGATCGGCGGCAACGCCCAGGCGACGGCAGCAAACTCGGTAGCACTCGGTTCGAACGCAACGACGACAGCGAACCTGTCGGCCGCAGCGTACAACCCGGGTACGGGCACGCTGGCGGGCGCAACGCCGGTGGGCGAAGTATCGGTGGGCTCCGCAGGTGCCGAGCGTCGCATCACGAACGTGGCAGCCGGTGCGGCAGGCACGGACGCGGTGAACGTAAGCCAGTTGCAGTCGGCGGTGGCTGACAGCACGGCGAACGCGGTCCAGTACGACGACAGCACGAAGAACACGGTCACGCTGCAGGGTGCAGGCGGCTCGACGAAGATTACCCACCTGACGGCGGGCGATCTGAGCGCCACCAGCACGGACGCGGTGAATGGTTCGCAGCTGTACTCGACGAACGCGAACGTGGCGAACCTGGCAGGCAATGTCACCAACATCGCAGGTAACGTCACCAACATCAGCAACACGGTGAACAACATCACCAATGGTGGCGGCATCAAGTACTTCCACACGAACTCGACGCTGGCTGACTCGTCGGCAACGGGTACGGATGCAGTGGCGATCGGTGGTAACGCATCGGCAACGACGGCGAACTCGGTAGCCTTGGGTTCGAACTCGCTGGCGAACTCGACCTCGCTCACAACGGGAGGCTTCTCGCCGTTTGGCGGCACGGCGATCGCCGCAGCGACGGCAGCGGGCGGTGAAGTGTCGGTTGGTGCAGCAGGTGCTGAACGCCGTATCACGAACGTCGCAGCGGGCCTGAATGGCACGGATGCGGTGAACGTGAGCCAGTTGCAGTCGGAAGATGCGAAGGTGAACAACGTCAGCAATAACGTTTCGAACCTGAGCAACAATGTCAGCAACCTGGCCGGCAACGTCACGAACATCGCGGGTAATGTCACCAACATCAGCAACACGGTGAACAACATCACCAACGGTGGCGGCATCAAGTACTTCCACACGAATTCGACGCTGGCTGACTCGTCGGCAACAGGTACGGACGCAGTGGCGATCGGTGGTAATGCGCAAGCCACGGCAGCGAACTCGGTAGCACTCGGTTCGAACGCAACGACGACAGCGAACCTGTCGGCGGCAGCGTACAACCCGGGGACGGGCACGCTGGCTGGTGCAACGCCGGTGGGTGAAGTGTCGGTGGGTTCGGCAGGAGCAGAGCGTCGCATCACGAACGTTGCAGCCGGCTCGGCCAGCACGGACGCGGTGAACGTAAGCCAGTTGCAGTCGGCGGTTGCTGACAGCACAGCCAACGCGGTCCAGTACGACGACAGCACGAAGAACACGGTCACGTTGCAAGGTGCAGGCGGCTCGACAAAGATCACCCACCTCACGGCGGGCGATCTGAGCGCAACGAGTACGGATGCGGTGAACGGTTCGCAGCTGTATGCAACGAATCTGAACGTGTCGAACCTGAACAACAACGTCAGCAACCTGGCAGGCAACGTCACGAACATCGCGGGTAGTGTCACCAACATTAGCAACACGGTGAACAACATCACCAACGGCGGTGGCATCAAGTATTTCCACGCGAACTCGACGCTGGCTGATTCGTCGGCAACGGGCACGGACGCAGTGGCGATCGGCGGCAACGCGCAAGCCACGGCAGCAAACTCGGTAGCCCTCGGTTCGAACTCGGTGGCGAACTCGACCTCGCTGACGACGGCAGGTTTCACGCCGGTTGGTGGCACGGCAATCGCAGCGGCTACGGCAGCAGGCGGTGAAGTGTCGGTTGGCGCAGCGGGTGCAGAACGTCGTATCACGATCGTCGCAGCGGGCCTGAATGGCACAGATGCGGTGAACGTGAGCCAGTTGCAGTCGGAAGACGCAAAGGTGAACAACGTCAGTAACAACGTTGCGAACCTGGCCGGCAATGTGACGAACATCGCGGGTAATGTCACCAACATCAGCAACACGGTGAACAACATCACCAATGGCGCTGGCATCAAGTACTTCCATGCGAACTCGACGCTGGCAGATTCGTCGGCAACAGGTGCGGACGCGGTGGCAATCGGCGGCAACGCACAGGCCACGGCAGCGAACTCGGTAGCACTCGGTTCGAACGCAACGACGACAGCAAACCTGTCGGCGGCGGCGTACAACCCGGGTACGGGCACGCTGGCTGGCACGACGCCGGTGGGTGAAGTGTCGGTGGGTTCGGCAGGCGCAGAACGTCGCATCACGAACGTGGCAGCCGGCTCGGCCAGCACGGACGCGGTGAACGTGAGCCAGTTGCAGTCGGCGGTGGCTGACAGCACGGCCAACGCGGTCCAGTACGACGACAGCACGAAGAACACCATCACGCTGCAAGGTGCAGGCGGCTCGACGAAGATCACCCACCTGACGGCGGGCGATCTGAGCGCAACCAGCACGGACGCGGTAAACGGTTCGCAGCTGTACGAGACGAACGCCAACGTGTCGAACCTGAGCAATAACGTCAGCAACCTCGCGGGCAACGTGACGAACATTGCGGGTGATGTCACTAACATCAGCAACACGGTGAACAACATCACCAACGGTGGCGGCATCAAGTACTTCCATGCGAACTCGACGCTGGCGGATTCGTCGGCAACGGGTACGGACAGCCTCGCGGCAGGTCCGGCAGCCGTGGCAAGCGCTGTCAACGCAGTCGCAGTGGGCAACGGCGCGAATGCGTCGAACGCCGGCGCGGTGGCGCTCGGCGCCGGTTCGACGACCACCTCGGCAGTGGCGACATCGGGTACGACGATCGGCGGCGTGACTTACACGTTCGCCGGCACGGCTCCGACGAGCACGGTGAGCGTGGGCTCGGCAGGTAACGAGCGCACCATCACCAACGTGGCGGCCGGCCGTCTGAGCGCAACCAGCACGGACGCGATCAACGGAAGCCAGCTGTACGCAACCAACCAGCAGGTGACGCAGAACAGCAGCGACATCACGAACCTCACGAACATCGTGAACTCGGGTTCGGTCGGTCTGGTGCAGCAGGACGCGACGACGCGCACGGTCACGGTCGCGAAGGATACCGACGGTACGGTGGTCGACTTCACGGGCACGGCGGGCTCGCGTCAACTGACCGGCGTGGCGGACGGCGCGGTGAACGCCACGAGCGTGGATGCGGTGAACGGTTCGCAGTTGTACGCGCTGGCCGACTCCACATCCAAGGCGATGGGCGGTGGTTCGACGGTCAATCCGGACGGTTCGATCACGGCGCCGACGTATCTGGTGGGCGGCGACACGTTCAACAACGTGGGCGATGCCATCACCAACCTCGACGGCCGTACGACGCAGAACTCGACGGATATCAGCAACATCAACAACACGTTGAACAACATCACGAACAACGGCGCACCGATCAAGTACTTCCACGCGAACTCGACGCTGCCGGATTCTCAGGCAACGGGTGCCGAGTCGGTGGCGATCGGCGGCAACGCCCAGTCGATCGCGGCGAACTCGGTGGCATTGGGTTCGAACTCGGTCGCGGATCGTGCGAACACGGTGTCGGTGGGCTCGGCGGGTAACGAACGTCAGATCACCAACGTCGCAGCAGGTACGGCGGATACGGATGCCGTGAACGTCGCGCAGTTGAAGGCGTCGGGCATGATCAATCCGGACGGCACGACCAACGCCGCGGTCGTCTACGACCACAACGCGGACGGTACGACCAACTACAACAGCGTCACGATGGGTAACGGTGTTGACGGCGGTACGACGATCCACAACGTGGCGGCAGGCACGGCCGGCAATGACGCGGTCAACCTGGACCAGATGAACGCGGCGATCACCACGGTCACCAACATCGCACTGTCTGGCGGCAATCCGTTGTTCGCGGCGGACGGCGATCGTGACACCGAGGCAGCCGTGGCGAGCGGCACGCACGCCACGGCAATGGGTGCGAACTCGCAGGCGACCGGTGAAAACTCGGTAGCGACGGGTGCGAGCGCTCAGGCAAGCGGGTCGAACGCGGTGGCAATGGGTGCGAACTCGAAGGCGACCGGCGCGAACTCGGTGGCGTTGGGTGCGAACTCGGTGGCGGACCGCGACAACGCGGTGTCGGTGGGCTCGGCGGGCAGCGAACGTCAGATCACCAACGTCGCCGCGGGTACGGCCACGACCGACGCGGTCAACGTCGGCCAGTTGAATGACTCGATTAGCTCGGCAGTGGGCAATCTGCCGGCTGGCATGACGGCCAAGGACTACACCGACCAGCAGGTCAACTCGGTGCAGAACAGCGTCAACCAGCTCGCGAAGAACGCCTATGCCGGTATCGCAGCCGCTACCGCGCTGACGATGATCCCGGACGTCGATCAAGGCAAGACAATCGCGGTCGGTGTTGGCGGTGGTTCATACAAGGGTTCGCAGGCGGTGGCGCTCGGTATTTCGGCGCGCATCACCGAGAACCTGAAGATGAAGGCCGGCGCGGGTACCAGCTCGCAAGGCACCACGTTCGGTGTGGGTGCTTCGTACCAGTGGTAAGCGCCGTGACGGATGGGGCGTGAGCCCCGTCCGTCAGCCAGATCCGCTCCGACTTAACTGAAAGCACGCACGTGTCGCCGTCAAGGCGGCACGTGCAGCGCTTGAACTGACTGACTCGTGAAAATGAACTCCACTCTTTATCAATATCTTCGCGCGCCGATGCTAGGCGCGGTCGTCGCTACTCTCGCCGCGTGCACCACGCAGTCGGGTCCGACTTACACGCTCCACGCGATCAGCACGCCGAACCAGCAGGCACAGGTCTACCGGGTGACTTGCGGGGGGCTTTTCGAGGACTCGAACAGCTGCGTGCAAGTCGCGCAGGAGACCTGCAAGACGCAAGCAGTGAACTGGATCGAAGCCGTCGACGGCGTGACCGGTACGACGCTTAAAAAAGATCCGCGTGACATGACCTTCTCGTGCGGCAAAGCGGCGGTAGCGGAGCGCGTGGTTCAGCCTGTCGTTCAGCCGGTTCCGCAACCGGCGCCGCAGCCGCCGGCACGCCAGGTCCTTCTGCAGGGCAACGCGAACTTTGCCACCGATAGCGCGGAACTCACTGCGGTTGCGAAACAGAACCTCGATCACTTCATGAGCGTGAATCGTGGCCTGCAGCTGCATCGCCTGACGGTGACGGGTTATACCGATAGCACCGGTTCTGAACCGCACAACCTCGCGCTGTCCCAGGCGCGTGCGGAATCCGTCGCACAGTATCTGCGCAATGGCGGCCTTCATGCCGACGAGTTCATTGCGAAGGGCATGGGCAGCGCCGATCCGGTCGCATCCAACGCAACGCCTCAGGGCCGCGCGCTGAACCGTCGCGTCGACGTCCGCGTGCTGGCGGAATAACGCGCCGCAACGCGTCATTCAGCATCGGGGCCCGCGCATCGCGCGGGCCTTTTTTTCATGTCAACGCTTCAATCCCCGCCCTCGGTTCTCAGGCGTCCAATCGCGTCTTTCGCCTGGCCCACGCGTTCCACCAGTTCGGGGCCGCGCCTGAGCGCCACGCCCACCGCCAGAATGTCGCCGATCGCGAGATGCGACATGCGCGAGGTCATCGGCGAAAACACGTCGTTTTCTTCGACCACATTCGAGAACAGACTGATCGACGCGACCCGCGCAAGCGGCGAGCTGCCATGCGTGATCGCGATCACCTTCGCGCCGCGCGCAAGCGCAGAACGCGCAGCTTCGATGATGTCGCGCGTGCGTCCCGTGTTCGATACCGTCACCACCACGTCGCCGGGACCGAGCAGCGCGGCCGACATCGAATAGGTATGCGGATCGGAGTAGGCGACGCTCGGCATGCCGAGCCGGAAAAACTTGTGCTGGATATCCTGCGCGGCAATGCCCGAGCCGCCCGCGCCGTAGAACTCGATACGCGCCGCGTCGGCGAGCAGATTCACGGCCGCCTCGACGCTATCCGGCGACAGGTTGTTGCGCACTTCGATCAGCGTACCAATGGTCCGGTCGAACACTTTCGCGATCAGGCCCGGCATGCCTTCGTCCGGCCGCACGTCGCGATAGACGGTCGGCACGCCCGACGCGATTCCCTGCGCGAGCCTGATCTTGAACTCGCGAAAGCCGGAAAAGCCGAGCGCATGGCAGAACCGCGCAATGGTCGGCTGGCTCACGCCCGCGCGCGCGGCCACTTCGGTCATCGACAGATCGAGCACTTCGCGCGGCGCTTCGATCACGTAGTCGGCGAGTTTGCGCTCCGACGGCCGCAACTGTTCGCGCATCGCTTCCACTTGGGACAGCATCATTGGAAAACTCGCACTATGCTGAAGAATGCGTGGACTATAGCTGATGCCAAAAGAAGGTACAAAAACTACATACCGGCCGTAGGGGTTATCCCTGAGATCTGCTGTGAAAACTGCGAAGGCAGGCAGAACAAGGCTTTTGGGCAAGTGTCCAATGCCGCAACGCAGCAGCGCGAGTCATTGCGATGATGTAGTTTTTCTACTAAGATGGGCGTCGTCAACTGATCCCTATCCCGCGATACCTACCTGGCATAGTGCGCGCCTACAGCCGCCGTGAGCCAGCGACGAAGGAGCTCCGATGGTTTCCCCGCATTCGCAATTGTTGAAGGTTACGCAGCGTGTGGTCGAGCGCAGCAAGCCGACCCGTGAGGCCTATCTCGCCCGCATTCACGCGGCGCAGGGCAAGTTCCCGGCGCGCGGCGCGCTATCGTGCGCGAACCTCGCGCACGGTTTCGCCGGCCTCGAAGGCAACGACAAGCTCGTCATCAAGCAGATCCGCGAACCGAACATCGGAATCGTCTCCTCGTACAACGAGATGCTGTCGGCCCACGCGCCGTACAAAAACTACCCGGACATCATCAAGCAGGCCGCGCGTGAAAACGGCGGCGTCGCGCAATTCGCGGGCGGCGTGCCGGCCATGTGCGACGGCGTCACGCAAGGCAACGCGGGCATGGAACTGTCGCTGTTCTCGCGCGAAGTCATCGCGATGAGCACGGCCGTCGCACTCACCCACAACATGTTCGACGCGGCGCTGTGCCTCGGCATCTGCGACAAGATCGTGCCGGGTCTGCTGATCGGCGCGCTGCAATTCGGGCATCTGCCGACCATTTTCGTGCCGGCCGGTCCAATGGGCAGCGGCCTGTCCAACGACGACAAGGCCAAAACGCGTCAGCTTTTCGCGACCGGCCAGTGCGGCCGCGATGCATTGCTCGAGGCGGAAGCCGCCGCGTATCACAGCCACGGCACCTGCACGTTCTACGGCACGGCGAACAGCAACCAGATGCTGATGGAAGTGATGGGCCTGCATCTGCCGAGTTCGGCTTTCGTGCATCCGCATACGCCGCTGCGCGACGCGCTGACGGCGCAGGCCGCGCGGCGCGTGCTCGATCTGACGGCAGACCGCGGCAATTACACGCCGATCGGCCATGTGGTCGACGAAAAAGCGATCGTGAACGGCATCGTCGCTTTGCTGGCAACGGGCGGTTCGACCAATCACACACTGCACCTCGTCGCCATTGCGCGCGCGGCCGGCATCGTGATCGACTGGGACGATTTCGACACGCTGTCGCAAGCCGTGCCGCTCCTCGCAAAAATCTATCCGAACGGCAAGGCCGACGTGAACCACTTCCACGCGGCGGGCGGCGTCGCGTTCCTCGTGCGCAATCTGCTGGACGGCGGCCTGCTGCATGAAGACGTGAACACCGTCGCGGGAAAGGGGCTCAGGCATTACACCAAAGAGCCGAAGCTGATCGACGGCAAGCTGCAATGGGTGCCCGGCACGGAAAAGAGCGAAGACACGGCGGTGCTGCGCGGCATCGCGGAGCCGTTCCAGCCGGACGGCGGTTTGCGTCTGATGCAGGGCAAGCTCGGCCGCGGTGTCATCAAGATTTCGGCGGTCGCGGCGCAGCATCGCAAGGTGAAGGCGCCGGCTATCGTGTTCGATTCGCAGGAAGCCGTGCAGGAAGCGTTCGACAAAGGCGAACTGAAGCGCGACTTCATCGCCGTGGTGCGCTTTCAGGGCGCGCGGGCAAACGGCATGCCGGAACTGCATCGTTTGACGCCGCTCCTCGGTGTGTTGCAGGATCAGGGTTTTCATGTCGCGCTGGTCACGGACGGCCGCATGTCGGGCGCATCGGGCAAGGTGCCCGCAGTGATCCATCTGTCGCCGGAAGCGTTGCTGCATGGGCCGATCGGCAAGGTGCGCACGGGCGACATGCTTGAAATCGACGCGGACGCCGGCGTGCTCGACATCGAAATCGACGCAGCGGAATGGGCCGCGCGCGCCTGCGCGGTGCCGCAGCATCAGGCGGAAAACGAAGTGGGTTTCGGCCGCGAACTGTTCGGCGTGTTCCGCGCAGCGGCGGCGCCTGCGGAGCAGGGCGCGTCGGTATTCGGCGCGATGGTCGGCGAGCGGGCGCAGCAGCACGCCGAACAAGGCGAACACGGCCACGCTCGCGCACACGGCGAAATGCACACGAGCACCACTCAAGCCAGCTAAGCGCTACTTCAGCGCTGCAGAACCAAGGAGTCTGACTATGACGTCGAAAACAGTAAGCGATATCGTGCGCCTCGGCCCGGTGATTCCGGTGCTCGCGTTCGACTCGGTCGAGCAGGGTGAACACGTGTCGCGCGCGCTGCATGCGGGCGGCGTGAAAGTGCTGGAGATTACGCTGCGCACGGCGGCCGGACTGGAAGCGATCGAACGCGCAAGCCAGCTGGCCGAGGACATCGTGGTTGGCGTCGGCACGATCACGAAGCCGGAGCACTGTGCTCAGGCGAAGAAAGCGGGCGCGCAGTTCGGCGTGTCGCCGGGCCTGACGAAAGACATGCACAAGGCCGCGCAGGACGCCGGCCTGCCGCTGCTGCCCGGTGTGATGACGCCGAGCGACATCATCACCGCGCTCGAACTCGGCTATGAGATCGTGAAGTTCTTCCCGGCGCAGCAGGCCGGCGGCGTGCCGATGCTGCAAGCTTTTCATGGTCCGTTCCCGAACCTGAAATTTTGCCCGACCGGCGGCATTACGGCGGAAACGGCGACGCATTTCCTGTCGCTGCCCAACGTGGTGTGCGTCGGTGGTTCGTGGCTCACGCCGAAGGCCGCGCTGGCCGCGCAGAACTGGGACGAAGTCACGCGCCTCGCGCGAGCCGCCAGTCAACTGGCCGCGCCCGCCCATTAACGGCAGCACGCGCAACGTAGTCCACCATTGCGCTCGGCATGAAAGAGCCTCGCTGCGACAGCCCGCCCGGCTGTCGCAGCGAGGCTCTTTTTTATGTGCGTGCAGCAACGAGGTGGGAGCGCGCGCATTTCGCGCGCGCTTTGTGAAAACAAACAGTAAAATTCAGCGTCCGCGCGGCTAGCCGGGTTTTCCGGCACCACGCAGGTTGCCGTGAGACAGAGTGCCGGCCGCTTTCCGCATGCCCGGGCCACGGCCGGGCGCGGGCACTCGCAATCAATAACGCACAAGGAGGAGCTTCATGGAAGCTGTTCACGGCAGCATGCTGCTGGTCTACGGGGTCGTCGCCATCGCATTGCTGATCCTGCTGATCACGCGCTTCAAGGTTTATCCGTTTCTCGTCCTGATCATCGTCTCGCTGCTGCTGGGCCTCGCGTCCGGCATGCCTATGGCGACCATTGTCAAATCGTTCGAAACGGGTAACGGCAACACGCTGGGGCACATTGCGATCGTGGTGGGCCTCGGCACGATGCTCGGCAAGATGATGGCCGAGTCGGGCGGCGCCGAGCGCATCGCCACCACGTTGATCAATAAATTCGGCGAAAAACACATTCACTGGGCGATGATGGTCGTCGCGATCATCGTTGGCTTGCCAGTGTTCTTCGAAGTCGGTTTCGTGCTGCTGATTCCCATTGCGTTCAACGTCGCGAAACGCACGAACAAGTCGCTGCTGCTGGTCGGTTTGCCGATGGTGGCGGGTCTGTCCGTCGTGCATGGTCTGATTCCTCCGCACCCGGCCGCGATGCTGGCCGTGCAGGCTTACCATGCGGACATCGGCAAGACGATCGCGTATGGCCTCGTGGTCGGCATTCCCACGGCGATCGTCGCCGGCCCGCTGTTTTCGCTGATGATCAGCCGCTATATCAAGCTGCCGAAAGACAACGCGCTCGCGTCGCAATTTCTCGGTTCGGGCGACAGCAACGGCAACGACGTCGCAAAAGATGGCGTGCCGGGCGGCGCAAAAAGCGCCGCGCCGATGCGCGACTTGCCGAGCTTCGGCATCACGCTGTTCACGATCCTGTTGCCGGTTATCCTGATGCTGGTGGGAAGCTGGGCCGACCTCGTATTCACGCCGAAAACGCTGCCGAACGATCTGCTGCGTTTCGTCGGCAACTCCGACGTCGCGCTGCTGATCGCAGTGCTCGTCAGCTTCTGGACCTTCGGCGCGAGCCGCGGCTTCAATCGTGAGCAGATCCAGAAGTTTTGCGGCGACTGTCTCGCGCCGATCGCGGGTATTACGCTGATCGTCGGCGCGGGCGGCGGTTTTGGCCGCGTGCTGATGGACAGCGGCATTTCGAAGGAAATCGTCAATGCGGCAACGTCCGCGCATTTGTCGCCGTTGCTGTTCGGCTGGCTCGTCGCGGCGCTGATCCGCCTCGCCACCGGTTCGGCGACGGTCGCGATGACCACCGCCTGCGGTATCGTCGCGCCGATCGCGGCGGCGGGCGCCGTGCAGGTTCAGCCGGAACTGCTGGTGCTGGCCACCGGCTCGGGCTCGCTGATCTTCTCGCACGTGAACGACGGCGGTTTCTGGCTGATCAAGGAATACTTCGGTATGACGGTGGGGCAGACCTTCAAGACATGGTCGCTCCTCGAAACCATCATATCGTTGATGGGCTTGGGTTTGACCTTCGCACTCGCGGCGGTCGTGTAAGGAGTTTCAGATGATTTTGATCGCAATGGGCGTGTCGGGCGCCGGCAAAACGAAGATTGGCGAAATGCTGGCGGAACGTCTGCACTGCGCCTTCACCGACGGCGACGCATTTCACAGCGCCGCCAACAAGGAAAAGATGCACAAGGGCATTCCGCTGACCGACGACGACCGCTGGCCGTGGCTGCGCACGATCCGCGCGGCCATCGTGGAAAAGCAGAAAGCGCACGAGACGGCGGTGTTCACGTGCTCGTCGCTCAAGCGCTCGTATCGCGACGTGCTGCGCGACGGCGACAAGGACGTGTGCTTCGTCTATCTGAAAGGCTCGCGTGAAGTCCTCGAGGAGCGCCTCACGACGCGCACCGGGCATTTCTTCGATCCGTCGCTGCTGCAAAGCCAGCTCGATACGCTCGAAGAGCCGGGCCCGGATGAAGCGATTACGGTGAGTATCGAACTGACGCCGGAAGAGATCGTCGAGGAAGTGCTGCGCCAGCTCAAGTTGCGCTGAGCGCTCGCGCCTCGTGTGCATGTAAAAAAACCGCTCCTGGAGCGGTTTTTTTATGCGTCGTGGGGCTGTGCGCCAGGCGGCGCCCAGCTGGAACGGTCAGGCGATCCGCTTGGCCAGTTCAACCGCCTTGCCGATGTACGAACCCGGCGTCATCGCGAGCAGACGATCTTTCGCGTCCTGCGGGATCGCAAGGCCGCTGACGAACGTTTGCAGCGCTTCGCGCGTAATGCCCTTGCCGCGCGTCAGTTCCTTCAGCTGTTCGTACGGGTTCTCGATGCCGTAACGGCGCATGACGGTTTGCACCGGCTCGGCGAGCACTTCCCAGCAATTATCGAGGTCTTCGTTCAGACGTTGCGCGTTGACTTCGAGCTTGTCCAGACCCCGGATCAGCGAATCGTACGCGAGCAGCGAATAGCCGAACGCGACGCCGATATTGCGCAGCACCGTCGAATCGGTCAGGTCGCGCTGCCAGCGCGACACCGGCAGCTTGTCCGCGAGATGGCGCAGCGTGGCGTTTGCGAGACCGAGGTTGCCTTCCGAGTTCTCGAAGTCGATCGGATTGACCTTGTGCGGCATGGTCGACGAACCGATTTCGCCGGCCTTCGTACGCTGCTTGAAATAGCCGACCGAGATGTAGCCCCAGACGTCGCGGTCGAGATCCAGCAGGATCGTATTTGCGCGAGACACCGCGTCGAACAGTTCGGCCATGTAGTCGTGCGGCTCGATCTGGATCGTGTACGGATTGAACGTGAGCTTCAGACGCTGTTCGACCACTTCGCGCGAGAACGCTTCCCAGTCGAATTCCGGATACGCGGACAGATGCGCGTTAAAGTTGCCGACCGCACCGTTCATCTTGCCGAGCAGTTCGACCTTCGCAATCCGCTCGATCGCGCGTTCCAGACGTGCGGCGACGTTCGCGATTTCCTTGCCGAGCGTTGTCGGGCTGGCCGGCTGGCCATGGGTGCGCGACAGCATCGGCTGGGCGGCATGCGCGTGGGCAAGCGCCACGAGCCGTTGATGCACCGAGCGCAGCGCCGGCAGGATCACGTGCTCACGCGCGCCGGCCAGCATCAGGCCATGCGACGTGTTGTTGATGTCTTCCGACGTGCATGCGAAGTGAATGAATTCGCTCGCGCGCTCCAGTTCCGCCTGACCCTTCACCGATTCCTTCAGCCAGTATTCGACCGCTTTCACGTCGTGATTCGTGACGCGCTCGATTTCCTTGATGCGCGCAGCGTCGTGCGCGGTGAAGCGCTCGGCCAGTTGCAGCAGGAATTGTTCGGACGCTTCGGAGAAACGCGGCACTTCCGCGAAACCGGCGCGCGACAGCGCAATCAGCCAATGAATTTCGACCGTCACGCGATTGCGCATGAAAGCGGCTTCCGAGAGCCAGTCGCGCAGGGCTTCGGTTTTCGACGCGTAGCGACCGTCGAGCGGGGAGAGCGCGTTCAGCGCGAACAGGGTGTCGGGGCGAGTGTCGGACATGATGGGGGCCGGGTGAGGGCAAAGCGCAAGATTGAAAACGCGGGAGAAACTGCCAGAACCGCGAATTTTAACACTGGACGGTGTTTGCCCCGATTTCGCGGCGACGGCCGCCCGACTGGGTCACGCGCCTGCGCGCCGTGTGCGGAAGGCGGCGCGGGCGCGCTCGCGCCTCTTGCGTGCTTACTCCACAAAGCCCTCGTAGCAGGGAAAGAGCGTCGGCAGCAGAAAGGATGGCATTGAATGCCGCGAGAAACACCGCGACGTGGATGCCGGGTGAACGAGGTGGAGGCAGCTGGCCTGCGGATCGTCGACCGCGATCACCTTGCGGCCTGCGTTCACTACGCGGCGGATGAAACTTTCGTCGTCGTACAGATCGACGTCGTCGAACGCGGATATCGCGGCGCGTGCCTTGTCGTACACGTAAGAAAAGCCGTAGAAAAGGATGAAATCCGCGCCGATCTGCATCTTTTCGTGGAATTCGATGTGACTCACCGTGCGGCCGCTCAGTTCGTAATGCAGCCCGACCTTGGCGTTCAGATCCATATAACCGAAGAACTGCGTGTGCGGCGCGTACATGAAGAACCCGGACAGTTTGATCAGATCGGCGTGGCTCTCCTGCATCGTGGCGAGCATGTGAGCGAGATAGTGCGGCGCGTAGTGGTCGTCGTCGTCGAAATGGGCGATCACGCAGCCGCGCGACTCGGCAACCAGAAAGTTGCGCTTGGCGCCGATCGACATGCGCGCGGGCGAGTGGAAATAGCGGATGCGCGCATCCGTGGAGGCGAGCGCTTGCAGATAGGCACTGGGCTGCGCACTGTCGTCGAGAATCAGCCATTCCCATTCGACGCGTTGGCGCAGCACGCAACGCGCGATGGCAGGCAGCAGGTGTTCGCGGTGGGCCGTCGGCGTGATGATGGAGACGTGTGGACGCATGGGCGGCGTAAGAAAGTGAGGGGGCAAGGCGGCGGGTCGTGCCGGGCACGATATCGGGCCGCCATTGGATGGCCTATCGGCGAAGTCCGATTTGTGCCGGCTTGCTCGCCTGGCGTTGGTTTTGCGTTCGCTTTGATGCTGCGTTGTCATCGGCATTGGCGCTTGCACTCGCACTCGCGCCTGCACTCGCACTCGCACTCGCACTCGCGACATAAGCGGTCTCCATGACGTTCGGCGCTGCAACCGCCTTCCATCAGCACATCAGCATCTAGAATGCTGACTTCCTCTTTCCGCCGGCAGCAGGCTACGCATGGAACTGAAATGGCTCGAAGACTTCGTCTCGCTCGCGGAAACGCGTAGTTTCAGCCGCTCGGCAGAATTGCGGCACGTCACGCAGCCGGCTTTTTCGCGGCGCATTCAGGCGCTCGAGGCGTGGCTCGGCACCGAGTTGATCGATCGCTCGGTGTATCCGACGCGGCTGACGGCGGCCGGTCAGGTATTCAACGAGCAGGCGCTCGCCATGCTCTCGCAGTTTCACGAGGCGCGCGCGCTGCTGCGCGGTCACACGGCGACGCCGCAGGCGACGATCGAGTTCGCTGTTCCGCACACGTTATCGCTCACGTACTTCCCGCGCTGGCTCCAGCGGATCGAAGCGCAAATGGGTCCGATCCACACGCGGCTGCGCGCGCTGAACGTGCACGACGCGGCGCTTGCGCTCGTGGAAGGCGGCTGCGATCTGATGATGGGCTATCACCATCCCAGCCATCCGGTGGCGCTCGATCCCGGCCGCTACGACATGCTGACGCTCGGCAACGAGCCGATCAGCCCGTTCTCGGCGCCGGGCCGCGCCGGCCGGCCGCGTCACACGTTGCCGGGCACGCCTGAATCGCCCGCGCCGTATCTGTCCTATACGCCGAACGCGTACCTCGGCCGCATGACCGAGGTGATTCTGGCCAACGCGCCCGAACGTCTGTATCTGGACCGGCTCTACGAAACCGACATGGCCGAAGGGCTCAAGGCAATGGCGCTAGCCGGTCACGGCGTCGCGTTTCTGCCGCATAGCGCCGTGGAAGATGCAGTGGCGGACGGCAAGCTGATCCGCCTCGATCGCGCGACGCGTAGCACGCCGGAAGGGCAGCTTACGCTTACGATGGAGATTCGGCTGTACCGCGACAAGCTGGCCGCGAAGAGTGACGACGCGCGCCAGATGCTCGTGAGGCAGCTATGGGACGTGGTATCCGGAGAACTGGCGCAGCGCGGCGCGTAAGGTCGTTGTCCTGCTCGCGGACGACATGAATTTGCGGCTTCTGAAGGGTTATGCATAAAAAACATAATCGGATAAGGAATCGGCATTGGATTTCAAATCGGCGTTTTTCGACAATGCTGTCATTCGATCAACGCCGGAGCGTTCATGTCATCCCAGCAACAGGCAGCACACGCCGCACAAGCGTCTCAAGCAGCACAATCCGCATCCACCTTGCAGGCCGTTCCTTCCTACCTGAATAAAGACGATCTCGGCCCGTGGGGCAACTACCTGCGCCAGGTCGATCGCGTCGCGCCTTATCTCGGCTCCCTGTCCCGCTGGCTCGAAACGCTGAAGCGCCCGAAGCGCATTCTGGTGGTCGACGTGCCTATCGAACTGGATAACGGCACGGTTGCTCACTTCGAAGGCTATCGCGTTCAGCACAACGTGTCGCGTGGTCCGGGCAAGGGCGGCGTGCGGTATCACCAGGACGTGACATTGTCGGAAGTGATGGCGTTGTCGGCGTGGATGTCGGTGAAGAACGCTGCGGTCAACGTGCCGTACGGCGGCGCGAAGGGCGGTATTCGCGTCGATCCGCGCACGCTGTCGCGAGGTGAGCTGGAGCGCATGACGCGCCGCTACACCAGCGAGATCGGCATCATCATCGGACCGAATACCGATATCCCCGCGCCGGACGTGAACACGAACGAGCAGATCATGGCGTGGATGATGGACACGTACTCGATGAACCAGGGCCAGACGGCCACCGGCGTCGTGACCGGCAAGCCGATCACGCTGGGCGGCTCGCTCGGCCGTCGCGAGGCGACCGGCCGCGGCGTGTTCGTGGTGGCGTCGGAAGCCGCGCGCCGCATTGGCGTGGATATCGAAGGCGCGCGCATTGCCGTGCAGGGCTTTGGCAACGTCGGCGGGATTGCGGCGCGTCTGTTCCAGGAAGCGGGTTCGAAAGTGGTCGCGGTGCAGGACCACACCGGCTCGATCTACAAGTCGACGGGTATCGACGCAGTCGCGCTGCTCGATCACGTCGCAAAGACGGGCGGCGTGGGCGGCTACGCGGAAGCCGATTCGGTCACGAGCGAAGAATTCTGGAACGTCGAGTCGGACATCCTGATTCCGGCCGCACTGGAAAACCAGATTACCGAAAAGAACGCTTCCAAGATCAAGACGAAGATCGTCGTGGAAGGCGCGAACGGCCCGACCACCACGGCGGCGGACGACATTCTGCATGACCGCGGCATCCTCGTGATTCCGGACGTGGTCGCGAATGCCGGTGGCGTGACCGTGTCGTATTTCGAATGGGTGCAGGACTTCTCGAGCTTCTTCTGGACCGAAGACGAAATCAACCAGCGTCTCGAACGCGTGATGCGCGAAGCGTTTGCCGCGGTGTGGCAAGTGTCGAGCGAACAGAAAGTGTCCGTGCGGACTGCAGCGTTCATCGTCGCGTGTAAGCGGATTCTCGAAGCGCGCGAACTGCGCGGCCTGTATCCCTGATCTGACTTGTTTCAGAACAGTCGTTTGTCTCACACGATAAACGGCTCGACGATTCTTGTGTCAACGCGGTTCACGAGACCGCGAGTTTTACCCGGCGGGCGGCATCGGATCGATGCCGCCCGCTTTGCCTGTCCGGAAAGGTTTTCCGACTCCCCTAAACGCGCGCAGGCCCCCTGTTTCAGGCATCGCGGCGCGAATGCAACAACATGGTTTGTCGCAATACTTTCAGAATAATTACTTTGCTAAACTGGCGCCGGTTCTTGCCAAGGAGATCATCACATGAAGGTTAAAAAAGCTGCGCTGCTGCTCGCGACTCTCGGACTGTTTACGGTTGGCGCGCACGCGCAAGACGCAGGTACGCTGAAAAAAATCAAGGACACGGGCGTCATTTCGCTGGGGCATCGTGAGTCGTCGATTCCGTTTTCTTACTACGACGACAAGCAGAACGTTATCGGCTATTCGCAGGAATTCGCACTGAAAGTGGTCGACGCGGTGAAGCAGAAGCTGAACATGCCGAACCTGAAGGTCAAGCTCACGCCCGTCACGTCGCAAAACCGCATTCCGCTCGTGCAGAACGGCACGGTCGACATGGAATGCGGCTCCACCACCAATAACGCCGAGCGCCAGCAACAGGCTGCGTTCTCGAACACGATCTTCGTGATCGGCACGCGTCTGATGACGAAGAAAGACTCGGGCATCAAGGACTGGGCCGACCTGAAGGGCAAGACGGTCGTCACGACCGCCGGCACCACGTCCGAGCGCCTGCTTCGCAAGATGAATCAGGACAAGAGCATGGGCATGAACATCATCAGCGCGAAGGATCACGGCGAGTCGTTCCTGACGCTCTCCACGGGCCGCGCCGCTGCGTTCATGATGGACGACGCATTGCTCGCGGGTGAGCGCGCGAAGTCGAACAATCCGGGCGACTTCGTGATCGTCGGCGCGCCGCAGTCGCATGAAGCGTACGGCTGCATGATTCGCAAGAACGATCCGGAATTCAAGAAGGTGGTCGACGACGCGATCGCGAAGGTCGAGACCTCGGGCGAAGCCGATCAGATCTACAAGAAGTGGTTCGAGTCGCCGATCCCGCCGAAGGGCCTGAACCTGAATTTCCCGGAAAGCGACGACATCAAGGCGCTTTTCAAGAGCCCGAATGACAAGGCAATCGACTAAACCTTAGCTGTTTCTTTGAAACGCTGAACGGAACGGAAGGGGCCACGCGCTTCTTCCGTTTCTTTTTGCTGGAGTCTTGGTCATGTCATATCACTGGAACTGGGGCATCTTGCTGAGCCCCGTCTCCACCGGCGAGCCGACCACTTATCTGGGCTGGCTGCTGTCGGGCTTCTGGGTGACGATCACCGTGTCGCTGTCGGCATGGGTGATCGCGCTGATCGTCGGTTCGTTTTTCGGCGTGCTGCGTACGGTGCCGAACCGATGGGCGTCGGGCATCGGCACGCTTTACGTCGCGATTTTCCGCAACATTCCGCTGATCGTGCAGTTCTTCGTCTGGTATCTGGTGATACCCGAACTGCTGCCTGTGTCGATCGGCAACTGGTTCAAGCAACTGCCGCCGGGCGCGCAGTTCTTTTCGTCGTCGATTATCTGTCTTGGGCTCTTCACTGCCGCGCGCGTGTGCGAGCAGGTGCGCTCCGGCATCAACGCATTGCCGAAAGGCCAGCGCGCCGCAGGTCTCGCCATGGGCTTCACGCAGTGGCAGACGTATCGCTATGTGCTGCTGCCGGTGGCGTACCGGATCATCGTGCCGCCGCTCACGTCTGAATTCCTGAATATCTTCAAGAATTCGGCGGTGGCATCGACCATTGGTCTGCTCGATCTGTCCGCGCAGGCGCGTCAACTGGTGGACTACACGTCGCAAACCTATGAATCGTTCATCGCTGTCACGCTCGCCTACATGCTGATCAATCTGGTCGTGATGCAACTGATGCGCTGGGTCGAAGCGAAGACCCGGTTGCCCGGCTATATCGGAGGCAAGTAATGCATCATTTCGACTGGAGCGGTATTCCGGGCGCATTGCCTACGCTGTGGACCGGCGCCATCGTCACGGTCAAGATCACGCTGATCGCGATCGTGTTCGGCATTATCTGGGGCACCGTGCTCGCCATGTTGCGGTTATCGTCGTTCAAGCCTTTCCAGTGGTTCGCGAAGGCTTACGTGACGATCTTCCGCTCCATCCCGCTGGTGATGGTGCTGCTGTGGTTCTTCCTGATCGTGCCGCAGGTGCTGCAGAACGTGCTCGGTTTGTCGCCGGATATCGACATTCGCCTCGCATCCGCAATGGTTGCGTTCTCGCTCTTCGAGGCCGCGTACTACTCGGAGATCATCCGCGCGGGCATTCAGGCAGTGCCGCGCGGCCAGGTGAATGCGGCGTTCGCGCTCGGCATGAACTACGCGCAGGCCATGCGTCTTGTCGTATTGCCGCAGGCGTTTCGCGCGATGGTGCCGCTGCTGCTCACGCAAGGCATCGTGCTGTTTCAGGATACGTCGCTCGTGTATGTAATCAGCCTCGCCGATTTTTTCCGCACGGCGACGAATATTGGCGACCGTGACGGTACGAATGTCGAAATGGTACTGTTCGCGGGCGCGTGTTATTTCGTGATCTGCGTGATCGCGTCGAGCCTCGTCAAAGGTCTTCAGAAAAAGGTCGCAAGATGATCTCCATCAAGAATGTTTCGAAGTGGTACGGCCAGTTTCAGGTGCTGACGGACTGCACGACGGAAGTCAAAAAAGGTGAAGTGGTGGTGGTGTGCGGGCCATCGGGTTCGGGCAAGTCCACGCTGATTAAAACCGTCAACGGTTTGGAGCCGTTCCAGAAGGGCGAGATCGTCATCAATGGCCAGTCGCTGACTGACAGGAAGACCAACCTGTCGAAGCTGCGCTCGAAAGTCGGCATGGTGTTCCAGCACTTCGAGCTGTTTCCGCACCTGTCGATCGTGCAGAACCTCACGCTGGCGCAGGTCAAGGTACTGGGCCGTTCGAACGATGAGGCCACCGCGAAGGGGTTGAAGCTGCTCGATCGCGTAGGTCTGCGCGCGCATGCGGACAAGTTTCCGGGCCAGTTGTCGGGCGGTCAGCAACAGCGTGTGGCGATTGCACGCGCGTTGTCGATGGACCCGATCGCAATGCTGTTCGACGAACCCACGTCGGCGCTCGATCCGGAAATGATCAACGAAGTGCTCGACGTGATGGTCGAACTCGCGCAGGAAGGGATGACCATGATGTGCGTGACGCACGAAATGGGCTTTGCGAAGAAGGTCGCGCATCGCGTGATTTTCATGGACAAAGGCCTGATCGTCGAAGACGACCGCAAGGAAGACTTCTTCGCGAATCCGAAGTCGGACCGCGCGAAAGATTTTCTCGCGAAGATCCTGCACTGAAGCTGATGAGATGAACGCCGGGCGCGCTGTATGTTTGCGGCGCGGCGCGGCGCGGCGATTAAAAAGCCTCGCACTTTGCAGTGCAAGGCTTTTTTTATTGCGCCCGGAATCTCGTGCGGGTGCGTCGGATCAGGATTCGAATGTCGCGGCGTCGTCGGCGGCTTCGAGGTCGACTTCCGCCGCGGATCGGACCGTGGGCGCGATCGTCGCGGCAATCGTCGTAGCGGACGCCGACGCGTCCAGCGACGGATTGCGCAGCTTTTCCAGCACGGACGGCGGCACCGGCACATTGACTCGCCCGATCACTTCGCCGTGCTGGAACATCAGCAGATCGCCGGGATTGAAGGCGGTCCACACTTCGTTGTCCGTGAGCGGCTTGGTCGCAATGACCGCGACGCGATCTTCGGGCGTCGTGTATTTGGCGAAGTCGATCGACACGTCGGCGTCCACCAGATGCGCGGTGGAGAACGGCCAGCGCCGCACGATGTAATACAGATGCGTGGAGCAATGCGCGAAGAGTGCCTGCCCGTTCGACATCAGAAAGTTGAACACGCCGAATTGCGTGATGTCGCGCGTGAGCGTTTCAAGCGCGGCGAACAGTTCATCAAGCGGCGGCTGGCAGCCGGGAAACGCCTTGCGCAAACCTTGCAGCAGCGCGCAAAACGCCAGCTCGCTGTCAGTCGTGCCCACGGGTTGATACACGCCGTTCAGCGCGGGCGAGTAGTTTTTCAGATCGCCGTTATGCGCGAAGATCCAGTGACGGCCCCACAATTCTCGCATGAAAGGGTGACAGTTTTCCAGCAGGATGTGCCCTTGCGTTGCCTTGCGGATATGCGCGATGGTGTTCTTCGATTTGATCGGGTAGCGCTTGACCATCTCGGCGATCGGCGAGGTGGCCGACGATTGATGGTCGATGAACAGCCGGCAGGCTTTATCTTCGAAGAAGGCGATACCCCAGCCGTCCGCGTGATGATCCGTGACGCCGCCGCGCGCTGCGAAGCCGGTGAACGAGAACGTGACGTCCGTCGGCGCGGCGCAGTTCATTCCTAGAAGTTGGCACATGTTGCGGGTAAGCCTCGCGGCTGCGTCCACTAGCGGGCAAGCCGTTACAATGATGATTGTCCAAGCATATCACCGCGCCAAAAACGCCAAATAGCAAATTGACGTGTATTCGGGCCGTAACGTCGCGGATTGAAGAGGCGCATCGGCTTAATTAGCGGGGATCTGCAACTGAAACTGTTGTCGGGATCTGCTGCCGGAAGCGGCCGCCGTGAGCGGGTGCCGGGAACGGGTGCCGTGAATTGCTGCCGGCATCGGTTGCCGCCGTCTTTTGCCGGGGGTGGCCGCCGGGTCTTTTCGCCGCGCCCGGTGCTTTCCTGTTGGGCCGCTCCGTGTTCTATTCGCTGTTCATTCATTGGCCCGATTCGTTGTCTTCATTCGTTGTTCCTACTTGCCATGACCGCCTCCACCGCTTCCCACGTTACCGCCGACAGCCGGATCGATAGCCAGATCGACTCCATCACACTGGCTCGCCCGGACGACTGGCATCTGCACGTACGCGACGGCGCCATGCTCGCCGCCGTGCTGCCGGACACCGCTCGCCAGTTCGGCCGCGCGATCATCATGCCGAACCTGAAGCCGCCCGTTACCACCACCGCGATGGCGCAGGCTTATCGCGAGCGGATCGTCGCGGCAATTCCGGCCGGCGCGAAATTCGAACCGTTGATGACGCTGTACCTCACCGACAATACGCCGCCCGACGAAATCCGCCGCGCGCGTGAGAGCGGCTTCGTGCATGGCGTGAAACTGTATCCGGCAGGCGCGACGACGAATTCGGACGCGGGCGTGACCGACATCATGAAGTGCGCGAAAACGCTGGAAGTGATGCAGGAAGTGGGGATGCCGCTGCTCGTGCATGGCGAAGTGACGGACTCGTCGATCGATCTGTTCGACCGCGAGAAAGTGTTTATTGACCGTGTGATGACGCCGCTACGCCGCGCGTTTCCGGCGCTCAAGGTGGTGTTCGAACACATCACCACGAAAGACGCGGTCGACTACATCCGTGAAGCCGGCGCCACGCCGGATCTGCTGGGCGCGACGATCACCGCGCATCATCTGCTGTACAACCGCAACGCCATTTTTCAGGGCGGCATTCGTCCGCATTACTACTGCTTGCCGGTGCTCAAGCGCGAGACGCATCGAGTGGCGCTCGTGGAAGCCGCGACGTCGGGCAATCCGCGTTTCTTCCTCGGCACGGATAGCGCGCCGCATCCGAAGGGCCTGAAAGAGCACGCGTGCGGCTGTGCGGGGTGCTACACCGCGCTGCATGCGCTGGAGTTGTACACCGAAGCGTTCGACAAAGCCGACGCGCTCGACAAGCTCGAAGGTTTTGCCAGCTTCTATGGCGCCGATTTCTACCGCTTGCCGCGCAGCCAGGAAAAGGTGACGCTGCGTCGCGAAGAATGGACCTTGCCGGCCGAGTTGCCGGTGGGCGACACGCCGGTCGTGCCGCTACGCGGCGGCGAATCGATTGGCTGGCGCCTCGTCTGAGGCTGCGATCGATGCAGATGCAGGACGCCGCGCCGCCGGGCTTCGCCGACATCGACTGGACGAAGCCGTGGTTTGCGCAGTTCGCCGCGCGCGGCGAACGCTGGCAACGCGCGGCGCTCGCGGGCTATGCAGCGCTGCTGAACGAGATGAACGCCGACGCGCGTTCGACGCAGCAGCAAACAGGGCGCGGCCAGCGGCTCGCGTTCATTGCACAGGACGATCTGCCGCCGGGCGCGGCTTACGAGGCGCATATCGCGGCCACCGGCTGTGTACCGACGCGTCACAACCTGCACGATTTCTTCAACGGGTCCATGTGGTTTGCGTTTCCGCGCATCAAGGCGGCGCTGAACGCGCGGCAGTCTGCGGCCATCGACGTGTTGGGCGTTGGACCGACCCGTGGCGGCATTCGCGACGCATTGACGCTGTTCGACGAAAACGCTGTCTTGTTCGCTTGCGCTGATCCGGCGCTGAGCGCCGCGCTACGTGGCTTCGACTGGCAAACGCTGCTCGTTGCGCAGCGCGAAGCATGGGGCGCGCGCTGTGAAGTGCGCTCGTTCGGACACGCGTTGCTCGAAAAGCTGGTGACGCCGTTCAAGGCCTGTACGGGGCACGCGTGGATTGTCGACGTGCCGCCCGAGTATTTCGCGTGGAATACATCGGAGCGCGACGCGTGGGTGGACGAGGCGGTCAGCGCGGCACTGCTCGGCACCGACGAGTTGTCGAGCCGCATGTTCGCGCCGTTGCCGGTGCTGGGCATTCCCGGCTGGTGGCCGGAGAACGAATCGGCCGGCTTTTACGACGACGCGTCAGTGTTTCGGTCCGGGCGACGGGCGCGCTGAGACGGAGCGGTGTGTCGCCGCGTGGCGCACATGATGAGACGCCGAGATGTTCAGTTGCCGGGATGCCGTGCGACAGGCGTCGCGCGGAAAACCAAGCCATTCGGCTATTTCTCCGCTTGACGACGTTTGTCTATCGCCTCGATGTTAAAATCGCGTCCAGCAAAGCAGGCCAGGCAGTCGCGGCCTCTGCGGCTTCGGCCAACGAGGGCGAGGAAAGTCCGGACTCCACAGGGCAGGGTGATGGCTAACGGCCATCCGTGGTGACACGCGGAACAGGGCAACAGAAAGCAAACCGCCGATGGCCCGGCGCAAGCCGGGATCAGGTAAGGGTGAAACGGTGCGGTAAGAGCGCACCGCGGCTGCTGCAAGGCAGACCGGCACGGTAACCTCCACCCGGAGCAATTCCAAGTAGGCTGGCTAGCATCTTCGAGATGCAGGGCGGGGCCCCCGTCACGTCAGCGGGTAGGAAGCTTGAGCGCGTCAGTAATGGCGCGCCTAGAGGAATGGCTGCCACGCGCGTCGCGTTTTCGGACGTAGCGCGTGCACAGAATCCGGCTTATCGGCCTGCTTTGCCACCCCACAAAAAAATGCCGGCGTCCTTGAGGACGCCGGCATTGCTTTTTCTGACGCGAGACGACGAACCGTGCTCAGGCCGCGACGATGTCGAACGAGTGGGTCAACTCGGCCGTTTTCGCGATCATGATCGACGCCGAGCAGTATTTGTCGTGCGACAGGTTGATCGCGCGCTCCACGGTCGCCGGGTTCAGGTTCTTGCCGGTTACGGTGAAGTGAAAGTGGACCTTCGTGAAAACCTTCGGATCTTCGCTGGCGCGCTCGGCTTTCAGCGTGACCGAGCAGCCGGCAATCTCCTGGCGGCTTTTCTTCAGGATCATCACGACGTCATAGGCGGTGCAACCGCCCGTACCCAGCAATACCATTTCCATCGGACGCGGTGCGAGATTGCGACCGCCGCCCTCCGGCGCGCCGTCCATCGCGACCAGATGACCGCTGCCCGTCTCGGCCGCGAATGCCATCCCGTCTTGCCCCATCCAGCTCACTTTGCATTCCATGCTGTGCTCCACCGCGCTTTGCTATATCGAAACGGCATTGTAGCCCGGTGACTGAGTGTCCGTCCGAGGCGACGTCCGGCCGGATTTATGCGAAATGATGGCTTGCGTGTTGCGCTGCGGGATGTTCAAACCGGCCGCCTTGTGCTCGGACGTTTTAGGGGTTTTCTTCTAGACGCTCTCCGCATCTGTCGTTCCGGACAACGCGATCGCCTTTGAATTTAAACAGCATTTCGATGCCAAACGAAAAAATGCGCAATCCCATATTGTGAAACACGATTTCGCATTGCAAATATTCTTGCGTCGCACAAGGGTGGCTCATATAATCGGTTCCATCGGTTGCGGAAGCTCGCAACCTCCGCTGTCTCCTCCACCTCCTCCTTTGGTGGATTAAACCCGAACCACTTGTTCGGGTTTTTTTTCGCCTGCTGTCGCGCCCGGTTCTTCGCCAAGGCGTTGCTCGCGGCGAACCGCGTCTTACGCGCGTCCAACTACGTCAGAGGGTCGAAAAGGGCGCATCCTGCCGCGCAGTCCGTGCCGGTTTAAGGTCAAAGCGCGGACATTTTGACTTGACTGACCGAATTCCTTTATAATTCAGGGCTTTTCCGCATCCGCGCCCGCGGAGGAAGAACCAGGGAGAGCCTGCACGCGCCTCGATGCGCACACTACAAGCAGGAAAAAACACATTGGGCGCAGCAATTTTTTTGGATCGATCATGAAGACGTTTTCCGCAAAAGCCCATGAGGTGACGCGCGAATGGTACGTGATTGACGCGACGGATAAGGTTCTCGGGCGTGTCGCCAGCGAAGTGGCACACCGTCTTCGCGGCAAGCACAAGCCTGAATTCACTCCCCACGTCGACACCGGTGATTTCATCATCGTTATCAACGCCGGCAAGCTGAAAGTCACGGGCAACAAGGCAACTGACAAGAAGTACTACCGTCACTCGGGCTACCCGGGCGGTATCTATGAAACGACGTTCGGCAAGATGCAGGAACGCTTCCCGGGCCGTGCGCTCGAGAAAGCGGTCAAAGGCATGCTGCCGAAGGGCCCGCTCGGCTACGCGATGATCAAGAAGCTGAAGGTCTACGCTGAAGCAACGCATCCGCATTCGGCACAACAGCCGAAAGCGCTCGAGATCTAAGGGGAGCCCACATGATCGGTAACTGGAATTACGGCACGGGCCGCCGCAAGAGCGCCGTCGCACGCGTCTTCATCAAGGCTGGCAAGGGCGAGATCATCGTCAATGGCAAGCCTATCGCCGATTACTTCTCGCGCGAAACGTCGCTGATGATCGTGCGTCAGCCGCTGGAACTCACGAACCACGGCGTCACGTTTGACATCAAGGTCAACGTGAACGGCGGCGGTGAAACGGGTCAAGCCGGTGCGGTGCGCCACGGCATCACCCGCGCGCTGATGGACTACGACGCAACGCTGAAGCCGGAACTGTCGAAAGCCGGTTTCGTTACGCGTGACGCTCGTGAAGTCGAACGTAAGAAGGTCGGCTTCCACAAGGCACGTCGCCGGAAGCAATTCTCGAAGCGTTAATCGCTTCGCTGCGAGCCAGCCTCCGGGCTGGACCGCTGCAAAAGCCGCCAACGCGTTCGCGAAGGCGGCTTTTTTCATTGGCGGATCACGCACAAGGCTGGACGAGGCGATTGATTCTCCTGGAAGAACCCATTGATTTTGTGGGCATCAGCACGATATCGAGATCAGCCCTACAATAGCGGTTAGAAGCTTTTTGGAGAGTTCGAATGAACGCTGTTACCGAAACACCCGTAACCGAGATGCCGGCCCCTTTCGTCTTCACCGACGCGGCGGCTGACAAGGTCAAGGAACTGATCGAAGAAGAAGGCAACCCGGATCTGAAGCTGCGCGTGTTCGTGCAGGGCGGCGGCTGCTCGGGCTTCCAGTATGGTTTTACCTTTGACGAAGCTGTCAACGAAGACGATACGGTCATGAACAAGAGCGGCGTTCAGCTGCTGATCGACTCGATGAGCTACCAATACCTGGTTGGCGCCGAAATCGACTACAAAGACGACATCAACGGCGCGCAGTTCGTCATCAAGAACCCGAATGCCACGACCACATGCGGTTGCGGCTCGTCATTCTCGGTTTGATGTGCGGTTAATCGCCATAGCCGGCAAGTTGTAAAGAAAACGGGGCTTCGGCCCCGTTTTTCATTTCCAGCCAAGCTAAGCCCAGGGCCGCCCCTTGCCGAAGATCCCGACGCGAATCAGCGCGGATAAATCGCCCCCAACACGCGCGCGGCGGATGCGCCCGTGACCGCCGGCAAATTGCCCGGCAAGCGGGCCACGCAGCGCATGGCGAGCCACGCGAACGCCAGCGGCTCGACCTGGCTTGGCGGCACCCCGAGCGCTTCAGTCGTCATGACTGGCACGCCGCGTACGCCGCTGTCCTCCAAAGCCTGCTGCAAAGCCTTCATTATTTCCGGATTACGTGCGCCGCCGCCGCACACGTACACGGCCCTGGCGTCCGACGCATGTCGCTCGATCTCGCGCGCCACCGTCACGGCGGTCAACGCGACGAGCGTCGCTTGCACGTCCGCGGGCGGCAGGCCGCTGAACGGCTGCAGCCGGGCGTCGAGCCATTCGGCGTTGAACAGGTCTCGCCCGGTGCTCTTGGGCGGTTGAAGCGAGAAAAACGGTTCGTCGAGCAACGCGTTGAGCAGCTCTCGGTTCACCTGCCCGCCGGCTGCGAAGTGGCCGTTCTCATCGAATGGTTTGCCCAGATGGCGTGCCGCCCATTCGTCGAGCAATGCGTTGGCCGGGCCGCAATCGAACCCGCGTACGCTGCCTGTCGCATTGAGGATCGTAATATTGCTGATGCCGCCAAGATTGCAGACCACTCGCGTTTCGTCTTTCGCGCCGAACACGGTTGCGTGAAACGCCGGTACGAGCGGCGCGCCCTGACCGCCCGCTGCCACGTCGCGGCTGCGGAAATCCGCCACCACGTCGATATGCATCATTTCCGCGAGCAACGCCGGGTTGTTGATCTGCCGCGTGTACCCTTTTTCCGGCCGATGCCGCACCGTCTGCCCATGCACCCCGATCGCGCGGACCTCCGCGGCGCAAACGCGGCTACCGCGCAGCAGTTCGTGGCAGCAGACCACATAGCGCGTGGCAAGTGCGTTCGCCGCCAGCGCTTCGCGTTCAATTTCGTTGTCGCCCGGTTGCTGGAGCGCGAACAACGCCTCGCGCAACCCAGCCGCGAAGCCGACGAACGCCTCGGCCAGCACCACCGGCGGCTTGCCTTCGGTGAAGCGGACGGCCACGCCATCTACACCGTCCATGCTCGTGCCGGACATCAATCCAAAATAGACGCCGTCTGCGGTGTCGTCTTGCGCCACGTTGCTGCTCCTGTCGAGGGTTCGTTGCGACCGTTTTAGCAGATTTACGACGCAAGCGCGGTGAAATATGCCGCGCCATGCCGCTCACGCCAACGCGTGCAAACTCGTCAGGTAGGCATCGGCTCGTTGGCAGCGGCCCTGCGAATGGGCGCGGCGGCGCGCATCTATGGGACAATCCTTCTTTTCGCGACTTCCCGTTCCCAGCATGAGCACCGAGTCCAACAAGCCCAATCCCGCGTCCGCCTTTCCGGTCACCGACGAAGTTCGTCACGCGCTCGCCGTCACGAAACGCGGCGTCGACGAACTGCTGATCGAAGACGAATTCGCGCAAAAGCTCGCGAAGAGCCAGGCAACAGGCAAACCGCTGCGCATCAAGCTCGGGCTCGATCCGACCGCGCCCGACATTCACATCGGCCACACCGTCGTGCTGAACAAGATGCGTCAGTTGCAGGATCTCGGTCATACCGTGATTTTTCTGATTGGCGATTTCACGTCGTTGATCGGCGACCCTTCGGGCCGTAACGCCACGCGGCCGCCGCTCACACGCGAGCAGATCGAGTCGAATGCGAAAACGTATTTTGACCAGGCCGCGCTCGTGCTCGATCGCGACAAGACCGAAATCCGCTACAACAGCGAATGGTCGATGCCGCTCGGCGCCGACGGCATGATCAAACTCGCGTCGCGCTATACCGTGGCGCGGATTCTGGAGCGCGAAGATTTCACGAGGCGCTTCCAGAGCGGCGTGCCGATCTCGATCCACGAATTCCTGTACCCCTTGATGCAGGGTTACGACTCGGTCGCACTGAACGCTGACCTCGAACTCGGTGGCACGGATCAGAAATTCAACCTGCTGGTAGGCCGCGAACTGCAGAAGCAGTACGGCCAGGAACAGCAGTGCATCCTGACCATGCCGCTGCTCGAAGGCCTCGACGGTGTCGAGAAAATGTCGAAGTCGAAGAACAACTACATCGGCATCAGCGAAAAGCCGACGGATATGTTCGGTAAGCTGATGAGCATTTCGGACACGTTGATGTGGCGTTACTTCGAACTGCTGTCATTCCGTCCCATGGACGAGATCGCGGGCTTTAAAAAGGAAATCGAAGCGGGCCGCAATCCGCGCGATTTTAAGGTCATGCTCGGGCAGGAAATCGTCGCGCGTTTTCATTCGCAGGCCGACGCCGAGCGCGCGCTCGAAGATTTCAACCATCGCGCAAAGGGCGGCGTGCCGGATGATATTGCGACGGTATCGCTTGCGGGCGCACCGCTCGCGATAGGCCAGTTGCTCAAGCAGGCGAACCTCGTGCCGTCGACGAGCGAAGCGCTGCGCAATATCGAACAGGGCGGCGTGAAGATCGACGGCGCGACGGTGTCCGACAAGGGTCTCAAAGTCGAGGCGGGCGAGTACGTCGTGCAGGTCGGCAAGCGCCGCTTTGCACGCGTCACGCTGACGGCCTGATGAGCGGCGGCCACCGTACGGCTGCCGGCGACGCGCCGGTTCGCGCGCCTCGTTTGGAGGCAGACCGATGATCGCGCTGATCCAGCGCGTGCGGCGCGCCGAAGTGCGCGTGGCCGAGCGCGTCACCGGCGCGATAGAAGCTGGTCTGCTCGCGCTCGTGTGCGCCGAGCGCGGCGACACCGAAGCGGCCGCCGACAAACTGCTCGCCAAAATGCTCGGCTATCGCGTGTTCAGCGACCCCGCAGGCAAGATGAACCTGTCCGTGCAGAATCTCGACGGCGCGGGTCGTGCGGGCGGCCTGCTGCTGGTGTCGCAATTCACGCTCGCGGCGGACACCAACAGCGGTCTGCGTCCGAGCTTTACACCGGCCGCGCCGCCTGACGAAGGCAAGCGTCTGTTCGACTATTTCGTCGCGGCGGCGCGCGCGAAACATCCAATCGTCGAAACCGGCGAATTCGGCGCGGATATGCAGGTGTCGCTCGTCAACGACGGCCCTGTCACGTTCTGGTTGCAGACGAAGGCCTGAGTTCGGGCTTCGCTGCGCGGCCCGTGGCTGCAGGCCGAACCTTTTCCGCAGTCGCTTTTGCGACTATGCGGCTCGATCCAACCGCCCCAACTCGCTCACTCTCTCCATGACTACGCAGATTCTGTTGATCCGGCACGGCGAAACCGACTGGAATCGCATCAAGCGCATTCAAGGTCATATCGACATTCCGCTTGCGACCACGGGGCTAGCTCAGGCAGAACGTCTCGCCCGACGCATGGTGGAAGAGGCGAAGCAGGGCGCTCGACTCGACGCCATTTACTCGAGCGACCTGCTGCGCGCCCGGCAAACTGCCCAGCCGATCGCCGACGCACTCGGGCTGACGTTGCAGTTGCGCGAAGGTCTGCGCGAGCGGTCATACGGCGCGTTCCAGGGGCACGACAGCGACGAGATCGCCGCGCGCTTCCCTGATGAATATGCGCACTGGCAAACTCGCGACCCCGGTTTCGCGCCGCCGCAGGGCGAGTCGCAGCGCGCGCTTTATCATCGCGTGCTGCATGCAATCGAACCGCTGGTCGCCGCGCATCCCGGCGGACGGATTGCGTGCGTCGCGCACGGCGGGGTACTGGATTGCGTGCGGCGCTTTGCGGCGGGTTTGCCGCTCGATGCGCCGCGCGACTATCCGCTCCTCAACACGAGCGTGAACGTGGTCGACTATGCGGACGACGCGAGTCGCGCAACGATCGTGTCATGGGCGGACGTCGCGCATCTGGACGCGCCGAGCGGGGACGACAGCTTCAGGAAGGCGCCCGAGCCCGGGCGTTGACGAGCGGCATGGTCTGACGCCACAGGGGGCGGACGGCGCCTGATGCAGGCCGTCGGCCCTAGTCCGATCTACTTCGGGTCCACGTCGCACCCACTCGCCACGCGCCGTCTCGCGCGCTTGGACACGCCATTCACCAGCGCCCAGCGAACGACCGGCGCCACCAGCCGCACACCGGGCCTCGTCAGCGCACGACGGATGACAGCGTGCCGCTCGAAACCCAGCATTGCCTGAGCCCAATCGGGCAACAGATCGACACCCGCATTCAGCATCAACATACCGGCGGGTCGCATGGCGACGCTCGGCGCCGGCGCGTTCATCAGCACCTTCACGACCTCGCGCGTGCGCTCGCTGGCGACGAGTTGGGCGCGCATGGCCAGCAAGTAAGCTTCGATCGCGGCGCGTGAGCGCGGAATGTCGGACGCGCCGAGCATCTCGGCGATTCGCGCCGTTTCGGCAAAATACTGGTCTTGCGCGGCAACGGGCAAAAAAGGGTTCACGTAGCGCAGATGAGCGGTCATGAAACTCGACACTTCGGCCACGTGCACCCACGTCAGCAACGCGGGATCGCTCGCGCGATAAGGGCGGCCGTCGGGGGCCGTGCCGGTCACGCCAAGGTGAATGCGTTTGACCCGCTCGATTAGCGCGAGGGCATCGTGGCGGTTGCCGTAAGTCGTGCCGGCGATGAAGGTCGCCGTGCGACGCAGGCGGCCGAGAATGTCGACGCGAAAGGTCGAATGGTCCCACACACCGGCGAGCGCCAGCGGATGCAGTGCCTGGAGTAATAGCGCACTGATGCCGCCTGTCATCATGGAAGTGAAATCGGCGTGGACTTTCCAGCAGACCGAATCGGGGCCGAAGAGGCCGGGGTCGCCAGGCGGGGACGAATAGTCCAGCATGGGACCGCTGCCGCTTGTCAGGTGTGTCACACCGGCCGCGAGTTTCGAGCGCAGCCTCCCCGTCAGCAGCTGTGCAATGCTGGGTGAGCCGGATGAGTCAGGCCGCCTGGCTTGATCGGACATGGCTTGGGTGGGCCTCTCGCTGCCGGGTGGGTGGCGGCTCAGGTGGCGGCCGAATCCCACAGGCCGGGCAACGCGCTCGTTGATTCGGGGGCGGCAAGGCCAAAGTGGCGATACGTCAGCAGCGTGGCGACGCGGCCGCGCGGCGTGCGTTGCAGGAAGCCTTGCTGAATCAGGTACGGCTCCAGCACGTCTTCGATCGTGTCGCGTTCTTCGCCGATGGCGGCCGCAAGATTGTCGACGCCGACCGGGCCGCCGTCGAACTTGTGCAGGATGGCTTCGAGCAGCTTGCGGTCCATCAGGTCGAAGCCGACACCGTCCACGTCGAGCATTCTCAACGCCGCGTCGGCGACCTGCGCAGTGATGTTGCCGTCGGCTTTCACTTCGGCAAAATCGCGTACCCGGCGCAGCAGGCGGTTGGCGATTCGCGGCGTGCCGCGTGCGCGTCTCGCGATCTCGAACGCGCCGTCCGGATGAATCTGCGCGTGCAGCAGCGAAGCCGAACGCGTGACGATGCGCGCCAACTCCTCCGCGTTATAAAACTCAAGCCGCGCGACGATCCCGAAGCGGTCGCGCAACGGATTGGTCAGCATGCCTGCTCGGGTGGTCGCGCCGACCAGCGTGAACGGCTGCAGGTCCAGCTTCACGCTGCGCGCGGCCGGCCCCTCGCCGATCATGATGTCGATCTGATAATCCTCGAGCGCCGGGTACAGAATTTCCTCGACGACCGGCGAGAGCCGGTGGATTTCATCGATGAACAGCACGTCGTTGGCTTCGAGATTGGTGAGCAGCGCGGCGAGGTCGCCCGCGCGTTCGAGTACGGGGCCCGACGTTTGCCGCAGATTGACGCCCATTTCCCGCGCGATGATGTGCGCGAGTGTGGTCTTGCCCAGACCGGGCGGCCCGAACAGCAGCACGTGGTCGAGCGATTCGGAACGGCGTTTGGCCGCTTCAATAAAGATCTCGAGTTGGCCGCGCACCTTTTCCTGGCCGACATATTCTTCGAGCTGGCGCGGACGCAACGCGCGCTCGAACGCTTCTTCGTTCGGCGAGACGGGCGTGGCCGCGATGATGCGCTCGGCGGCGAGTTTGTCGGTTTCGATCATGCGTTCATTGTACCGCGCCCCGCGCATTGCAAAACCCGGCCGAACGGCCAGGGTGCGTAGCTCGCCGCCGTGTGCGAAGCTTGATTCATTGCAGGCACGGCCGGTGCGCGGGTGTCAGGCAAACCTCCGGCAAACCTGAGCCCTCAGCCCTTGGACAACGCCTTCAACGCGAGTTTGATGCCGTCGGAAACACCGGTGCCCGCCGGCACGTTCTTGATGGCCGCCAACGCTTCCTTTTCGGAGTAACCCAATGCGAGCAGTGCGTTCAGGATGTCGGAGGCGTGGTCGGATGCAGATGCCGCGCCCGCCATTGCGCCCAGGTCGGCGCCGAGTTTGCCCTTCAGTTCGAGGAGCAGCCGCTCCGCCGTCTTCTTGCCGATGCCCGGCACGCGCGTGAGGCGAGCAGCGTCCTGCATCGTGACAGTTTGCGCAAGCTCGCTCACGCTCATGCCGGAAAGGACCGCCAGCGCCATGCGCGCGCCGATGCCGGAAATTTTCAGCAATTCGCGGAAGGTCGAGCGCTCCTGAGCGGTAGCGAAGCCGTACAGCAGATGCGCGTCTTCGCGCACGATCATCTGCGTGAGCAATGTAATCCGTTCGCCGGTGGAGGGGAGGTTATAGAACGTGCTCATTGGCACATCGACTTCGTAGCCGACGCCGTTGCAGTCGACGAGCAGATGCGGCGGGTTTTTTTCCAGCAGAACGCCGGCAATGCGACCGATCATGGCGAATTCAATTTCGAGGGAAAGGGCGAGTGTAGCGCAGGGGATCGGCGGCGGGTCACCCCACCAGCCGCCCACGTTTCACCCGCAACCCCTTCTTTGCCAGCGCTGGCGCGATGTCGCCGAGCGTGCCGAGCGTGCTGCCGCCGTGCGCGTGACAGATCGCCATGCCGAGTGCATCCGCGGCGTCGGTGCTGGGTACGCCGGAAAGGCAGAGCAGGCGCACCACCATCTGCTGCATCTGCTCCTTGGTCGCGCGGCCGTAGCCCACCACGGCCTGCTTCAACTGCAACGCCGTATATTCCGCGACGGGCACGCCACCCGCCACCAGTCCGCAAATCGCGGCGCCACGCGCCTGACCCAGCAGCAGCGTGGATTGCGGATTGACGTTGACGAACACTTTTTCGATTGCGGACTGATCGGGCGAGTGCTGCCGGATCAGCGTCGATATGCCGTCGAAGATGGTGCCGAGGCGAGACGGCAGGTCCGCGTCGGCGGTCTTGATGACGCCGCTCGTCACGTAGCGGAGCGTGTGACCACTTTGGTCGATCACGCCAAAGCCCGTGACGCGCAGACCAGGATCGATGCCGAGAATTCTCATGAAATGCCGCACACGCGGTTAAAGCCAGGTGCCTGCGATACTACAACACGCGCGCGGCGCAGCGGGCGGACGGTGGCGTTGCCGGCGGAATAAAACCTGCTCGGGACAGGCAGACACGTGTGAAGGAGGCAATCGCAGATGGAGCGCTATCGCAATGTCAGTGGCGACTCGGGCATCGACGCTTATGAAATTGGCGACGATTTCATTCGCGTTCGATTCAGGTCGGGCGTGTCGTACTGGTACACGGAGGCGAGCGTTGGCGCAACGCACGTCAGGACGCTCAAGCGCCTCGCGCGCAAAGGACAGGGACTCAGCACGTATATCAGCCAGCACGCGGAGGTCAGCGACGGGTATGCGCGTAAAGATCCACAGGACTAGCGCTCGCACAAAAAGAGCGCGCACACAAAAAGGCCGCGCAAGAAAAAACGGCCCGGTGGGAAGCCACCGGACCGTTTGGCTCAGGCTACCGCCGCGAGCGGCGTGCCATGAGTATCTCGTTCAATGCCGGAAGTGCCGCACGCCGGTCATGACCATCGCGATGTTGTGCTCGTCCGCCGCGCCGACCACTTCGTCGTCGCGCATCGAGCCGCCCGGTTGAATCACGCAGGTCGCGCCTGCCGCAACCACGACGTCGAGGCCGTCGCGGAACGGGAAGAACGCGTCCGACGCGACCGCCGAGCCCGCCAGCGTCAAGCCGGCGTTCTGCGCCTTGATGCCCGCAATGCGCGCCGAGTCCACGCGGCTCATCTGGCCCGCGCCGACGCCAAGCGTCATGCCATTGCCGCAGAACACGATCGCGTTCGACTTCACAAACTTCGCGACGCGCCACGCGAACAGCAGGTCGTCCATTTCCTTCGGTGTGGGATGACGCTTCGTGACCACACGCAATTCGTGCGGCTGCACGTTTTTCGAATCGAGCGACTGCACCAGCAGACCGCCGCCGACGCGTTTCAGATCGAACGCGTTATGGCCTTCGCCCAAAGCAATTTCCAGCAGACGCACGTTCTGCTTCGCCGCGAAAACCTGACGCGCTTCGGCGCTGAACGACGGCGCGATCAGCACTTCGACGAACTGTTTCGCCACGGCTTGCGCTGCCGTCTCGTCCACTTCGCGGTTAAACGCGATGATGCCGCCGAACGCCGAGGTCGGATCGGTCTGGAACGCCTTCGAATATGCGTCGTGCGCGTTAGCGCCTACCGCCACGCCGCATGGATTCGCGTGCTTGACGATCAAGCAGGCCGGCACGTCGAACGTCTTCACGCATTCCCATGCCGCGTCGGAATCCGCGATGTTGTTGTACGACAGTTCCTTGCCCTGCAACTGGTTGTAGTTGGCCAACGCGCCGGCCGGCACGACCAGGTCGCGATAGAACGCGGCGCTCTGATGCGGATTCTCGCCGTAGCGCAGGTCCTGCACCTTGTCGAATGCCAGGTTGAACGTGGCCGGGTACGTGTTGCGCGACGCGTGCTGCAACTCGTCGGTCAGGCTCGTCAGATAGTTCGTGATCGCGCCGTCGTACTGCGCGGTGTGCGCGAACACTTTGGTGGCGAGGCGAAAATTCGTCTTGTACGACACCGCGTTGGCGTTCGCGCGCATTTCGTCGAGCACGATTGCATAGTCCGCCGGATCGACGACCACCGTCACGTCACGGTGATTTTTTGCCGCCGAACGCAGCATGGTCGGGCCACCGATATCGATATTCTCGATCGCGTCTTCCAGCGAGCATTCTTCTTTGGTGACCGTCTGCACGAACGGATACAGGTTCACGACCAGCAGATCGATGGTCGGAATATCGTGTTTCTCGAGCGCCGCCATATGTTCCGGCAGATCGCGACGCGCGAGGATGCCGCCGTGCACCTTCGGATGCAGCGTCTTCACACGCCCGTCCAGCATTTCCGGGAAGCCGGTGTAATCCGCGACTTCGGTGACGGAAAGACCCGCGTCCGCGAGCAGTTTCGCGGTGCCGCCGGTCGACAGGATCTTGACGCCGAGGTCCGACAGCGACTTGGCGAAGTCGACAATGCCGGACTTGTCGGAAACGGAGATGAGCGCTTGCTTGATCATGATGAAGACGAAAAGCCGAAGGAAAACGTGGCGGGGCGCGAAAAACGGCAACGGACCACAGCGAGAGACGGCAGCCTACAGAAGCCCGTGCTGTTGCAGTTTCTTGCGCAGCGTATTGCGGTTGATGCCGAGATACTCGGCGGCGAGCGACTGATTGCCGCCTGCCTGCTCGAGCACCACTTCGAGCAAGGGTTTTTCCACGCACGAAATGACCATGTCGTAGACGTCGTGCGGATTTGAGCCGTCGAGGTCCTGAAAGTACATCCCCAGGCTGTCGCGGACTGATTGTTCGATATTGTTCTTGCTCATGCTGCCAGAAGGTCGGTTGGGCCCTCGCCCTTGTTGTTGGGCGATTCGTCGACGTAGACGAGGCGGTCGGAGATCGCCTTCTGCGCGTCGAAGAATTCGTTGACGGCGAGGAGTTGTTCGCGCGTGGTGTCCAGCGTATTCATGCGATGCCGGAACACGTTGGCGCCAGAAAGGCCGCGAGTGTACCAGCCGATGTGCTTGCGCGCAGTGCGAACACCGGTAAATTCCCCGTAGAACGCATAGTGGTCTTCGAGATGCTCGTTCATCACCTGCTGGATTTCGTCGATGCGCGGCGGCGGCAGCAGTTCGCCCGTCTGCAGGAAATGCCCGATCTCGCGGAACAGCCACGGGCGCCCCTGCGCCGCGCGGCCGATCATGATCGCGTCGGCGCCGGTCGCGGCGAGCACCTCGCGAGCCTTCTGGGGCGACGTAATGTCGCCGTTGGCGACCACCGGAATCCGCACTGCCGCTTTCACGGCGGCGATGGTTTCGTATTCGGCGTCGCCGTGATACAGGTCGGCACGCGTGCGGCCGTGCACGGTCAACATGGAAATGCCGGCCGCTTCGGCCAGACGCGCCACGTTCAGCGCATTCTTGTTCTCGCGATTCCAGCCGGTGCGGATTTTCAGCGTGACCGGCACGGCGTCGGGCCCGACGCCGACCGCACCCACCACGGCCTCGACAATGCGCTGCACCAGCGGCTCGTTCTGCAACAGCGCGGAACCCGCGGCCACGTTGCAGACTTTCTTGGCCGGACAGCCCATGTTGATGTCGATGATCTGCGCGCCGTTGGCTACGTTGTAGCGGGCCGCTTCGGCCATCATGGCCGGATCGGCGCCGGCGATCTGCACGGCGATCGGCTCGACTTCGCCCGTATGATTGGCACGCCGCATGGTCTTTTCGCTTTTCCACAGCTGCGCGTTCGAGGCGACCATTTCCGACACCGCATAGCCTGCGCCCAGCCGTTTGCATAGTTGACGGAACGGCCGGTCGGTCACGCCGGCCATCGGGGCGACGAAGAGGTTATTGCGCAGATTGTGGGAGCCGAGAGTAGGCATGACGTTGACGCGCGCGACCGATCGGGCAAGTGTGCAATCGGAACGTTCGCGAAGTGCGAGAGAAAACCGCTATTTTAGCGTTAACAGTTAGCCGACACCCGACATGTGACCGTCGTAACTCATTAAATCTTCTATGAAAGTGGGCAGATTCATATAATCGGCGCTTATTTCACCGCGCGTGCCTCGTTGTCAAAAAAACAGGCCGCGCGGCGGTGGGGAAGGGTCTAGCGTCGCTGTCCGAACATCATCTGGCGGGCGAGCGCGGTCTTGACCGGCGGCACGAATTCGAGCGCGGTCAGCGCAAGCCCGCGCATGATGGCAAGCGGTGCGAAGTCGACGGTGAAAAGGCGTGCGAGCGTGTCGGTGGCGCCGATCGTCATGCGACGATCCAGCGCGCGGCGTTGCGCGAACGTGGCGAGCGCGAGTGGTGTCGGGCCGTCCGCGGAGAGGGCGTCGGCGAGCGCGTGCGCGTCGCGCAAACCAAGGTTCAACCCCTGGCCGGCAACCGGATGCAGCGTTTGCGCCGCATTGCCGATCGCAACGACATGCCCCTTCACGAGCGTATCCACCGCATTCAGGCCGAGCGGAAACGACGCGCGTCCGCGAATCTGCGTGAAGCGGCCCATGCGGTCGCCGAACGCGGCGCCGAGTTCGCGCAGGAAGGCCTCGTCCGGCAGTTGTGCGCGACGCGCCGCTTCGTCCGGCGCGCAGCACCAGACGAGCGCGTAGTCGCCGCCGCGCACGCCGCCCATTGGCAGCAGCGCAATCGGTCCTTGCGACGTGAAACGCTCCCACGCAACGTGCGGTTGCGGCGCGGACACGCTCACCGTGCCGACCAGTGCGGTCTGCCCGTAGTCGCGGGTGTCTCCGTTGTCTTCGCGCTGCGTATCGGCCTCGCTTCGGGTGAGTTTCTGATCACCGAACAGGCCGCCTTCCGCGTTCACCAGAATGCGCGTGCGCAACTGGCGCGCAACGCCCGCCGTTTCGATCGGCAGCGTGACGCCGTCGTCTTCCTGGGTTGGCGCAAACGCGGAAGTCGAGCGAAACCAGTGCACGTCCGTGGCGTGCACGGCGTCGGCGAGCCCATGCACGATCGAACCGTAGCGCACCACGTAGCCGAGCGCCGGCAACCCATGCTCGCTGTGATCGATCAACGTGCGGCCGAAATGCCCGCGCTGCGATACGTGGATGCGGTGAATCGCCGTCGCGTCCGCGGGCCAGCGCAACGGCTCCAGGATCATACGGCTGCCCTGCGACACGGCGATCGCGCGGGGATCGGCGATCGAGTCTTCCGGTTCGCGGGCATCGACGAGGGCCACTTTGAGCGCTCGCGTCGCGCTGCGGCGCGCGAGCCAGCCAGCGAGCGCCAGCCCGACCGGCCCGGCGCCGACAATCGTGACGTCGAAATCGAACGGATGGGCCCGAGCCGCGTGCTTCAGGATGATGGTCGACGGGGCGACGTCGTTCATGGCGGTTACTTCCTTGTTCCGTGTGCCGCGCGCGCTTCCTGCATCAACGCTTCGATCTCGTCGGCGGCGACCGGCACGTCGCGGGTCATCAATTCACAGCCGTCGGCCGTGACGATTGCGTCGTCCTCGATGCGGATGCCGATGTTCCAGTAGCGCTCGGGCACGCCCTCCGCCGGCCGGATGTACAGGCCCGGCTCAATGGTCAACGTCATGGATGGCTGCAGCGTACGCCACGGCAGCGCGCCGGTTTCGTCGCGTGGCGCGCCCCGTTCGCGGTAGTCGCCGCAATCGTGCACGTCCATGCCGAGCCAGTGGCCGGTGCGGTGCATGTAGAACGGCGTGTAGGCGCGCCCGGCGATGACGTCGTCGACCGAAGCGAATCTGGCGCGATCCACAATGCCCGTGTCGAGCAGGCCTTGCGCCAGCACGCGCACGGCAGCCTGGTGCGGATCGTCGAAAGTGGCGCCGGCGCGTGTGGCGTCTACGGCGGCCTGCTGCGCAGCCAGCACGATGTCGTACAGCTCGCGTTGCGCCGGCGTGAAGCGGCCGCTCGCGGGAAACGTTCGGGTGATGTCGGACGCGTAACCGTCCAGTTCGCACGCAGCGTCGATCAGGATCAGATCGCCGTCCTGCGCAATTGCATTGCCGGCCGGATAGTGCAGCACGCACGCATTTGCGCCCGCCGCGACGATCGACGTGTACGCCGGCGCCTGCGCGCCG